>CALJMD010000164.1 GCA_937981915.1 uncultured Acidimicrobiales bacterium
TGAGCGAAGCCGCCCGACGTCACCCAACCGACGACGTCACCGTTCAGCCAGATCGGCTCATCGCCGATCACATCAGCGCCGTCAGGTCCCTCGGGTACATCGACGATCCATGTGCAGAGGCGGCGAGCCGGCCCCTCGGCCTTGACCTTTTCGAGCGCATCACGGCCAATGAACTCTTTGTCGAGTCGAACGAAGCGGTCCAACGCCGCCTCAAACGGGTTGTAGATCGGGCGGTACTCCCTGGCCCACGAGCCGAAACTCTTCTCCAGGCGGAGCGAATCAAGGGCCTTCAAACCGAACAGCCCCAACCCCAAGTCTCGACCCTGCTCGACGATCAGGTCGAACACGTACCGTTGGTAACTGGCCGGCATCCAGAACTCGTATCCCAGGTCGCCGGTGAACGAGACTTTGCCACACCAGACCGGCGCCCACCCGAGGGTGAGACGTCGAAAGGTCATGAAACCGAAGGCGTCGGACGACACGTCCACGTCGGTCATCTGTTCCAGAAGTTGGCGGCTGTTCGGCCCGGCAATCGACAGGCCACACATTTCGTAACCCAGCGTCCGGTACGAGACCGAACCGTCGACGGGCAACAGCGAATCGAAGTAACGCTGGTAGTACCGGGTGGCGATGCCGGAACCAAACATCATGAAGCGCTCACCGTCAGCCGTCACGTTGCCAGTGGCCCCGCCGGTCAACGAGTCGAACGGTCCCTCGGCCACGCCGGGAGTGGCGGGCAGACAGGCCACTGTCACGTCGCCGATCAACTTGCCGTTGATGTTGGTCATCGGGGTCAAGGCCATTCGACCCGCCTTGGGAATGCGTCCGGCCAAAAGCCGGTCGAGCCATTCTCGAGCCCCCGGCCCGGAAAACACGAACTTCGAAAAGCCCGTTGATTCCATTAGTCCGACGTTCTCACGAACGTTGAGTGTCTCCGCTCGCACCTGATCCCATGCATTCGAGCGGTAGAAGGTGACGTCCTCTGAGGGCTCCTCACCTTCGGCCTGGAACCACTGAGCTGCTTCGAGGCCATAGGAGTCACCCCACACCGCGTTGGCGTCGGCCAAGCGGTCGTAGATAGGGCTGGTCTGCAGCGTCCGGCCCTGGGGCAGGAACTCGTTGGGAAACGTGATTCGGAAACGTCGCCCGTAGTTCTCCCGAACTTTGGCATCAGTCCACGCCATCGTTGCGTAGTCACCGAAACGGGAAATGTCCATGCCCCAAATGTCGTGGTCGGGATCGCCATCGGTCATCCAATTGGCCAATGCCAAGCCCACGCCGCCCCCCTGGCTGAGGCCCGCCATCACGGCACAGGCCGACCAAAAGCCTGGAAGCCCACGGACGGGGCCAACCAGTGGGTTGCCGTCAGGGGCGAACGTGAACGGTCCGTTGATGACCGTCTTGATGCCCCGCTCAGCGAAGATGGGGAAGTGCTTGAACGCCGTCTCAAGGTGAGGGGCCAAGTGATCGAGATCCGGTGGCAGAAGCTGCATACCGAAGTTCCACGGCGTCTCCTTGGGCGACCAGGGAATGCCGTAGTGCTCGTAGGTTCCGAGCAGCAGACCGCCGCCCTCCTGGCGCATGTAGACCTCTCCGGCGAAGTCGATGCCGTGACACATTTGGCGGCCGTGAGTGGCGTTGTACTCGGCGACCTCGGGCAGGTCTTCGGTAAGCATGTACTGATGAGCCATGGCCAACACCGGCAGCTCAAGGCCCACCATTCTGCCGACCTCGCGTGCCCACAGGCCCCCAGCGTTGACCACGTGGTCGCAGTGAATGACGCCCTTGTCTTCTCCGGTGGGGGTGTCGATCGTGTGGACGTCCCAACCACCGTCGACGGCCCGAGTCAGATCCCTGACCCAGGTATTTCGGTGCACCTCAGCCCCGTTCTGGCGGGCTGCTTTGGCGTAAGCATTGGTGACGCCGGTCGGGTCGACGTGGCCCTCGTTGGCATCCCACATTGCGCCGACGAAATACTGCTCTTCGAAAATCGGCTGCAGTTCCTTGGCTTCGGCCACCGAGATCAACTCGGTTTCCATGTTCAGGTAACGGCCCTTGGCGTGGGTGGCGCGCAGCCAGTCAAGCCGCTCTGGGGTGTCGGCCAGCATCACTCCGCCGGTGACGTGGATACCGCAGTCCTGTCCGGAAATCTCCTCGATTTCTTTGTACAACTCGATCGTGTACTGCTGAAGTTTCGCCACGTTCGGGTCGCCATTGAGCGTGTGCATGCCGCCCGCAGAATGCCACGTAGAACCTGCCGTCAGTTCGGTTCGTTCCAAGAGAACGACATCAGTCCAGCCGTTCTTGGTCAGGTGATACAGGACGCTGGCGCCCACAACACCGCCGCCGATGACAACAACCTGCGCATCAGACTTCATTGCACTACCTCTTGATTAGTTATTCAGCTTCGTAGACACCGACGCTCAGTCCGGATCGCCGTCCTGGTTGACGTCAACAATCTCACTTCTGATGCCAAGCGCTCCGCTCGGGCATCGGTCTATCAGAAGCTCAGCTTCCGTTAGCGGTAGTGAATCTTGCCCGACAAACTCTGCCAACGCCGAATCGTCGTCAACCCGAAAATGTTCGGGCGCCAGCATCTCGCACTGCCCGGCGCCAATACAGCGGTTGGCGTCAACAGCGAGATACACGCCGTCAGCGGCCTGATCCGGGTTGTCGGAGTCGGACGGTTCTCGAGTGGGTTCTTGTTCGGGTTCCGTCGAATCGGTGTCAGGTGAAGCAGCCACGAAGATCTCCAAAGGAAAGTAGGTTCGCCCGGATTCAACCGGCCGTCATGGGGACGGACAGCACGCCGTGCACAAAATTGGAGGGGGTTCGCTCAGCGTGTCCGACCTGTTGAAGTGTGACCTGACGTTTCACCATTTCCTCCAGTAGAACCGTGATCTCCAATCGAGCCAGGAACGCACCGAGGCAGAAGTGTGGCCCGCCACCCCCGAAGGCGAAGTGGCGATTGTCCACTCGGGCGACGTCGAAGGCATACGGGTCATTGAAGACCTGTTCGTCATAGTTGGCTGAGTTGTACCACATGACCACCTTTTGCCCCGCCTCGATTGCGGTACCGGCCAACTCGGTGTTCCGGCTGGTCGTGCGCCGCATGTGCATTACCGGCGTTGCCCAGCGCAAGATCTCTTCGGTGGCCGAGGGAATCAGGGTCGGGTCTTCGAGCACGCGCTCCCATTGATCGCCGAATTCGGCCAGCGCCATCGCTCCATGGCTAAGAGCCGTTCTCGTGGTCTCGTTGCCGGCAAACACCAGGAGGTGAAACAGGTTGCGGAACTCACCGGCCCCCAAGCGATCACCCTCTTCTTCGACTTGAACAAGGGCGGTTACCAAATCATCTTGAGGGTCTCGGCGTCGCTGTTCGCCCAGTTTCATACCGTATTCGAACAGGGCGTGACTGGCCGGGCTGTTGAACGGCAGCAGGCGAAGCTCGGTGGTGTTGCCAAAGGCGTCGGGCGGGATGGACTGCGTCTCGCCGGTGCCTTCCACCAAATAGTTGGACAGCTCGACCAGATAGTCGGCGTCTTCCAGAGGAACACCGAGCATGTTGAGGATGACTCGGATTGGCAGGGGAGCGGCCATCATTGCCACCCAGTCGCATTCACCGGCCACGACGAAATTATCCAACAGTTCGACAGTGATGTCGCGAACGGTCTCCTCCCACCGTTTGATGTTTTTGGGAGTGAACGACGAGGCGACGAGACGACGCAGGCGGGTGTGGTCGGGGGCGTCGGTGTCGATCAGGGATCGACGGGCTTCCAACGCGTCAGCTTCCAAGTCCCACAGGTTGGTGTGGCCTATAGCCGAAGAGAACGAGTCGGAGTCTTTGGAGACGACTTTGACGTCATCGTGGCGACAGACAGCCCAGAAGCCGTCATCGCCGTAGGGGTGCCAGGCAATGCCGTCCAGGGCCCGGATCTCGGCCAAGCGGTCATGGGGAATGCCGTTCAAGTACAGATCGGAGTCGGTGATGTTCGGGGTCATTGGTTGTGCCCTCCGTTGCGGCTGTCGGATTCGTTGCCGGTCGCTACATCCAGTACGAGGCGGCCGCGGGCCTCGCCAGAGCGAAGTCGGTCATGCGCACTCTGAGCCTGAATGAGCGGCATAACCTCTACCGGAAGCAGCAGCGAAGATTCTTTCCGGGCCAAATCGAGCAGCTCCGTCATCTGACCACGAGTGCCCCACACGCTGGCCACAAAGGTTGTCTCCAGCGGGACCGCGCCAAACCCGAATGGGGTCGTTCCTCCACCTAGACCTACGACGGCCACCACTCCGCGCTTGGCCACATGCCGAGTAGCTGCCTGCACCGTCGCGTCGACGCCGACAAAGTCTATGACAACATCGAACAGCTGCCCTTCGACGGGTTGTTCGACAGCGTCAGCCGCACCCAGTGAAACGGCGGTGGTGCGCTTGTCCGGCGACCGATCCATGGCGGTGACGGTGGCATCGGTCAACAAACGAAGAAAGCCGATGGCGTACTGGCCGAGACCTCCGGCCCCGATCACTAGCGCTCGTCCGCCGGAGCCCAACTGTCGGAGTCGCTCGACACCGTGCAGGACAGCTCGATAGGCGGTCAAGCCACCGCAGGCCAGCGGTGCCGCAGCGAACGGGTCAAGCCCATCGAGGGGCTCGAGGTACCGTGCGTTGGGAACCCACACCTGGTCGGCATAGCCGCCGTTGGTGAACAGACCCGCTTCCATCGAGTCCGAGCAGATCATCTCTTCGCCTTCCGAGCATTGTCTGCAGTTTCCGCATCCCCATGGGGCGTAGACCATGACCGGACCCAGGTTCGGGTCGACGCCCGTTATCTCATGCCCGAGAACGATTGGTGGGGGAGCCCCGAAGTCGCCGTCGGCAACGTGAAGATCAGAATGGCAGACTCCGCAGGCGGTTACGTTCAGCACCAGACCGCCACTTCGCCCGTCGGGGGCTGTAGGGACGTCCCTATCACGTGTGAGTACCAGCGGCTGTTGGTGCCGCTCAAGAACCATGGCGCGCATAACGGTTGGACCCCTGTCAGTAGCTCTTCGGTAGGTTCAAACACTTCTGGCCGACAAAGGCCAAGATCAGATTGTTGTTGATCGGTGCCACCTGATACAGCCTGGTTTCCCGCAACTTCCGCTCGATGTCGTACTCGGCGGCAAACCCGAAGCCCCCATGAGTGTCGAGCGCAGCGTTTCCGGCCGCCCACGATGCCTCGGAGGCCAAAAGCTTAGACATGTTGGCCTCCACACCGCAGGACTGGCCGGAGTCGAACAAGTCGGCGGCCTTCCACCTCATCAGGTCCGCAGCTTCAACTTGAATATGGGCCTTGGCCAACGGGAATTGAACGCCCTGGTTTTGTCCGATCGGGCGGTCGAAGACGACGCGCTCGCGGGCGTAGCTGGATCCTCGTTCCAAAAAGAAGCGACCGTCACCTATGCATTCCGAGGCGATGAGAATACGTTCGGCGTTCATGCCGTCGAGAATGTGACGGAACCCGTGCCCCTCCGTGCCGACCAGGGCCGAAGACGGGATCTCCACGTTGTCGAAGAACACCTCGGTGGAGTTGTGGTTCATCATCGTTTCGATGGGGTTGACCGTCAGCCCGGGAACAAGGTTGCCGTCGGCGTCACGCATCTCAAGTAGGAAGACCGAGAGGCCTTCGAGTCGGTTCTCGACCTCGTCCGCCGGGGTTGTCCGAGCCAGCAGCACCATCAGATCGGAGTACTCGGCCCGGGACGTCCAGATCTTCTGGCCGTTGATGCGGTAGATGTCGCCGTCTCGTTCCGCTTTGGTGCGGATGGCAGTCGTGTTCGAACCGGCTGCCGGTTCAGTAACCCCGAACGCCTGGAGCCGTTTGCGTCCATCGGCGATCATCGGGAGATAGTGGTCTTTTTGCTCGTCGCTTCCGTGTCGCAGCACGGTTCCCATGACGTACATCTGGGCGTGACAAGCCGACGGGTTCCCACCGCTGGCGGAGATCTCCTCCAAGATGACGGATGCTCCGCCGAGGCTCAGCCCCCCTCCGCCGTATTGCTCGGGAATGAGCGATCCCAGCCATCCCTGAGTCGTGAGTTCGGTGACAAACTCCTCCGGGTAGCGGTTGGGTTCAAGGCCTCGCCAGTACTCGTTGCCGTACTTGTCGCACAGCCGGCGAACCTCGGTTCGGATGACGTCGTGTTGCTCGTGGCTCCGGTCAATCATGATCTTCTTCACTTCGGTTTTTGCGACGGTCTATTCTTTGCAATCGACGAGCGCGTATCAGTACCGCTCGTCAAGAAGTGCCCGAACCTAGATATGCGGCCTGTACCGCAGGGTCGGCTTGAACCTCGGTCGGCGAGCCGTTGGCGATGATTCGGCCCTGGTCAAGAACGTAGATGCGGTCGGAAATACCGGTGATGAATGCCAGGTCATGATCAATGACAAGCACCCCGGCACCGACCGTTGCCGCCATGTGTCTGACCTGTTCGACCATGGCCAGCGATTCCTCGTCACTCATGCCACTCGTCGGCTCATCCAAAAGAAGAAAGGCCGGAGCGAGGGCAGCCGCCCGGGCCAACTCCAGCCGACGGGAGTTCCCGTAGTCCAGTTCTCGCGCTCGGCGGTCTCGCAGGTCCCAGAGTCCGGCCTCGGCGATCAAGTCGTCGGCGTCGCGAAGTGTTCGTTCGGCTCGGTGCTGTTGGGCGATCATCGCGGCCACTTCAACGTTTTCCCGGACCGTTAGGGCACCGAACAAACGGAGATTCTGAAAGGTTCGAACCAAGCCGTTCCTGGCTAGTTCGAACGGTGCCAGCACGGTGACGTCGCTGCCATCAAGCTTGAATGTCCCGGCCGTTGGTTCGACCAAGCCGGTTATGACGTTGACGAGCGTGGTCTTGCCTGCACCATTCGGGCCGATCAGGCCGACAATCTCACCCGACGCTGCTTCCAGGCCGGCTCCCGCCAGTGCCTGAAAGCCACCGAAGCGAACGTCAACGTCGTCGACTGCCAGGCTGGCGTGCGGAATGTCGGTCAGTTCAGGAAGGGGGGCGGGCTGGTCTGTCGTCATCGCTCCGCGAGATCCCAGTTTGCGTTGCAGCCACTCGTCGAACTCCCGGTCATCCAGCAATCCGGCTGGCCGCCAGATCATGAAGCCGAGCATGGCGAGTCCCAGAAACACCATTTGCAAGTTTTCTCGGAAGATCCAGTCCAACGGGGCGTCATCCAGCCCCAACCCGAAGAGCTCGTAGCCGTCTTGGCCCAGTCGTCGGGTCAGCTCTCGGCCCGCCGTCATGACCATGACTCCTACGACGGCGCCGGTAACTCCGTTTCGACCTCCGACGATCAACATCACCAAGGTCAGGAGCGTGTAGTTGAAGAAGAAGTTGTCCGGGAGGATCGAGCCCTCCTCGTACACCTTCAGGCTGGCCCCGACGCTGACAATGGCAACCGAAATGAGGAGGGCGGCCATTTGTTGCACCAGGGGATTTACCCCCATTGCTCTGGCCGCCAAGTTGTCTTCACGAGCGGCAACGGCGAGACGTCCGCTTCGACTCTGCGCATACCAACGGGCAATCAGTAGAGCTGCCAGCAGACTCACGTAGATGGGCACGCGGCTATCTAGCGATCCGCCGATCGGGAAGGACAGACCGGCTCTGTCACCGCCGGTCACGTCAGGCCAATTACGGGCGACCTCGTGGGTTACGAACAACAAAGCCAACGTGATGACAGTGGCCGCCACGGCTCCCGATTCGGCGCCCGAACGTGCCAGCCCGACCCCGATGACAACTGCCACAGCCACAGTGATCAACGTTGCCACCAGCATGGCAATCCAAGGATTGACCGATACGTCAACCAAACCCCATGGGGCATCGGCGATGCGCTTGACTTTCTCCTCTGGGGGTATAGCAAACAGAGCGAACGAGTAGCCGGCGATGGCGCCGAAGCCGACATGACCGAACGACAAAACTCCGGTGTTGCCGACATAGATCTGGATGCCGATCACAATTATCGCGTCGATCAGCATGGTGGTGACCAGACGCTCGGCGGAGCCGGTTCCAATGATCAACTGGTAGAGCAAGCCACCCCCGGCTAGGAGGGCGAACAAGCCGATGGCTCCTACCGCGGAAAACCCGATGTCTCGTCCGGGATTCGGGAACATTCCACCCACTCGTTCCATCCGATCAGACCCGCTCGGCGTGGGTTACGGAAATCAGACCCTGCGGACGGAAGATGAATAACAGGGCGATCAGAGCGAAGACGACACCCTCAGTGAGACTGGCGAGGCTGTTCGGCAGCCACGACCGTAGAAGAACCTCCGCCAAGCCGAGGGCGAAACCACCGAGGACGGCACCTCGAAGACTTCCCAAGCCTCCGATGAGTGCGGCCAAGACTCCCTTGAGCATCGGGTCGATCCCTGCGGTCGGGTTGGTGCTGCCGGCCCGCATTAACCAAAACACACCGGCGATACCGGCCAGGAGCCCGGATAGAGCAAATGCTCCTCGAATCACCGAGTTTGAACGGACGCCCATCAGCCTTGCCGTGTCGAAGTCGGCGGCGGCAGCCCGGAGAGCCAAGCCAAACATCGTGCGCTGCAGTAGCGCAGTGGTGGCCAGCAACGTGATGATGGTGATCACGATTACGACGGTGTCGAACACCTCAATCCGCAGCGATCCGAGCGACCAGGTGTCAGCAACCCATCCGGGTCGCGAGTAGTTCTTGACTGATGCCGAGACGTATAGCAACAGCAAAGCCGATACCAGGAAATGCACACCAAACGAGGTGAGCAACAAGGTGAAGTCAGGGGCACCGCGAACCCGGCTGAAGGCCAGACGCTCTATCAGCAGGGACGTGACCACCGAAACGACGAGGATCAGCGGCACGACAACGGTCCATGACCACCCGGCGCCAAGCGCCCAGAATGCGGCGTAGCCGGAGACCGTGATCATTTCACCGTGGGCGAAGTTGAGGAGATGCATTACGCCGAAAATGACGGCGACTCCGAGAGCCAGCAGTGCGTAGATGCTGCCGCGGCCGAGTCCGTCGATGAGGTTTTGAGCGAGCTCGATCAAGCCGACCCCCCGACGAACGATTCGAAGAGGTCACTGCGTCCGAGAAGTTCCTCTCCTGTGCCTTCCGAAACGACTTGTCCGGAACGCAGCACGTACGCCCGATCGGCGATGTCCAACATCCGCTGGGCGTTTTGTTCGACGACCAACAGGGTTACACCGTTTGACCGAAGCGATGAGATGAGATCAAAGACCATGTCCACCAGGATTGGTGCGAGGCCCAAGGAGGGTTCGTCCATCATCAGTAGCTTTGGCTCGGCCATCAGGGCACGGGCGATGGCCAGTTGCTGGGCCTCGCCCCCCGAAAGGTAGCCGGCCCTCGTCGTCCACTTCGAGCGAAGAACCGGGAACTGCTGTTGCATGTCATCGAGCAGTTCACGACGACGTTCGCCGCTCACCGTGGCGCCGCCGATTCTCAGGTTTTCTTCCACGGTGAGATCAACGAAGATGCGTCGATGCTCGGGAACCAAGGCCAGTCCCCGCCGAAGCAGGTTCTCGGGCTCGGTACCGGTTACGTCGTCACCGGCCAGTTGCACGGTGCCGTTTGACGGCTGAAGAAGGCCGGCAACCGTGTTCAAAAGCGTCGTCTTGCCTGCACCGTTCGGTCCGATGAGACCGACCACCTCACCAGCGTTTACTTCAAGTGTCACCTCTCGCAATGCAGAGATGGCACCGTACTTAGTTGTGACGCCGTGTAGCTGAAGCATGAGCTCGTTGTGAATCGTCGTTTGAGGCTGACTGCCTCGTAGTGCCGTTAGTTCGGGTCCGTGACCCGAGGAAATGGGTCCGGCCGTGGCGATCACTCGCCCGGCCGGACCCCAATCAGATCTGTCAACCGTGTCGCTTAGCCGATGGTGTCGACGAGAACATCCTCACCGTCGGTGATCCGGTTGATGGGAACAGCCTTGGGTGGGATGCCATTGGTTCCGGCGTACGTAATTTCGCCGCTGAGACCATCGAACCCGGAGATCTCGGCGACGGCGGCGCCGATTTGCTCAGGGTCGGTGCAACCACAGTCGAGGACTCCCTGGATTCCGAGGAACATCGAATCGACGTACAGCGCCATGAAGCCGCGGCTTTCGAGCGCCTCGCCCTTGTCAGCCTCGTAGTCCGCCAGCAGCGTGTCGATGGCATCGCCCGAGCTGATGCTGGTGTGCGGTGTGTGCACGACACCTTCATTGTTGTCCTCGAACTGGATACCGGTGGCGTCGAGAGCGTCTGTACCGATGTAGGTCAACCCATCGAGGCCCTGGCCTTCGAGCTGACCACGCAGTGCGGTGACCTGGAAGCCAAGAGCGGCTGAGAACACCGCTTCGTTGTTCTCAGACATACCGGCGATCTCGTTGACCTGCGCCGAGAAGTCGGTGTCAGCCGCCCACACGTAGGTCTGGGTGCTTACCACTTCACCGCCGCCTTCGGTGAAGGCTGCAGCGAAAGCGTCAGGGTTGACGCCGGTGTAGGGGATGCCCTCACCTTCGGTGAACACAATGGCGCGGGTGATTCCCTGGTCGAGCGCCCACTGGGCTGCCGCCGATGACATACCGACGTCGTCGAACGTCACCAGGAACGAGTTGATTGAAGCGTCAGCCAGCGTCGGTTCTGTCGATGCGGCCACGAACAGCGGAACCTTGCCGTCGGTGGTCTGAAGGATCGGCAAAGCGAAGTCAGCAAACGGGGGTCCAATAAGGAAGTGGGCGCCCCAGTCGAGCAAGTCCTGTGCAGCTAGAGCGGCATCGCTTCCGACCTCGGCTACTCGAACCTCGACCGGTTGGCCGTTGATGCCACCGGTGCAATTGATCTTCTCAGCGACGTAGGGAACGAGATTGGATCCCGGAATGTCGACGAATCCGACGACGTCAGAGAAGTCCATGGCCATGCCAACCCGTATTGGGTCGCCCTCAGGCGCATCGGCGCAGTCGGCTAGATCAGCCGCCAAAACGGCGTCGATGTCGAGCCCGGCACCGTCTCCTGATGCGTCACCACCTCCACTGGTTGATGTGCTGTCATCACTTCCGCAGGCTGCGGTAAGCAGCGACAGAACGGCAAGCAGCGCTACAAAACGTTTCATCATCGGTCCTCTCCTAAGGCTGTCCCGACTTGCGGCCAAGGGTGAAGCCATCACCCGCGGCCCTGAACAACGGCAACTTTATTCGGTACCAAACAAATATTCAACTATGCGGTCATCAGCGCTGTCGGCAGCACGCAAGAGAACAACTACTCAAGCGGTGGTGGACCCGGGTGCTCTCCGTGCTCAGCCGATCCTCCCGTACCGGCGACAGGTGGCGAAACGTGCCGTATCTTTCGTTGGAATGCGGCGTAGCCACCAACGCAGACGACCACCTGCTCGTAGTCCCGGTTGGACAGGATTGGCAACGCTCGGGATTTTGTTGGCTGGCCTGGTGTGCTTTGGGTTTGGCCTGGTCGACTCGGTCTTGGCCGCCGGTGGTCGCATTCTCTTCGATAGCGCCGATGTCACCATCGCCGGGCCGGACGCAATGGCATCAGACGCCGCAGTCCTTGGCGTTGCGGCCCTGGAACCGTCGGGCCCTCGGCGCAGCAAGCCAATCGCCGATCTTGAAGGCCTGGCTGATCGAGCCGCAGTCAAAGTGATCAGTCGGTCATGTCGAGGACGCACATCGGGAACCGGGGTTCTGGTGGCGGCACAAGGAACGACGATGCTAGTGACCAACCATCACGTCGTCTCCGGCGGCGGCGAGGTCTCAGTACATGTTGACGATTCGGGTTCTGCCGAACTGATGGTTGTCGTTGCGTCCGACCCCGGCGCCGACCTGGCGGTAGCGGTACCGCTGGCCACTGTTGTCGACTCATCAACTGTTGGAGGCTGGGCCGGCGACGCTGCTGTTCTGCCGCTTGTCGAAACCTTCCCGCCACGCGGTGAGCGGCTGGTGGTAGCAGGTTTCCCGCTCGGTCGAGAGGTGGCAATAGTTGAAGCGTCAGCGCAACTCTCGGTGACGGGCAGCGCCTATGGGTTTGAAGGAGATGTTGTCCTGGTGAACGGAGCCGCTGCTCCCGGGATGTCCGGCGGCCCCGTCATTGCTGACGACGGCGGCCTGGTAGCAATCGTGGCAGCCGTCGACGAGACGACTGGTCTGGTCGTCGGGGTGCCCGCCAGCGAGATCCGCCAGATGGTCGAACAGGTTGATCTGGCTGAGCAGCCTGACATCAATGTTGAATCATGTACATAAATGGCAGGTACTTTGAATCCATGATTAGGTGAATGAGGCTGAAGTCAAATTGCCTATTTGTGTAAATAGGCCCTGCGCCGCAAATGGCATCTGGCTAGCATGGTCGTATCCGCCCGCCTAGAACCGCCCAGGGGCAGAGCCGAGCTCTCGGTTCTGCTTCGCCGAAGACCCTCAACGGCCATTCACTCTCATCCGCTTCAGCTCGGAATTCGGCCGTCGTAGTCGGCGCGCCGCCGTCCACGCCTCCAATACCACCATCGACAGACAGTCGCCCCGGATCCTCAACGTTCAGCCCGAATCGCCTGGGTCAGAGTCTGAGCGCCGGGTTGTTCCGCCCGTCAGGTAACGAACGGCGTGCCAAGGGGCTACATCAACTTCTCGGTGGCTCGTCAACAACCAATCAAAGCGTTGAGGATGTCGTGGTGCGAACCGCGCTGGCTGTACTCGGCGAGTCCTTTCGCTGCGGCAATGTCGTTCTGGCCAGAATCTCGGCTTCCGACGGATCTGTCACCTCTCCCGGAAAGGCAGGGGTGGGCACATTGGCCCCGGACTTGTGGAGCTGGTCGCTTCCAAGCTGGCGCGACGACAGCCTGGCCGCCTTTGAACTGCACGGCAGGCTGTGGTCCTACCTGCAGGGTGTGCAGTTGACGTTCCACGAATTCGGCAGGCCAACGTCGACGTTCAAGTCGGAGCAACTCCACGACGGATGGGCCTGGATGGGGCACATCGACGCGGGCGCCACGGTCTTCGCCGCTGTCTACAGCCAAGAGCCGCTCTCACTTGATGAGCAGGACGGGCTCTGGCAATCGTTCCGAACCGTCGCTTCCGTTCTCGGATCGACCGGTGAAACGTCACCCCCAATCGGTGCCTTCAACGGCTCGGGGCGCCTGACCATAAGCGACCCTGGAAGTGGCAGCGGCAGCGTCGTTGGCAGCGGCAGTGTCGTTGGCAGCGCCAGCCAAGTCAGCGATGTCGATGATGAACCAACGACCTATGTTGCGACGCTCCGGGTCGGCAAGACATTGTCCGCCACAGAGCACGGTTCCAGTCACGTTCTCGCCGTGGCCAAAGCGGCCGCCGCCGTTCTCGACCCGCGGCCGACGATTGAGTTCGCTGGCGACGTCACCGTCGGCGTTCATACCGTGACGATCGTCCTGCT
Source organism: uncultured Acidimicrobiales bacterium (assembly GCA_937981915.1). GTDB lineage: Bacteria > Actinomycetota > Acidimicrobiia > Acidimicrobiales > SZUA-35 > JAHELU01. Next base: position 13,413 of record CALJMD010000164.1, read on the forward strand.
GAACGTCGCAGTCAACGAGAAGCGGAACGTCGCCGGTCGCTCCACCTCGCGTCTTGGATTGTCGATTCGTCCCGCCGGCGACATTAATGGGGGAGCGGCGGCCGTCTTCGACGTCATGGGTTGGCCTGAGGTCGGTCTAGACGTCACCGCTTAAAGCCGTCGTTGGATCCAGCCGCAGCAGCTACAAAGTTGCCGCCCACGGCCGAAAAGAAAGTGTGGTTACAACAAGAGCGGGGCGTGCGGCGATCCGAGATGCAATGCGGGCCGGAGCGTCCAGTGACAGTACGTCCGGAGACGGTGAATCTGCCCGTCGGGGTGAACCTACAGGCGACCTAGGTCGCGCTACGATGAGTCAGTGATTTTGCTACGGCTGATAAAGCGTGTGGCATCGCTGGGCATCGTCATGATCGCCGTTGCGGCGGTGGCCTCCACGGCAGCGGTTACGGCCGCGCCCCACTTCACAACCTTCGTCTCATCACACGAGGGCACTGCGGCAGACCTGGAGCTGGAGGACCTGGCAGTTCGGTCAGCCATGTTCGCCTCTGACGGCACCTTCCTCACCTTCCTGTCCGAGGCGGAGAACCGGGACCCGATCAGCCTCGATGAGGTCCCCCAGCCGGTCATCGACGCAATCTTGGCGGTCGAAGACGCCGACTTTTACGATCACAACGGGGTCAATCTCCGTGGCACATTCCGAGCGCTGGTGGAAAACATCAACGCTGGAGGCATTGCCCAGGGAGGGTCTACTATCACCCAGCAGCTGGTGAAGTTGTCTCTTTTGACCAGCGACCAAAACTTCAACCGCAAGAGCACTGAAGCGTTCTACGCTCTCCGTCTCGAGCGTCAGATGACCAAAGATGAGATCCTTGAGCGGTATCTCAACAGTGTCTACTTCGGGTCCGGTGCTTACGGTGTCCAAGCCGCAGCGGAGACGTATTGGGGCTACGAAGACGCTGGCGAACTGGGCTGGGCGGAAGCGGCCCTGCTTGCTGGGATCATTCGCAACCCGACGCAGTTCGACCCCACCCGATTCCCGACTGAAGCCAAAGCCCGACGAAACGTTGTACTCGACCGCTTGGTCGTCACCGGCGACCTCACCGAGGAAGAGGCCGAGCTATACGGGTTTGCGCCGGTACCTGAAGAGCGCCAGCAGCCATTCGATATCAAACCCACCGACTATTTCATTCAGCAGGCTTTGCTAACCCTGCTGGAAGAAGATCCTTCGATTCTCGGAGGAGACAAGTCTTCGCGTCGAGATGCTATCTATCGGGGCGGTCTCAAGATCTACACGACCTTTGACCCGGAGGCTCAAGAAGCGGCCCTCGCTACTCGAGAAGAGCACCTGGACGAGTCCACCGGCTACAGCGTTGCTATCGCCACGGTTGATTCAAAGACAGGGGCGGTTCGAGCGCTCGTCGGCGGCCCAGAATTTGAGCGGGATAAGTTCAACCTGGCCACCCAGGGTGAACGTCAGCCTGGATCCTCAATGAAGACGTTCGTATTAGCAGCGCTCTTCGAAGCTGGCTTCACGCCCAATGACATTGTTCGTGCCGACGGCCCATGTACCTTCCGGACGCCCAACGGCGAGAACTACACCGTGGGTGGTTCCCTTCGCGGTCGGGGCAGCATCGCCGCTGTCACCCGATCCTCCAACAACTGCGCCTTCGTTCGTTTAGGCCAGGTTGTCGGTAACGACAAAGTGGTGCAGGCGGCTCGTCGACTGGGAATCTCCACCCTGCGTGATGTCGCAGGTGAATTCCTGTCCCTTCCATTGGGAACCGAAGACGTCCACCCGATGGAAATGGCCAGC
>CALJMD010000165.1 GCA_937981915.1 uncultured Acidimicrobiales bacterium
GTCGCTCGTGCCGTACTGCCTTCCTGACAAGTCGGTAGTGTCCAAGCTCTACACTCATGATCTGGACGAACTCACAAGGCTCGCAGGACTCAAGGAAGAGTCCAATGAGGCAAAGCGGTCAAACGCCAGTTTTGGTGCGAACTGGGCAATAGCTACACAATGGAGTGAACAGTCCCGATACCGCACGTGGAGTGAGAGCAAGGCACGCGAGATTGTGACGGCAATCAGCGATCAGAAGGACGGAGTCCTCCCATGGATCAAGACACATTGGTGAGTAGCGAACCTGATATTGGGGCCGGTCGAATCGTTCTAACATCGTTGGATGAAGCCGAGCTCACACCTGAGGCCGCATTCTGGATATGGATTCCTGAGCGGGATCGCTGGTGGTTCGTCGTCGCCGGTGGTGGTCTGGCCGATCTTGAGACGCCAGCCGCTTTCATCGAGATTCATGGTGTCCTCAGGGCACTCTCGCCAGCATTCCCGATCGAGATTGACGAGATCGCGGTCGAGAGCATGGATAGCCCTCTGATCCAACTACTGTCGCGGCTCGTCCGAATGGCAGGTGTGGGCGGAGTCAGACTGACAAACAACGCAATCAATGGAGTTCTGATCGAAGACGTCTACGTTTACCGCCTCGATCCGCAACCACATGGGGCCAAGCCAGACTCACTGCCAGCGCATGAACCTAGATCGGGCGATCGAGGCAGATGACGGATTAACCGCACATACGCCCCAGACTCAGTCCGCTGATTCCTGGATGGTTCCTGGATTTTGGGGCAAAAACAAACCCTCTCGCCTGATGGTGAGAGGGTGTCTTGCCTGGTCAGGCGGTTGCTCCGGGGGTGAGGCTCGAACTCACGACCCACTGATTAACAGTCAGTTGCTCTGCCAACTGAGCTACCCCGGATAGCGACCGTCAGGATACCAAGAACAAAACGTACTCGATGCCCGATTTAGGGTTTCTTGCCGGGGGCCATCCCGGGAGAGAACAGGATTGGCCTAGTCGAGATAGTCCCGGAGCCGGTCGCTGCGAATCGGATGGCGTAGCTTGGCCAGGGTCTTCGATTCGATTTGCCGGATCCGCTCTCGGGTGACGCCAAACGCCAGGCCCACCTCTTCGAGCGTTCGGGGTCGGCCGTCTTCGAGCCCGAAGCGCAACCGGACCACCTCCGACTCGCGATCGGAGAGATCTCCGAGAACGTCTTCCACCGCTTGAATCAGCAGTTTTCTTGCCGCCAGGTCGAGTGGTGCAGCACCCTTGTCAGGAATGAAGTCGGCCATCGACGTGTCGTCCTCATCACCGATCGGGGTGTCAAGCGACAACGGGTCCTGAGAGGCCACACGTAGGACCTCCTCGACCTTCTCGACGGTCAGATCGACCTCGTTGGCCAGTTCGGCAACCGTTGGGTCGCGCTCCAGGCGGGCGCTCAGGTAGCGCTGAGCCCGCATGACCTTGTTGATCGACTCCACCATGTGAACCGGCACTCGGATGGTTCGTGACTGATCGGCAACGGCGCGAGTGATCGCCTGACGAATCCACCACGTGGCATAGGTGGAGAACTTGAACCCTTTGGTGTAGTCGAACTTCTGAACGGCCCTCATCAGGCCCAAATTGCCCTCCTGGATAAGATCCAGGATTGCGACGCCCCGACCGACGTGACGTTTTGCGATCGACACCACGAGGCGCAGATTGGCGGAGATGAGATCCATCCTTGCCGCGTCCCCATCGGCTACCGAACGACGCAGCTGCCGTTGACGATCTCTCGACTCCTGGCTCCAGAGCCCATCAGCCATGAGACCCGACACGATCGCCGTCGACTCGTTGCCGGCTTCGATTCGTTTGGCCAGCGAGACCTCTTCAGCCGCGGTCAACAACGGGACTCGACCGATCTCCTTCAAATACATTCGGACCGGGTCTGATGAGCCGCTGGCTCGGGCCATCGCTGCGGCCGCCGCCCGGGCAGGGTCGACGTTACGACGCACTCGACGGGCTCCGATGCCGTCGAACTCGGCCGGATCGACCGGGTCCTCATCGAAGGGGATGGAGTTCTCTTCCATGAAAACCCGGATCTCCGCTAGGACATCAGGGGTCAGCTCAACTCCCGCAACCACGGCGACAACGTCGTCAGTGGTAAGCGGGCGTCCAGAACGGGAGCGAAGAAGCAGGCGTTGCTTGTCCTCTTCACCAAGCGCTACGGATGCGGCATTATCGCTGGCTTGGCTCAACTGCCCCCTTCTTCGGTAGTGCTTGACGGTTCCTCATCTTCGCCTTCCCTCAACCAAGCTAGCAACTCGGCGATGACCTCTGCCTGTCGGCCGGGGTTTCGAATATCCTCCAGCTGCAACCGGAGCCACGTGTGATGGCGGAAAATATGAGGACGTGTCGCCGCATCTGCATGGCCGAGCATCTCTTTGGACGAGGCCATCTCCATCTCCACCAGATTCTCCCACAATCGAGCCGCCACATCCATCGGCTCGGCTTCGGACTCGTCGACCGAGAGACGCTGGACGAGTTCAGCCACCTCGGGGCCGCCGGTGACCATCACGTCATGAAGACCGTCATTGGCCAGGAGAAGCTCGTACACGGCTGCGCACAGCGGATCGACGAAGAGATCACCGCAGAGCAGATCAGCCATCTCGTCTCGACGGTGAACCAGTAACTTCAGCGCCTCAAGCTCGGGGCTCTGGTGAGGGCCGGCCCGGCCGACCGCCTGAGACCGAGGTCGGGCCCGAGTTTGGGATCGCTCCCCCGCGCTCAGTTGCGCCCTCAGCAGATTCAGATCGAGTCGACAGCGAGACGCCACGCTCACTACGTATTGATCACGAACCAGCGCATCGGGATGCTCGCGAATCATCGACAGCGCCCGCTCTGCGCCTTTGGCTCGCCCTTCGGCGCTGGACATGTCGGCGTCGTCCAACACCCGATTGATCCGGAACTCGAGGAACGGTTTGGCGCCCTCAATGGCGGCCACTAAGCGGTCCGGGTCAGATCGGGCCAAGTCCCCTGGGTCTTGGCCCGCCGGGAGATCGGCGACCGCTACGTCGATGTCGTGTTCTTTCTCCCAGGCGTAGAAACGTGCCGCGGCGTCTTGACCGGCCGAATCAGCGTCGAAGGCCAGCACCACCTTCTGGGCGAACCGACGCAACATCTTGACGTGCTCGTCGGTCAACGCTGTTCCGCAGGTGGCCACCGCCCGGTCGAGTCCAGCCACGGCGAACCCAATCACATCGGTGTAGCCCTCGCACACAATGACCTCGTCGGCCTCGACGATCGCCGTCTTCGCCCAATTCAGGCCGTACAACAGGCGACTCTTGGCGTACACCGTTGACTCGGAAGAGTTCTTGTACTTCGGACCGTCATGGCCGGGCATGATTCGGCCGCCGAACCCGACGGCTGCCCCCTGGGCATCGAAAATGGGAAAGAGCACGCGAGCCCGGAAGGCATCTTGTTGGCGGCTCCGACGATTGATGAAGCCGAGTCCGCTGTCGACCAGATCATCATCGGGGATCTTGAGTGAGCGCGCCAGCGTGTCCCAACCGTCGGGGGCCCAGCCGATCTGATAGCGACGCACGGTTTCACCGTCGTAGCCTCGAGACCGGAGATAGCTTCGAGCCGCTCCGGCATCCTCGGCAGTCAACAACCGGTGGTGGTACCAGCCAGCCGCTTTCGCTACGACCTCCTGAAGCTGCGAGCGTCGCCGTCGACTGCTGCCCTCATCAGCGGTGGTGTAGCGCAACGTGATGTTGGCCCGATGAGCCAGGGACTCGACAGCACCGACAAAGTCGAGTTGCTCTTTCTCCATTGCGAACTTGATGACATCGCCGCCGACACCACAGCCGAAACAGTGATAGAGCCCCTCTTCGAAGTTGACCGAGAACGAAGGAGTCTTTTCGCTATGAAACGGGCAGAGACCGGTGAAACGACGGCCGACGCGTCGAAGCTGCGTGTACTGCGTGACGACAGCGACAATATCGCTTTCGCTTCTTACCCTGGCCACATCCTCATCAACGATGCCCACTAGGGTCCAAGTTACCCGTGCCTGCCGACATTTGCCGTGCGGCCGAGATCTCGATCAGCGGATCAGACGACGGCTCGCAGAACTTTGTAGGCCTCAGCGAACTCAACGCCGATTTCTTTGCCCCGCAAACACGCCAGCGCCTCCACTGACTCCGGTGCCCTGATGTGGGGCGACGGCCGGGCCTGGGTCACGTAGGCGGCAAGCGCCTCTTGCTTGCGGTCCAGGTGGTCGCTGATGTCGATGAACAACTCCGGCCGGGGAATCGCCTCTTTCCACCACATGATCTTCGGTGATTCGTATACCGCGATGTTGGGCACAAGCCATTTGCCGAAGACTGGTGAAATCGGGCGCAGCGCGGCCAAAGCGGTATCAAATGTCACCACATGATCCTGGTCGTAGTCCGCTCCGGAGGGAATCAGAACCAGCTCAGGCTCGAACTGATTCAACTCCTTTTCGAAACGGTCAACGATGTCGCGCTTGGGCACCGTGTCCAGCTTCTCGATGAGGTCCTGATCCGGGTAGAGAATGTCCCACTCGAAGTTCAAGAGTTTGGCCACATCGTTGATCTCGTCCACCCGCTGATCGAAGCTGGTGCCGCCCTCAAGTCCGTAGTGATGGAAACCATCAACCGACATGAACAGCGTGCGAACCGAAGCCCCATGATCAGCCAGGCGAGCCATCAACCCGCCACAGCCAAGGGCCTCGTCATCGGCGTGAGGCGCGATGACGAGAACCCGGCTGCAACGACGTAGATCAAGCACCGCTAGCGGCCTGGCGAGCCTCAACGATAGGACGGTAGTACTCGATCGTTTCTTGGATCAGGTCCCGAAGGTCAACGCTGGGCTTCCAGCCAACCGCCGGAGCGTTGGCCAGAACTGGTGTCTTCTCGAACGACTCAGCCTCTTCGTAGAGCTCGCCGTGAATCTTCTTGGCATCGGCGTACACGACCTCCGAGTCGGAGTTCGTCATCTCCTTCACCAGATCAGCCAATCCTCGAACCGTGATGTTGTTGTCCGGGTTGCCGATGTTGTAGATCATGTTGCCACTTTCGAGCGCATCGTCCATGTGCTCGAGAATGAAGCGGGTCAGATCGCTCACCGACAGGAATGCACGCAGCTGCTCGCCGGTGGCGAACACGGTGATGTCGTCGCCGACCAGGGCCTGCTGTACGAAGGTGGGAACAACGAAGCCGCCCATTTCGGACTGACGGGGGCCGGTCACATTGAACGGCCGGATCACGATGGCTCGCAGGCCACGGTGCATGGAGTTGGCCACGATGGCTTCAGTGAGGCACTTAGCGATGGCATATTCGATTCGGACCGAGTACTCGACCGGAACCTGAATGGTGTCGGTCTCGGCCAGCTCACCGGAGCGGCCGTAGACCTCGGCGGACGAGAAGTCCACCATGGGAACATCATGTTCGATGCACTGCTCAACTACCAGCTGGCAGGCGCGAACAATGTCGTGTCCGAGCCGCCCGGCGAACCGAAGGATGCCGGCCGGTCCGACGAGAGACGCAGCGTGTACTACACGGTCGGCGCCGGCTACATCGCCGCCACCTTCGAAGTAGTCCTGCACGCTCATCTTGAGCACAGTGCAGTTCGGGTTGTTGTCGTACGGCGCGGTCGGAATGACCGAGCTAACCATCGAATCGATGATCACGACGTTCTTGCCTGCCTCCAGGTACGCGTCGGCGACGAAGGATCCAATAAATCCCAGTCCACCAGTAACGACGACCGCGCCCGAAGTGTCCACCTGACGAGGGTCCTGCAGTTCCATTTTTCTCCCTATCCGAAGAGTTTCGATGTAAGGACTCGCCGAACTCGACAAGTCGCCCGATTCGGACCAGCGGCGCCTTCCTCGATGCCTTACGGCTTGAACGCTAGTCCGTATCGTCAACGATAGCCATCGACCATCAAGCAACAAGATTAGCCGACTGGGCAGATTCCCCCGCTTGCATGGGTGTGCGAGCGACTTGTATGGGGACACCGGCCCAAATTGGGCCGAAATCTCTCAGCGACTAGACGAGTCGCTCCCCCAACCAATCGACAACCTCTGCGATGGGAAGACGGACCTGTTCCATGGAATCACGTTCACGTACCGTCACCGCTTTGTCTTCGAGCGAGTCGAAGTCAAAGGTAATGCAATAGGGCGTGCCGATCTCGTCCTGGCGCCGGTAGCGGCGGCCGATGGCCTGCGTCTCGTCGTAGTCGGTCATCCAGTGAGGCTGGATGGTGGCTAAGAGTTCCTTGGCCGGCCCGGCCAGCTCAGGCTTCTTGGAGAGCGGCAGGACGGCAACCTTGTATGGGGCGATGCGATGGTGGAGCCGCAATACGGTGCGGGTGTCGTCGTTGACCTGCTCCTCGTCGTAGGCGGCCATGAGGAATGCCATCATGGTTCGGGTTGCGCCAGCTGCCGGTTCGATTACGTGGGGTACGTAACGCTCGTTGTTGGCCTGGTCGAAGTACTCGAGACGTTGACCCGAATGCTCGGCATGTTGATCGAGGTCATAGGACCCTCGATTGGCGATACCTTCCAGCTCGTCCCAGCCCCATGGAAACATGAACTCGACGTCACTGGTACCTGACGAATAGTGGCTCAACTCGTCGGAGTCGTGCGGCCGGAGTCGAAGCTGATCTTCGGCGATTCCATGATCGATGTACCACTGGAAACGCTCCCGACACCAGTACTCGTACCACTCGTCCGACTCGGCGGGCGGAACGAAGAACTCCATCTCCATCTGCTCGAACTCACGAGTACGGAAAACGAAATTTCCGGGAGTGATCTCGTTGCGGAAACTCTTGCCGATCTGGGCGATGCCAAACGGCGGGCGTTTCCTTGACGTGTTCAAAACATTGGCGAAGTTGATGAACATGCCCTGGGCGGTTTCGGGCCGCAGATAGGCCACGGCCCCCTCATCGGCGACAGGCCCGGCCTGGGTCTTGAACATCAAGTTGAATTGGCGGGGCTCGGTGAACTGACCGGACATGCCACACGACGGGCACTTGTCGGGATCGTCAAGCTTGTCCTGCCGGTGGCGGGTACCGCAGTTGCGGCAGTCGACCAGCGGGTCGGTGAAGTTCGCCAGGTGACCTGACGCCGTCCACACCGCCGGAGGTGAAAGGATCGAGGCATCAAGACCGACGACGTCGGATCGCAGCTGCACCATCGACCGCCACCAAGCGTCTTTCACGTTGCGCAGCATCAAGACGCCGACAGGGCCGTAGTCGTAGGTGGACCGGAAGCCGCCGTAGATCTCGGCCGAGGGGAACACAATCCCCCGTCGCTTGCTCAAGTTGACGATCTTGTCGAAAAGCGAAGGTTCAGCTGCTGACATACCAGCAGCGTAACCGCGGAAACAAGCAAACGAATTCGAATGGGCGGACATCGCAAACCTGAAATCTCGCCAATCTTTCGCAAACCGAACCGCGTCACGAATGGGCTCAAAACCGCACAAAAGTTGCACTTCGGCCGATAGGCCTACATGGCGATCAAGGTCGGGGGCCCAATGGCCCACCAGCAAACCCAGCATCCGACGAACACACTGTTGCCGCGGCGGGTCATGGCCGGTCTTGTCGACCTGGCCATCGTCGTTGTTCCGGCGCTCTCGCTGGTCGATAGCGAGAGTCAAGGTGGTGTGATCGACCGCCTCGACCTGCGAGTCCTACTTGCCGTGTGCGTCGGCGTGTTAGTCGTCGGCCTCGTTGTCCCGACCGTCACTGGCGGTCGAACCCCTGGAAAGCTGTTGTTCGGCCTGTCGGTGGCACTCGAATCCGGCGGTCGACCGTCGATTCGCCACCATGCGCTACGTGCCGCAGCGGCGCTGGTCGACCTCATGCCGGGCGTCGTTCCGGGTTTGACCGGGTTTGCTGTCGCCGCCAGCAGTCCCCGCAAACAGCGTCTAGGCGATCGGCTGGCCGGCACCACGGTGATCGACCTCACGAAGACCACGGCCGAGGCCCCACCGGACAATCATCTAAACCAACTCATCGAGTCGACCGACAACGGTGACATACGGCCTGCGTTCTCGGTTCCAGAGCCGTCTAGCGAGGTGTTTGACATGAGCAGTGCCGATAGCAGCGTCGACGAAAACCACGAAAGTC
>CALJMD010000166.1 GCA_937981915.1 uncultured Acidimicrobiales bacterium
CCATCTCCGAAGACGACCTGGTGGCCAGCACTGTTGATGAAGACGGAATTAGCGCCGCCGATGCGCTCGCTGAGCTGGACCTGCTGATATCAGATGCGACCGACAACCCCTTTGACGTGGAGGCGGGCGATAGCCGCCCCAATGCGCCATCGCCGACAGCGTCTTCAGCCGAGCTCGATGCCGCTCCCAAATCACTTGATGGCGAGGATGACGTTTCTGGTGGAGTCCGGACACCAACCCACGAACAACCCCTTTCGAAAGAGCCGACGCACTCGGCAGACGGGGTTCCCTTCATCGCGACGCCGGCCTCTCGGCTGAAACCACCACCATCTAGACCCGACCCGATGCAGGCGGTTGCCGTCCGAGTTGAGAACTTCTGGTACGCCAACCGGCGCTCGGTGGCCTCCGCATTGACGGCACTAGCCGTAGGCGCCATAGGCGCGGTGGCAGTCGTACTGGCGTTCCGAAGCTACCAGGATGGACAGACCGCGGCGTCGGAGGGTGCTCCCCCGCCGACCACCGAAGCGGTCATTATGGCCAATCTCAACAACGACGTGGTATTCATTACCGAGCCTCCTCAAACCAACACGACAACCACGACAGCGCCGCCACGGCGTCGCACAACCACGACTGCAGCATCGACCACGACGGCGACTACCGCCAAACCTGCAGATGACAAGAAAACCGACGGCGGCAACAACAGCGGCAATGACCGCGACAATGACGAAGAGGAGGAAAATGACGATGAGTCACCTCCCACCACCGAAGAGAATGCTCGGTCATCTTCGGTGGTTACCATCACTATTCCCGCTGATGTCGACGAGGAAAACGGAAACCGTCGAGGGCGAGGACGAAATCCCTAGAGGTTGACCTTCGATACCTGGTAAATCGTTTCGACCGAAGGATGTTACCAAACCGATACGGAATGATTGTTTCCCGCTCGCGACGGGGCGGGTAGAATTAGATCGTTACCCAGGACTTCAGGCGGTACGGACGGCATCTGGGACCTTGCACCGTTCGGTTACACCTAGGTGAGCCCCAAGATCGGGGCGTGGCCGATGCGCGGCGGCACGGCCACGCCCTTCTAGGTTTTGGCCAGACGTCTGTCTCCGTCGACCCGGGCCTCAGGCGGACAGCCGAGCCTCAGCGGCATCAAGCTTGGCTTCAAAGATCTCAAGGCGTTCTAGCTTGAGATCCTCATAGCCTCGAACTTCCATGGCCGATTCGACAACCGAAGTGGCCCACTCAACGTCCGCCGGTTCAAGGTTCGCCGCCAACTTCTCCAACAGCGCTATGTAGCGCTCGACGATGGCTCGCTCAGCACGCCGCAGATGTGCATAGCCGAAGGGATCGAGCGGGGTACCTCGCAAACCTTTGCCACGGGCCAGCCCTTTCATCACTGGTGTCGCCCACCGGGCATTGAGCCGGATCTTGTCCGACATTCCGAGTGCCCGCAGCAGAGGAGGATGTAGCCGCCAGACCACCTTGGCATTAGGACCGCCGACCGCCTGAGCGGCAGCCTCTCCTTCGGGGCCCACCAGTAGGCGCGCCACTTCGTACTCATCCTTGTAGGCCATGAGCTTGTGTAGGCCTGAAGCCGCCGCTCGGCGGAAGTCATCGGTTGCGGCATCAGCTTCGAACACACCGGACAGCACCGTCAGATACCGCCGCGCGTACTTGGCGTTCTGAAACTGAACCAGATCGGCGGCCAGCATCTCGATGCGTTCGGCGTCATCGGTCGAGACGTTCAACTCCGCGACCATGCCCTTGAGTTTCGTAGGTAGTGGGGCAACCGAGATCGCTCCCCCGACCAACTCACTTGGAGCCGTAGTTCCCTCGACCCCGCCCAGACCGGCCAGTTGTTCAACCCGTTCAGGATCGCTGTACCAGGCTCGGCCCAGTCGGAACGAGTCAGTGTTTGCCTCAACCGCTACCCCATTGAGGACGATGGCTCGCTCCATCGACGCAGGTGTAACCGGTAGCCGCCCGGATTGGACGGCAACCCCAAGCAGGAAGATGTTGGCGGTTGCGGCGTCACCGAATACCGCTCGTGTTAGACCGGCTGCGTCGACATAGCGGTTCTCGTCGAGCAGTGAGCACGCTCCAACCCGATCTCTCATTTCGTCTTGCGTCGGATACGACACGTCAGGCTTGCCCACCATCTCGCCAGTCGGAGTCGGTGTCGCTGATGCGATGATCGTGGTGCGGTCCGACGAGGCCGAGGCCAACGTCTTGTCCGACACGGCGACCAACATGTCGAAGCCGACGATCACGTCGGCTTCCCCGGATCCGATGAGGTTCGAGTCGGTTGCCTCCGTCACTGACAGCCGGAGATCGCTGATAACCGGGCCCGCCTTCTGGGACAGACCGGTTTGGTCCAGACCACGAACCACCCAACCGTCGAACATTGCCGCTGTGCCCAACACCTGTGACGCGGTGACCACTCCCGTGCCACCGATTCCGGCCATCCGCACGTTGACTTGTTCAAGCTCAACGGCCGTAGGCGGCTGCAGTCCGGGGGTGCCGTCACCGCCGGCCAGCTGCTGCAGCTCGACCCGTAAGTCCGTCGACGCGAGCGCCTCAGTCGGTTCCTTCGTTTCGACAGTCATGAAACTCGGACAATCGCCCTCAAGACAGGAGAAATCGAGATTGCACGATGTCTGATCGATCGTTGTCTTCGGACCGAGCGTGGTCGACATTGTCTGCACCGAGAGGCAATTGCTGACCTCACCGCAGTCACCGCATGCTTCGCACACCCGATGGTTGATGACAACCCGGGACGTCGGTTTGACCGCCAAGCCTCGCTTGCGCAAGCGACGGGCCTGAGCCGCACAGGCCTGATCATGTATCAGGAGCGTCACGCCGGGCTGTGTGGCCAAATACTCCTGAGCCTCGACGATTCTTGTTCGTTTCCACACTCTGGTCGGTGTTCCTGAGGCGTTGCTTGGCAGATCTACGCCGTGGTACTGCTCAGGATCATCGGTGGTGACGAGTACTTCGGTTACTCCGTGAGTCAGGGCCAGTCGGGCGATGTCCGCCACAGCCAACTGGCCTTGAGGGTCTTGACCTCCGGTCATGGCAACGGTGCCGTTGTACAGCAACTTGTAGGTCATCGACACGCCAGCGGCCACTGCGGCTTGAACCGCAAGTTGTCCAGAATGGAAGAACGTTCCATCACCCAGGTTCTGGATGAAGTGACTGTCATCCACGAATGGCTGCATCCCAATCCACTGCGACCCTTCGGAGCCCATGCACGTAATGCCCGTGACGTCTCCCACCTTGTCGTCGTCCATCAAGGTTGCGATGCCACTGCAACCGATTCCGGCCCCGATCATGGTTCCTTCCGGGGCTTTTGTGCCCCAGTTGTGGGGGCATCCTGAACAGAAGTAGGGCGTTCTCTGGGTACTCAGCGGAATGAGTACTCGTTCTCGCTCGACCCGCTCAGGTGTCAAACGGTCCCCCAGACGCTCTGTCAGGTGGTGACGAAGCACTGGCGCCATTTTGTCGGCGGTCAACATCCCGTGTCGTGGCACGGTCCCGGGGTCGGCACCGTCACCGGAACCGACAACCATGGGGCGGTCCGCTCCGGCGTAGAGAATGTCCTTGATCATCCACTCCAGGGACGGGCCCTTCTCCTCCAACACGATGACCTGCGATAGACCACGAGCGAAGCGTCGAACGGGCTCTGCGGCGAGGGGAAACGGCATGGAGAGTCGCATGAGGCGGATCCCGGCTGCGGCAATTTGATCGTTGTCTTCCAAGCCCAGCTGGCGCAACGCCTCAAGTGTCTCGCGGTAGGTGTAGCCGGGAGCGACAATACCGCACCATGCATCCGCCGGGTCGACAACGACCTCATTTAAGTTGTTGGCCTCGCTGTACCGGCGAGCTAGGGGCAGGCGAACCTCGATGATTTCCTGTTCCATCTCGTTGGTGAACGGCGCAATCAGGTTGCCGTTCGGCCGCACGATCATTCCCGGCTGGCGGGGGTCGCCTTCACCCAGCTGGGGCACCGTGATGCTACTGATTGGGTTGAGATCGACTGTTCCGGTGCCGTCAGCCACGGCCGTCACGATCTTCACTGCGGACCAGCCGCCCGTGAAACGAGACAACGCCACGGCGTGCCTGGTCAGCTGCAAGATCTCCTGAACATCGCCCGGGTACAGCACTGGCATCTTGAGGTTGATCAGCGTCATGTCCGACGATGACGGCAGCGTTGAGCTCTTACACTCCGGGTCATCTCCGACGAGGGCAACCGCCCCACTCAGCGACCCGGCCCCGGCAAACACAGCATGGCGGAGAGCATCGCTGGCTCGATCGATCCCAGGGGCTTTTCCGTACCACACGCCGACAACGCCGTCGTAGCTTGGGCGCTTCATGGTCGGGGCCAGCTGACTGCCCATGACCGCGGTGGCCGCCAGTTCCTCGTTGACCGCCGGCTGAAAGGTGATAGGTAGATCGGTAACGACCTTTAGAGCTCGGGTGACCTCCTGGTCGAATCCCCCAAGAGGTGAACCCTGGTATCCCGAAACGAATGCCGCCGTATTGAGGCCCGCCTGGCGATCTGCTCGTAGCTGGGCAATTGGGAAGCGGGCCAGCGCTTGCACACCGCTCAGAAATACCGTTCCCTCGTTAAGGGCGTACCGGTCGGACAATGAGTAGTTCTCAAGAGCTGTCACAACCGTAAGGTTACTCCTCGCGGCGCTTGCCAGCCCAAGTCCCAGCGTCACCAAGCTGGTGTCGAAGCTCTCGAAATATGACGGAGACAGCGGCGAACGATACGCTCGCTGGCAGCCGACAACACCATCGGCCGCCACCCGGCATACGGCTTGAAGGAGCGCTATGACTTCGAAGACTGACGTGGACGAGAAAAAGATGTTCGCCCTCAAAGTCTGGCAGTACAAGATGGGCGAGGTCGTTGCGCTGATGATTCACCTCGGCGACCGTTTAGGGTTGTACGCCACAATGGCGACCCTCGGAGAAGAGGGGCCCTTCTCCAGCCAAGATCTAGCTGACAAAAGCGGATTCAACCACCGCCTTGTGTCGGAGTGGTTGTTAGGCCAGGCCGCAGCGGGGCTGGTCCATCGAGACGGCGAGGATCGGTACCGTTTCACCGACACTCAGGCCGCGGTGCTGGCCGACGAGCAAACATCGCTGGACTTCGCTGCAGGAGCCTTCGAGGGAGGTCACGGCCCCCAAAGGGTTGCGGCGCTGGCCGAGTCGTTCCGCACGGGGCGTGGTATCACCTACGAGGAGCAGGGCGAAACTGCGGCAGTGGGCCAAGCCCGAACGTCAGGACCTCGCCAACGTCTCGAACTCGAAGCAGTGGTGAACGAGGTCGGATTGGCACCGCTGCTGACTGACGGGGCCCGCGTGGCCGAGATCGGCTGCGGCGCTGGCGTAGGCCTGATCGAGCTTGCCGACCGTTTTCAGAATTCGACCTTCGTCGGTTTCGACCCGTCGGCGACTGCAATCGACATCGGCCGCTCGGCCGCCGCAGATCGAGGTCTGACCAATATTCAATTCACTGAGGCGTACGCCTCAGACCTTCCAGCTGATGCCTTCAACCTGGTCTTCGCCTTCGACTGTCTGCACGACATGCCCCGCCCTGACGACGCGCTGGTCTCGACTCACCGAGCGCTCACGGCGGGCGGAGCAATGTTCATCAAGGAGATGCGCTCAAGCGGAACGTTCGAGTCCGACGCCCGGAATCCTCTCCTTGCCATGTTCTACGGCTTCTCGGTGTCATCGTGCCTTCAGTCAGCCATGTCTGAACCTGACGGGCTAGGTCTTGGAACCCTGGGATTGCATCCCGATCGAATGACCTCACTGCTCAACGACGCCGGATTCGTCGATGTGAGAATGCACGACTCTGGCGACCCGGCCCACCTGTACTATCTGGCCCGTCCGTAGGCAAAGACGTCCTCGGGCCTGGCTTAGATCCGCAACAGAGGCCGGGTGAGGCACGTCGGCCCACCCTCACAGGGCAGGCAAAGTCGATCGGCGTCGAACTCGGTGACGTGACAACCGGCATCCTCCATGACCTTCAGGGTCTTGGGGAAACCGGCAATCGATAGCACGTCTCTGGGTGCGAGGGCCAAGACGTTGAGACTGAGACCCATGCTGTTGTTGAACTCGTCGGCGGGAACGTCAATCAGTTCGTAGCCCCGCTCAGTCAGCGATTGATGCAAGGCAGCTGGTAGGAGCGGAAGGTGGACGAGGGCAAGATCGACGTCGAGAGGGTTGACGATCGAAAGCAGATGAAGGCACGCATCCGGGCCGAGGTGATAAGGCAGGTCGAAAACCTCGACCGAAATTCCGGCTGAACCTACTAGTTCGACGAGTTGATCAATACCTTGCTGGTTGGTGCGAAAGCCGCGACCAACCGCCAGTGTCGTGTCGTCGAGCCACATGATGTCACCGCCTTCTACCGATCCGGGTGCGTCGATGGTGCCGATGATTGGCACGCCGATCGACTGGTAGAAAGACTCGTGTAGCGCGACTTCGGGACGTCGAAGCGATTTGCCCGGCCGAAGAAGAATGGCACCGCTACCGATCATGAACGACGGATCGTAGGTGAAGATCGAGTCGGCCAGGTCGTCAGATTCGCTGGACAACCAGTGAATGTCAACACCGGCCGCTTCAAGCAACGCCACGAATTGATTGAACTGCTCGGTCAAGGCCGGACCGTCGAGGGCACCGTCGTAGTGCCAGATCGAAGGATCGGCCGACAAGATGGCATCGGGCTGTCTCAGCGCCACGGAGCGAAGCGAAGAGACCATTGAGGTAACACCGAAGGGGCTCACAGGGTTACTGAAGGTAAACGGCTTGGGTCGTCGGTACCAAATCCGGTAGTCCCATCGGTCCACTGATGCGGATTCGCACCCGACGCGGTCAACCAGAACTCAGGTCCGTACAGTTTCGTGCCGATCCGATTTGTCGGTTGGGGAACGTGGTGTTCCTCACGATGTGATACTTCCAAGGATCTGGGCGAATGAATCGCAAATTCCAAAGAGTTCCCGCTGTGTTTTTGGCCGTCGTTCTGGCGGCTTCGCTGGTGGTCGGCATAGGTCCGGCGGCAGCCGTCGTACCGGTTGAGGTCGACGTTTTCGACTTGAGCGCCGTTCCAGAACGAACCTGGGGCGTGTCGGGACAGGACCCGCAACAAACTCAGACACAGTCACTCGACGTTCTGGTGTGGGACTTCGCCCAGATAGGCAACCGAATGTTCGTCGGCGGTGCGTTTCTGAACGTCCAGGAACGCAAAGACTCTGATCCGATACCCCAGTCCTATGTCGCCGCCTTCGACGTCGATACAGGAGACTGGATTGAGACGTGGCGCCCGGCGCTGGATCGGGCGGTCTACGCACTCGACGTCTCCCCCACCGGCGACCTACTGGTCGGCGGCGAGTTTGAAACGGTCAACGGCAGTAGCCGCCAGGGGCTCGTGGCTCTGGATCCCATTTCTGGAGAGGTCACGAACTTCGCCGGTTCCGTCGAACGCCCATGGTCGGAGTTCCGCGCCATGGTCCGGGCCATCACCGTGGTGGGCGATCACATCTACGTCGCCGGCAACTTTTCGCATATGAAAGGCGTCGAGGATACGCGCCAGAGAGCGTTCAAAGCAGGCCGGTTCCTTGACGGCACCGGCACCCTGGATCCAGTTTGGCTCCCCGAAGTCACCGGATCGGGTGTGTGGGGCATGGACGTTGACGAGCCCCGCAACGAGGTAACGCTGACCGGCTACTTCAGCGCTGTCAACAATGAGACGAACTCGGGATACTTTCACGCCGTAAACGCCGCCAATGGCGCGTCAAGCCCCGGCAAGCTTCAGCTACCCAGAAACTACCCTCGGTCCCAGCCTGAGATGTTCGATGTTGCCTACGGTCCGGGCACGGTGTTCGCCATCGGCGAACAACACATTGCTCAAGTACTCAGAGCCGACAACCACGAAATGATTGGGTACCACCACACTGGAGTAGGCAACGACGGATTCGCCTACGGCAGCGGATTTGCCGGGGGGGCATACCAGGTCGCCGAACGCGTCGGCGACGTTGTGATCGCTGGCTGCCACTGCACGTTCTCCATCCGCAACGGGAAGATCTCGCACTACTCATCGTTTACCGGTCAGAGGACCCCACACCGTTTGGCCATGGCCTATGACGCCTCGTCGGGGCAGCTCATCGAAGAGTTTCTTCCTGACATCAATAGCCCGCAGGACGGAACATGGGCGGTCGGTAGTGACACCAACGGCTGCCTGTACCTCGGTGGTGACTTCCACGTCGGCGGGGTCGATAGCGGCCTCAGCCGCTGGCTTGGCGGATTCGGCAAATTCTGTCCGGAGTCCCAACCCGATGAGAACGCCAAAGTCGATTGGCAGCTCATTGAACCCCGATCCACCTGGAAGTTCGACGACAGCGGCGAACCTGTCGCCCCCGAGTGGAAGCTGTCCAACTTCGATGACGGAACGTGGACCGAAGGCCGAGGCGAGTTGGGCTTCGGCGACGGGGACGAAACGACTCTGGTCGAACCCGGCCACGTGACCTACTACTTCCGCAAGACGTTCAACTTCGACGATGCCATTCCAGAACGACTTGTGCTCGACCTCAAATCAGATGATGGAGCCGTCGTCTACCTCAACGGACAGGAAGTTCTCCGTGAGAACATGCCTGACGGCGTGATCACGTATACCACCACCGCCAATGATTGGAAGAGCGACCTCAATGAAGGTTTCCAGTCCTTTGACCTGCCGACTGAGGCTCTTGTACCAGGCACAAACCTGCTAGCAGTCGAAGTTCACAACTTCTGGTCCGGCAACTCCGATCTCGGGTTCGATGTGGAACTCACGGCCGCAGGAATGCCGCCAGGCCCAGTGCCCGAGCCCGAACCTCAGCCGGAACCCGAGCCCGAACCTCAGCCCGAACCAGAACCTCAGCCCGAACCAGAACCTCAGCCCGAACCAGAACCTCAGCCCGAACCAGAACCTGAGCCCCAGCCCGAGCCAGAACCAGAGCCAGAGCCAGAGCCAGAGCCTCAGCCCGAACCAGAACCTGAGCCCCAGCCCGAGCCAGAGCCAGAGCCAGAGCCAGAACCGGAACCGGAACCTGAGCCCCAGCCCGAGCCTCAGCCAGAACCGGAACCTGAGCCAGAGCCCGAGCCCGAGCCCGAGCCCCAACCAGAACCCCAGCCCGAACCTGAGCCCGAACCGGTGCGACAAACGGCTCCGTTCATGACGCACACCTCACGATGGAAGTACGCCCACGCCACCGAAGTCGGCGCACCGTCCAATTGGAAAGCGGGCCTGCCAGGTCTTGAGTTCCGATCGCAATTCGGCTACGGCGAAGGTGACGAGACCACTGTTCTCGAGCCGGACAAGGATGCGTACTATTTCACCAAGAAGTTCGATGTCAACGTGCCGGAGTTCTACCCGACGCTTGACCTGTCGCTCTTGGCTGACGACGGCGCAGTGGTGTACCTCAACGGTGAAGAGGTCTACCGGCACAACATGCCCGACGGCCCGATCACAGCCAAGAGCCGACCAACCGTGTGGGCAAGCGGGGATGCCGAACGTATACCGGTCGAGGTCACGATCTCCGGCGAAAACCTAATTGCAGGAGTAAACGTGATCGCGGTAGAAGTCCACAACTTCTCTGTCGCCAGCCGGGACGTGAGCTTCTCGATGGCACTGGTGCCCAGCTAGCAAGCCGCCGCCACCACCGAGTTAGGAATAGGAGCGCTTGGCAACCTCTTCGAGCATCACCTCGGTGGCGCCACCTCCAATAGGCAAGATGCGAGCATCGCGGTACATCCGCTCGACGGCGGCCTCACGCATATAACCCAACCCACCATGGAACTGCACACAGTCATACATGACCTGGTTGATGGCTTCGCACCCGAAGGCCTTCACCCCAGACATCTCTTTGACGTTGTCCGTTCCCTGGTCGCCGAGCCAGGCGGCGTGGTACATCGAGGCTCTGACTGCGTCAATCTTGGCCTGGTTCATGGCCATTCGCTGTCGGATTGCGCCAAGATCGTAGAGGGTGCCACCGAAGGCTGATCGGTTCTGTGTGTACTCGTTGGTCATGTCGATTGCCGCCTGCGCGGCGCCTACGCCCATTCCGACCAGCACCATCCGCTCGTTCTGAAAGTTCCGCATTGTCTCGTAGAACCCGCGATGGACGGTCCCCAAGACTTGGGTATCGGGAACCCACACGTCTTCCAGCACCAATTCGGCCGTGTCAGAACAGCGCCAACCGTGCTTGTCCAGTTTCTTGGCTACGGAGAATCCTTCGGTGTCGGCTGGGACCAGAAACATGGTGATGCCGTACTTGTTGTCCGGATCGGTCTTGGCCGCCACGATGGTCATGTCGCCATAGACGCCGTTCGTGATGAAGGTCTTGGTGCCGTTGATTCGCCAGCCGTCACCGTCTCGGACGGCGGCGGTGCGTATACCGGCAACGTCGGAACCGGCGTCGGGCTCTGAAACACCAATGGAGAGAATGGTCTCGCCGCTGAGCATTTG
Source organism: uncultured Acidimicrobiales bacterium (assembly GCA_937981915.1). Lineage (GTDB taxonomy): Bacteria > Actinomycetota > Acidimicrobiia > Acidimicrobiales > SZUA-35 > JAHELU01. Next base: position 10,520 of record CALJMD010000166.1, read on the forward strand.
CGGGACGTAGCGATCAAGCTGTTCGGGGCTACCGGAATTGATCAGATGCGGTCCGGCCATGTCGGTGTGGACCAAAACGGTGACATCGAACCCGGCGAAGGTCGAGGAGCCGAGGGCCTCGGAGAACGCTGCTGAGGCCAACATCCCCAATCCCAAACCGCCGAGCTCGGTCGGAACCCGAAGCCCGAACATGCCAAGCGCCCCCATCTTGATGAGGACCTCGCGAGGAACCTTGCCTTCATCCTCCCACTGCTCACCCAAAGGCTTGACCTCATTGGCGACAAAGTCGACGGTCTGGTCGTGGATGGCTTGCAGCTCATCGGTGAAGTAGGCGTTCATGTTGGCTCGCCCCGTCGCCGGAACAGTTGGTGTAGTCACGGTGTAACCTCGCATCGTTTCGTGGGCGTACTCATTCTGTCGATGCATTCTCATCGCTGGATCCGGATTCGGCGAACTTCACGAGAAGTTGGCCGGTCTCCACCTGGTCGCCTACTGCCACCGCCACTTGAGCGATGGTCCCCGAGCCGGGTGCGGGCAGAGAATGCAACATCTTCATGGCCTCTATGACCACGACGGTTTGTCCGCCGTCAACGTGGTCTCCGGCGGCCACCGGCAGTTCGGCTACAACGGCGGGAAACGGAGCCACGACTGCAGACGCGTCGGCTTCTGCTGACATGGCCGCCACCGACCACACCTCGGCACGAGACAACACCTCGTAGGAGTGGTTTGAACCGCCAAGATTGACGGTCACCGCACGCTCCGACACCGCCGACACGTCTCGGGCCGGTCGTGCCCGAACGGCCGCCTTCACCTCGACGACTTGGCCCCCGTGATGTCGTAGGAACAGTAACTGCGAGGACTCGGTTGGCGTCATCCGGAAGTCGACGGACCGGCTCCAAACATCGGATGCCAGGTGCGACCGGTGTTGCCTTAGCCAGGCCGATGCCGCCACGTCGGCTGCGGCCTCGGGCGAGACGTCCGGAGACGGAGGCGGATTGTCGTCCAGAAATCGAGTGGTGATCCGACTCTGGACGAAGTCAGGTTGGTCAACGAGCCATCGGTGGAATCCGGTGTTGGTGGCAACGCCACCGACGATGAGGCCATCGAGGGCCGCTCGCAGCTCCGCCAAAGCTGAAGCCCGATCCGATGAGCCAACGATCAGCTTGGCGATCATCGAGTCATAGTGGGGACTGATAACCGACCCTTCGACAACGGCGGAGTCCCAGCGAGCACCGTCGGGAACCCGCACGTGGGCAACGGTCCCGGTTTGCGGAGTAAAACCCTCGGCCGGGTCCTCCGCCGCGATTCGTGCTTCGAACGCATGACCGGTGAGCTCGACGTCAGCTAGCTGCGGAGGCAGCGGTTCGCCCGCTGCGCTGCGCAATTGCAACTCGACGAGATCGAGCCCGGTCACCAGCTCGGTAACCGGATGCTCCACCTGCAGGCGAGTGTTCATCTCCAGAAAGAAGAACTCGCCATTCGTGTCATCCACGATGAACTCAACCGTTCCAGCTGAGTCATAGCCGATCGCCTCTCCCAGTCGACGAGCCCTCTCTCGCAAGCCGCGGCGGGTCTCGTCTGGCAGGTTGGGGGCAGGAGCCTCCTCCACCAGTTTCTGGTATCTCCGCTGAACCGAACACTCGCGGGTGCCGAGCTCGACGACCGAACCATGCCGGTCACCCATCAACTGCACCTCGACGTGTCGAGGCCTCGTGATGTAGCGCTCTACGATGACGTCACCGTTTCCGAATGACCGCTCAGCCTCCGACCGCGCTTCATGTAGAGCGCCAAGAAACTGTTCGGGTTGGTGGGCGATGCGGATCCCTCTACCTCCCCCTCCGGCCGACGCCTTGACGAGCACCGGAAACCCGATTTCCGACGCGGCAACAGCCAACCGATCGTCGTCTTGTGACTCGTCGAAACCGGGGATCACCGGGACCCCATGTTCGGCCGCCAATCGGCGGGCATCGGTTTTCAAGCCCATCACGTCAATTGCTTCGGGCTTGGGGCCAACCCAAATCAGACCGGCATCAACCACGGCTCGGGCGAACTCGGCGTTCTCCGACAAGAACCCGTATCCGGGATGGACGGCGGTTGCCCCTGTCGTTGCTGCCGCGGCGAGAATCGCATCGATGGAAAGATACGACTGGGCCAACTCAGCTGGGCCAATCCGAATCGCCTCGGTGGCCTCAGATACAAACGGTGCCCGAGCGTCCGGGTCTGCGTAGACGGCGACCGTCTTGATGCCCAAACGCTCGGCGGTGCGCAGCACTCGACGAGCGATTTCCCCCCTGTTGGCCACGAGCAATTTCATGGTGGCTAACGGTGAATCAACCTCGGGCATTTGGTCCCCTACATACGGTAAACAAGTCCACCACCGGGTTCGGGCGCATCTTGACGGGCAGCCAGGGCCAGCGACATCCCTAACAGATCACGAGTCTGAATCGGATCGATCAAGCCGTCATCCCACAGCCTCGACGTGGCGTGGTACGGATCGGACTGGGTCTCATACTGGTGGCGGATTTCCGCTCGGATGGCAGCGATTTCCTCTTCGGTCGTGTCGGCTCCCTTGAGACCTCCGAGCCGGATGTCGGTCAGAACCGTCTCAGCGGTTGCCGCCGCCATGGTGGCAATGCGAGAGTTGGGCCAGGCGTACAGGAACCGCGGGTTGAATCCCCGACCGCACATTCCGTAGTTGCCCGCACCGTAGGATCCACCTATGAGCACCGTGTACTTGGGCACGGTGGCGTTGGCAACAGCCGACACCATCTTGGCCCCGTGCTTGGCGATGCCGGCCGCTTCGGAGTCGGACCCGACCATGTACCCAGACGTGTTCTGCAGAAATATCAGGGGAACACGCCGCTGCTCGCACAGCTCAATGAAATGGGTTGCCTTCAGCGCAGACTCGGGAAAGATGATCCCATTGTTGGCGATGATGCCGGTCAGGTGACCCCAGATACGGGTGAAACCGCAGACAATCGATGAACCCCACTCCGGCTTGAATAGTCGGAAGCGAGAACCGTCGACGAGCCGAGCGATGATCTCAAGCGCATCAAAGGGAATCCGGTCATCGGCGGACACGATTCCGTACAGTTCGCTAGCGTCGTAAAGCGGTGGCTCCGGCTCGATCCAGTCAGCCCATGGCTGACGGTCAGTGATCGCACGCTGATTGGTGGCCAGACAAATATCTCGGAGCAGTCCGTACGCCTCCTGCTCGCTTGCCACCCGATAGTCGCTCACCCCGGAAACCGTTGTGTGGACCTCGGCTCCTCCGAGCTCGTCCGGGCTGACGATCTCACCCAGGGCGGCTTTCACAATCGGGGGGCCGCCGAGGAAAATCCGACCGATCCCCTCGACCATGATGACCTCGTCGCTTAGTGCGGGAACGTAGGCTCCGCCGGCCGTGCAGCCACCAAGCACCACCGAGAGTTGCGGTAGCCCCTGGGCCGACAATCGAGCCTGCCGATAGAACGATCCGCCGAAGTGATCTTTGTCCGGAAAGATCTCGTCCTGCAGAGGTAGGAAGGCGCCGCCGGAGTCAACCAGATAGATGACGCCAAGACCGTTGTCCGCTGCGATGTCCTGAGCGCGAACATGTTTCTTGATGGCCATCGGCACCAACGATCCACCTTTCACGGTGGCGTCGTTGGCGATAAAAACATACGGCACGCCATGCACCAGGCCGATACCGGTCACGATGCCGGCGCCCGGCACCGTATCGTCGTACTGACCCCAGCCGCTGAGCGTAGAGAACTCGATGAACGGACTCCCGACGTCAATAACCATGTCGATGCGTTCGCGAACCATCACCTTGCCGCGGCCAAGGTGTCGTTCAATACTTCGCTGACGGCTGGGTCCACCGTCGACGGCCCATCGCATACGCTCATTGAGCGTCGACACAAGGTCGCCGTAAGCCTTCTCATTGCCCTGGAACGCCTCGGAGCCGACGTCTATGGCTGATCGAATCGGTTGCATTCAGGCGGTCTCGAAGTTCGCTTGGCTGCCGGACGAGCACCGGCCGCGGTTAGCTCTCAAACCTAACAACTGGGAGGCCCGCCATGCGAGATCACTACCTGATTCTCGAACAGGCTTGTTGGCTGGCATCGGTAACCAAGCTTGACCTAGGTGGCGTTGACCAGCGATTCGAGTTCGGAAACGATGGCAGCCGCCAACTCATTGACATCGGGTACGAGGTCCCGGTCGGCTACCACGCTGACATCAACGCTGGTGTCGCGCGAGAGAATACAGATGGCGAGTCCGCACCCGTCGACCAACGACGGCAGTGCCCAACGATGATCCACCTTGGCGCCAAGGATGCTCAGCGGAGAGGTAGAGCCCGGCACGCTCACGACCACGACGTTAAACGGGGGGTGAAACCGCGACGCCGCACTGGTGCGGGCGACAAGCCGGGCGGCCATGGCCGCTACCGACGGCGAGGCCTGATACAGCTTGCGAATGGCGTCGACAGACTGCGCGCCCATCTGCTCGGCCAATGCTGCCATAGTCTCATGCACCTTGTGGACACGGGAGACTGGGTCATCGACATCGGTTTGGAGGCTGACCAGCGCCGTGCCCAACGGCTGATCAGTGGCGTCGACCAAGATAGGGGCCAGGGCAACGACAGACTCGATTGGAAGTTCACTTCGATCCAGCAGCCAACGACGCAGTCCACCTCCGACAGAAGCCAACAACACATCGTTGAAGCGGACCGACAAGCGTTGGCGCACTTTGCGAACGTCGTCGACGGCCAGGGTCCCGACCGCCACCCGGCGGTTGGGGCCGAGACTTCGATTGAACGACAATCGAGGTACGACATGTTCGCCGCTCTCGACCTCTACATCTCCGCTGGGGCTCGCCCATTGCGCCGCCAGAGTGGGAAGGATCTGCGAGCCGACGACCGGGATGTTGCGAGCCAACGACACACCTAGGCGACCCCAGTTGTACGGCGACGTTGCCTGAGACAACGCGGCCCTCCGCAGGAGGTCGCCGTCCGACAAGGTATCGGGTGCCGCCGTTCGGGACTTGGCGGCAGCATCGTCGTCGTCTGCCTGCTCCAGAGCCTCCAGGTTCGATGACGTCAACGGGTCGACGAGGTCAAGGCCGGTGACTCCATCCACCAGAGCATGATGGACCTTCACAAACAGGCCGCTGCGACCATCTGGTCGATCAATCAGGTACAGCTCCCACAGCGGGCGATTGCGGTTAATGGGGCGCTCGTGCAGTCGGGCCAGCAGAGCCAGCTCCTTGATCGCCACATCGCCGCGACCCGATGCCGGAACACCGATGTGGCGAACGTGGTAGCCCAAATCGAAGTTGGGGTCCGGTTCCCACCACGGCCGATCAAGACGAAGTGGCACCTCGCGAACCCGATACGTCAACTCAGGGACCTGGGCCAGACGGGCTTTGAGGCCGGCAAGCAGCAAGTCGAATCCGAAATCGGCCGTTTCCGAACCATCGAGTACTGCGTAGACCGAGGTGTGACCGAGATTCGTGTTGCTCTCGGCCGAGAGCAACATTGCCTCACGAGGCGTAACTTGCCGCATCATCGCATGATAAGAGCACCGGTGACCGGATAGCCCGATCCGACGGTCCGCCAGGTTCTGTTCAGTCCGCTGGCCGGAGCTTCAGATCAAGCGAACGACCCTTCGACCAGTCGGACACAAAGCGGAAACGGTCGCCTCTGAGAACAGTGGTACGCCACTCGATCTTGGTGTCGTTATGGCACCCGAGACGCTCCAGGTAGAACGACGCATCACTCTTGGCCAGATCGAGCAACGCCCGATCTCCGGCCGACGGCACGATTGGGGTCAGACGTTCCCAACCCTGATTGGGAACAGGGGCGCCGGCGGCTTCCAACTCGAGGTACAACGCGGTGTGACTGAAGTCGGCTTGCAGAAGCGGTTCAGCCAGGTCCAACGGAAGCCACACTCGGTCAACGGCCAACGGACCGTCTCCGGCCAATCGAAGGCGCTCGAGGAAGACAAACTTGGTCTCCTCTTCTCGTTCCAGATGAGCCGCCACTGCGGAATCGGTCACCACCTCAAGGGCGAGCACTTTGCTGTTCTGCTCCACCCCTTGGGACTCGACCGCTTGGAACAGGGTGTACAACGTGCCTAGTGACTGCTCGAACTCGGACCTGTTGACGACGGTCCCCTTGCCTCGTTCTCGTTTCAACAGACCGGTCTTGTTTAGATGCCGAACGGCTTCTCGCACCGTGTGCCGGCTGACTTCATAGGTCTCGGTCAGCTGCAGGTCCGTGGGGAAGGACGTGTCGAACTCGCCGGTGTCAAGCCGTCGCCGAAGTTCAGCCTCAAGTTGTGCCCACAACGGCATAGGACTGTTCCGGTCAAGCGATTTGGCGGTCAGGGCATTCTCCGTTCAACTGTTGGCACTGAGCTCGAAGCTAAATGTTCGGACTTTCATCTAAAGTATCGCATTTGGCTGCCTGTCGCAGTATACGATTCAACACTGAACCAGCACCGAATTAGCTTTACGTCCACCAATGGAGCGACAGAGGCGGAAACCGATGGACCATTCGGACCAACCCACATCGCAAACCCGCATAGTCGGCTGGGGGTTCGTAATGGCCCAGTTCATTCTCTTGGCGTTGCTGTTGGCAAGCGGTTCGGCTCAGGATTGGCCGGTACCAGGCTGGCTGCACGCCATGTCATGGGTGCTGTTCGTACTCGGGATGATCACAATGGCGGCGGCTGCGTTTCGGCTGGGTTGGTCTCTAACCCCGACGCCACTTCCGCGACGTGTCGGACAGCTGAAGACCGATGGCCTCTACCGCTTCGCCCGGCACCCCATCTACAGCGGCCTTTTGGCGGTGGTCGTCGCCATCGCCATCCGCTCAGCCAGCTTCGTGACCGCAGGTATCGCGGTCGCCATTGTTATCTTCTTCAACGTCAAAGCAGCATGGGAAGAACGCCGCTTGAGTGCGCACTATGACGGCTACGACGAGTACGCAGCCCGGACCCCCCGCTTCGTACCGTCGCTGCGCTAGCGGTCGGAGCGACCGATGACGCCGGCTTCGTCAAGGGCCGACAGGTCATCGTCTGAGAGCGCTAGCAGTTCACCTAAAACCGAATCGGTGTCTGCCCCCGCCACCGGCGCAGGACCTCTCGGACCGATGTACGACCCGGCGATCTTCATCGGTGCGGCCACAGTCCGCACCGCGGCGCCATCATGTTGCCCGTGGCCCGGCGGCACCTCGACAACAAAGTCGTTGGCAACAACCTGAGGATCATCGGCGACATCGGCGGTCGAGCGAACAGCCGACCACGGGATCCCGGCCGCGTCGAGACGCGCTCCCCACTCCTCAACCGTTGCGGTTCGAGTTTGGCCATCCATGATCTCCAACAATTCGGCCATGTTCCGAAAGCGAGCTTTGCCCGTTTCGAACCTCGGATCCGACGCCAGCTCCGCCAAACCGAACGCTGAGCAGAGGTCCTGCCAAGCCGTTGGGTAGGTCCCCGGCATGGTGACAACTATCCACTTGTCCTCTGCACACGGGTAGACACTGTTGAGCGGGCTGAGCTGGCGCGAACGAGGTCGGCGGCTTGGTTGGTAGCCATCGATCAAAGTGGTCGACAGGTCAGTTGACGCTCCCCACAACGCGGTTCCCAAAAGGCTTGTCTCGACCACTTGATGTCGGCCGGTCTGCTCCACCGCCCGGAGGGCGGCCAACACTGCGGCCAACAGCGCAAGGCCGGTCATGTGATCGCCCAAAGCGTTCGGCATCACCCGCGGTTGACCGGTGTCAGGGTCGGCGGCCAGCGCCGCCAGACCGCTTCGGCCCCAGAAGGCCGTCACGTCGTAGCCCGGCCGGTTCGCCTCGGCTCCGCCCGATCCGTAACCAATCAACGTGGCATGAACCAGCTTCGGGTTGACCGCCACCAGCGACGCCGGGTCGATGCCGAAACGTTGCTGACGTTCGGGGAGAAGATTGCAGACGAACACGTCGCAGCGCCCGGCCAAACGCTGAATAAGGTCCGCGCCCTTGCCGTCTTTCATGTTGACGGCCACCGACCGCTTCCCTCTGTTGTCGGCGGTGAACGCGGCATCAAACCCGGCTGCGGGATGATCGTCATCGACGCGTGGCGGGCGCATTGCGCCCCGCAAGTAGTCTCCGCCGATCGGCTCAACCTTGATGACGTCGGCGCCCATGTCGGCCATGATCGCCGCCGCGCTCGGGGCTGCCATCCATCCGGCCACCTCCAACACTCGAATCCCGGTGAGAGGGCCTGCTGGTTCGCCTGCGGCGGCCGAACCGGGTTGCACGTTGTCTGGGAATGCTCCTGTGGTCACAATCATCGAGTATGGCATCCGACAGGCACTCTATGAATGGCCGAAGCGTTGAGCCGGCCACGCCCGCTCTCGTCGACGAGGTCTGGCTGACCGGCGCCCCGGACGACTGGCCGATGCAGCTGGCAGAGATTCACCGCCAAAGCGAGGTCGATCAGGTGTTATGGGTTCGGGTACCGAACGCCACCGAAACAGGCTCCGACGAACTCAATGATGCTCTCGTCGGAGGTGGATTCGATGCCGTCGTTGAACGCCCTAGCCGCCCCGCCGGACGTTCAGCAGCTGAGGCCGAAGCCATCAGCGTCGTACGCCGTTGGACATTGCCCGACACGGTGGCCATCGGCATGAGAGTGCTAGTGGTAGGACTCAACCCGAGCCCTACGTCAGCTGACCGTGGTATCGGCTTCGGGCGGCCGGGCAATCGTTTCTGGCCCGCCGCAGTACAGGCAGGACTGGTGGTGACGCCCTTCGACCCCCATG
>CALJMD010000167.1 GCA_937981915.1 uncultured Acidimicrobiales bacterium
GCCGGATTCACCGTGGCGATAGCTATTGCCATCACCTTGATCGGCCCGGCCATTCAAGGGTTCCTGGACGACGTGTGGTTTTTCGCCGCCACCGTCACCAGCATTTCGCTGTTCACCGCCATGATCCGACTGGCCGACGAACGCCACGTCGAGCGAACCGAATTCCAAACACAGTTGGCCATCAGTGAGGACCGGTCACGAGTCGCCCGAGACGTCCACGACGTGCTTGGCCACAGCCTGACCGTGGTCACCCTGAAAGCCGAGCTGTGCCAACGGCTACTGGCGATGACCCCAGAGGACCCAGACGCACTCGACCAGGCTCGCCAGGAACTGACCGAACTCAATGCCATCACCCGCCAAGCCCTCGACGAGATCCGCACCACCGTCGGGGGCCTGCGAACCGCCGACCTTTCCGATGAGTTGGCGGCTGCCCGGGCAGTACTGAGCGACGCCGGGGTGAACCTCACCGTCACCGGCGACCACGGCGACCTTCCCCACGATCAGCGAACAGTTCTGGCGTGGGTGGTGCGGGAATCGGTGACCAACATTGTGCGCCATGCTCAGGCGAGCTCTTGTGAAATCGCATTCGACTCTCAGCACAACCAAGCCAGCCCGGCAATGCGCATCACCGACAACGGAATCGGCGTGAAAGACAAACCGGAAGGCAACGGGCTATCCGGACTCCGACACCGGGTGGCCGACATCGGCGGCACGGTGCGGATGTCGACACCGAACCCACCGGCGACGGGTACAGAGCTGGAGGTGCTGCTGTGATACGACTTCTGGTGGCCGACGACCAGGCACTGGTACGGGGAGCCCTCGTGGCATTGTTGAACCTCGAAGAAGACCTTGAGGTGGTGGCCGAAGTAGAGCGAGGCGACCTGGTCCTCGGCGTGGCCAATACACAACAGATCGACGTGGCCCTGCTCGACATCGAAATGCCCGGCCTGGACGGGATCTCGGCGGTGGAACAGTTGACCAAATTCCGTCCGGAGGTCAAAGCCCTCGTTGTCACAACGTTCGGGCGACCCGGCTACCTCCGACGGGCGCTCGACGCCGGCGCAGCCGGATTTGTCGTGAAAGATACTCCAGCGCCGGAGTTGGCCGACGCGGTTCGGCGAGTGCATCAGGGGCTACGAGTGGTCGACCCGGCGTTGGCCACCGAATCGCTGTTGGAAGGCATGAACCCGCTGGCCAAACGGGAACAGGAGGTTCTGACCGAGGTGCTGTTAGGGGCACCAGTGGCCCAGATCGCAAAGACGCTGGGCCTCTCAGCCGGCACCGTCCGAAACTATCTTTCAACGGCGGCAACCAAGGTCAACGCACAGTCCAGTAGCCAGGCGGCAGTGGTGGCGCGGGATCGAGGATGGCTGTAGATGTTTCCACCTGCTTGGACTCGAAAAGGGGAAGAGGTTAAGGGCAGGTATAGGACGTCAAGGTTCGAGTTTGAGCGAGTTACACTTCGGGGGCGAGCGACATGGTTGATTGAAACTTTGATCAACTTGGGGCCCCGAAGCTCGCATCGAATATCCGAGGTGGTTCCCTTTTTGGGATTCACTCGGCGACGACAGGCGGCCTGAAATGACTGACACCACACTCGTGCCATTGCGCTACCACCAGCTACTTGTGCGCTCGACGCTAGCGCTCATCGGTGCCGTGATCGTCAGCAGCTGCAGCAGCCTGACCGGCGTGGACCCCGAGTTCGAAAGCGCCGACAGCAGCCAACTCTCGGCACTCACCACGCCCGATGACCAGCCGACCACCACGGCCGGCGCCGACAGTGGCGGCACGATGGTGGTTGGCGACGACGGTGCGGTGGTCACTACCGCCCCGGTTGCAGGCGACGAGACAGCGGCGCCGCTTTCGGACCCCAACAGCTTTACCCGACAGGCCCTCGTGCCCGCAGCCGGGTTCCCCGGCTATCAAGTTCTCGACGGCGGGGCCACCGCCAATGCTGAAGCCTGCAATCAGACTCAGGCTGTCATCGTCGCCCACCCGCCAACCGAGTTCGCTGCTGACGACATCAACGGCGGTCACAACCTCAACCAGCTAGTCGCCCGGTACGCGAGCGCCGAAGCGGCCAGCGCGGCGTTCACCTACCTCGAAGGCCTAGTGGCGGCCTGCGACGGGCAGTTCGCCAGCTCGAACGTCACCGACGATTCAGAGGTCTTCGCCGAACCTCTTCCCCCGATCGCCGTGGACGGCGCCGATCAAGTCACCGGAGCGTTGTACACCGTGGTTGACCGCGACCGCACGATCTTCCTCGATCTCTACGGCGCATTGGTCGGTGACACGTTGGTGGCGGCCCGGTCTACTGATCCCGAGTCAGCGGAGACACTAGTACGGGCCCTCGTCGACCGGGTTCGCGGAACCGGATGGGACGGAACAATCCAACCGGCCGGCGTGATGGAACCCGGTCCCGGATTCTCGTCGCCCGACTTCTGGTCGCTTCCCGACGAGGGACCCATGCTGGTTCTTGAGGACGTGGCCAACCCGACAACGGGATCGTGGCTGACCGGTTTGGACGACACCCGAGCCGATCAGTTCGCCAGCAACGCCTGCGTCGCCATGTACCTGTTCGACGAGTCGTCTCCGGTGGCCAACACCATCCGAACAACTGTCAACGCTTTCGACGGGTCGTCACTTGACGACGCGGCAGCCGCCGACGGCTTCAGCGCTGCGCTGGGTGTCTACTGCCCGACGTTGGCCGACAAATTTGCCGAAGCCGAGTAACCCACCGGCTCGTCGCTGGTTGTCACGTATTGGTTGGCTATTCGTTGGCCACTATGAGATCGAAGTCGTCTGCGGGCACGATCGACCCGAAGTAC
>CALJMD010000168.1 GCA_937981915.1 uncultured Acidimicrobiales bacterium
GACGGCGTCCAGAACCGATTTCAACGTGTCGACGTTGCGGACCTCTTCGCCCGACTCCTCTGTTCCGTGGTTCACGCAGGCATTGCGAATGAGTGCCTGCAGGAGTTCGACGGTGCGGCCGGTTCGTTCGTCGGTTCTGGGGTTCATGGCAGCTCACTGTTGCATGTTCTCGGCGCCTCCCGCAACACCCGCGCCAATCGGCATCGATACCGCAGCCGACCCTCTCCGATACGAACGAGGTGGACGTCGTGCTCCCGTCGGGCCTACCTCACCGCCTAGGGCTTTTGGCGCTACCTTCGGCGGGCGCTAACGAGCGGTCAAGGGGTCACCGACAGGCACCGCGTGGCGATCACTTCCAACCGGGCTGAACAAGAAAACAACGAGTTTGCGACGGGAGCGATCACACGCTGGTTCCTAGTACTGGTGGTGATGGCCACGGTGACGGCGCTGACCCAAACACAATCACCGGCAGCCGCTGACGCCTCGCCCCAACCGCAAGCGGCGAGCTTCGTCGGTTCGATCGGCGAACTCGCTCAGCTTGAAGGCCTGGCTTCTAGGGCTGCGGCCCGGGCCGCCCAACCGGAGATGCAACGGGTACGAGCCGGGGTCAGCTACGAGGTGGTCGTCGGTCCGGATAGGCCGGACGTGTACTTCACCTTCGACGACGGACCCGACCACCGAGGCGTCACCGACCGAGTCCTCGACCTGCTGGACGCCTACGACGCCAAGGCCACTTTCTTCGTCGTCGGTCGAGCCGCTGAAGCGTTCCCGGAACAGATCGACCGCATAGTCAACGAAGGCCACTCCCTCGGCAATCACAGCTACAGCCACCCGCGTCTCACGAGTCTGTCGCTGGCCGACGTCCGCCGCGAACTGACCCGCGCCAGCGACGTCCTAGAGACCCTCAGCGGCCACGAGATCTCCTGCTACCGGCCACCGGAAGCGAAGGTCAACGACCAAATCCACGCCATTGCCGTTGAACTGGGCATTGGCAACGAGACCTGGACTGCCGAGTGGGGCAGCCACTGGGGATTGTGGGACGTCGACTCGTGGGACTGGCGCGGCGGTCGCGATCGCACGCTGGACGCCCTTGACACCGTGGTCGAAGGAGACGTCGTTTTGATGCATAGCTTGAGCGACTTCTCGGCCGACATCTTCGACGAATGGATGAGCGACAATCATGACCGCTTCGACTTCGAGGTGCTTCCGGGCTGCATGACCAAACCGGTTCGCTGATCGCTAGGCGTTGAAGCGCCCGTCGGGTTAACTGAACGGGTGACTCCCGCATCGTCGTTTCGCCCGCAGAGGGGCACCCCCGACGTACCGCTGTTGGAATGGGTGGCTGAACGATCCGGGTCGCCCGTTGCCGACAGCCGGCGTTTGGTTGGCGGTATTTCGTCGCTCATTGTGTGTTGTGATCTGGCGGACGGTCGTCAGGTTGTGGCTCGCCAAATCGAAGACCGTCAGTGGCTGGAGCGAGAACCACTGCTGATCGCCCAGGAAGCAACGGCGTTGCGCCTGCTGGAGCACAGTCCGCTGGTCACCCCCCGACTGATCGCCAGTGACGTCGACGCCGGGCGTTTGGTCATGTCATTTCTGCCCGGGTCTATGCGCACCACGGCTGTCGAGCTGGCACCTCACGTTGAAGCCATGGCCGCAGCCGCAGCCGCCGTGGCCGCCGTCCCGCTTCCGGACCATCACGGTCTGGCCCAGTTCTGGCCGTGGGTTCCCGATGAACCGGAGCCCCCGGTCTGGGGTGATCACGGCTTGTGGTCAGGGGCCATCGAGTACTACCACGGCCGCCTCGCCGAGTTGGGCATCGACCGGCCGAGTAACAACGGAGAGGGCTGGGGGCTCAACGGTGAACAGCCGGTCTTGTTGCACCGTGACCTACACCCGCTCAACATGCTGTGGCCCGATACCTCGGCGCACGTCGCTACGCCCGCAGTGGTCGACTGGCTTAACGCCTGCGTCGGCCACCCTCACGCTGAGCTGGGCCACTGTCGATGGAATCTGACTGTGTTGGCCGGGCTTGAAGCCGCCGACGGGTTCTTAGGCCACTATCTACGACTGACCGCAGCGAACGGCCCGACGACCTACGATCCGTTGTGGGATGTGGTCGCTATGTTGGACGTAGGCAGCAGCGACACTCACAGTGACGATGACAGTGAGAACGCCAGCGTGTTGGACGGCCTCGGTTGGCATGCGGTTGGCCGCCACGACTTGACCGGCCCGGTCATCGCTGCGGCATCGGACTCGTTGCTTCGAGCAGCGCTGGGTTGACCCGCTGGGTTAGTCTCGGGCTGTGCATGAGGTCGTAGCGTCGCTGGAGCCACTCGTCCGACCAGCGGGAACTGTTCTGATCGGCGAATGGCACGGCACCAACGAATTCCCCCGCCTCGTGGAATCGTTGGTGGCCCTCGCCATCGAACGCGATCTGCCGGTCGTCGTCGGCCTCGAGCTTCCCTGTTCCGAACAACCGGCAATCGACCGACAGGCAGGCCTCGAAAGCAGCTCGATCGACGGATCGTGGTGGCACCGAGCCGACGACTTTCAAGACGGCCGCTCCAGCCGAGCCATGGCCCGTTTGATCGACTACCTCACTAGCCGTCCGTCCGTCACAACTGTGGCCATGGACGGCCCCTGGGTGGCTCCCGGCTCGGCCATTCCCATGGATTACCTCCATCTGCTCGAGGCTCCGAGAGACGAGACCATGGCCCGCCATCTGTTGAGCGCCATGGACCAA
>CALJMD010000169.1 GCA_937981915.1 uncultured Acidimicrobiales bacterium
TCGCTCGGCGGTCAAGCCGACACCGACGCTGCGGTGGCCGCCGCCAAAGAAGCGTTCCCCGCTTGGGCCGCCACCCCGCACGCTGAACGCATCGCCAAGCTGGAACGGTTGCTTGAGATCTACGTGGCCCGCAACGACGAAATGGCCGACGCCATCTCGATCGAAATGGGGGCACCAGCGGCACTGTCCAAGGGGTCGCAGGCCACCGCCGGTTCGTGGCACATCGAGTCCACCATCAACGAGCTACGCAACTTCAGTTTCGAAGAGTCGCTCGGCGACCACGCTCCTGACAACGCCATCTTGTACGAACCGATCGGCGTGTGCGCGTTGATCACCCCGTGGAACTGGCCGATGAATCAGGTCACCCTCAAAGTAATCCCGGCTGTTGGCGTTGGCTGCACCATGGTGCTGAAACCCAGCGAAATCGCTCCGCTGTCCTCCGCCCTGTTCGCCGACATGATGCACGAAGCCGGGTTCCCGCCCGGCGTGTTCAACATGGTGCAAGGCGACGGCATCGGCGTCGGCACCCAACTCAGCGGCCACGCCGACGTTGACATGGTGTCGTTCACCGGGAGCACCCGGGCCGGGGTCGCCATCACCAAGAACGCGGCTGACTCGGTGAAACGGGTGGCACTCGAATTGGGCGGCAAAGGCGCCAACATTGTGTTCGCCGACGCCGACCCCAAAGCTGTCGTTCGGGGAGCCCGCCACTGTTTCAACAACACCGGCCAGTCCTGCAACGCTCCCACCCGAATGCTGGTGGAACGGTCCATCTACGACGACGCTGTGACCGCGGCAGCCGAAGCGGCCCAACAGACCCAGGTTGACGCCGCCGACAAAGACGGACGCCACATCGGACCGGTTGTCAGCGAACAACAGTGGGACAAGATCCAGGGGCTCATCAAGGCCGGTGAAGCCGAAGGAGCCCGGCTGGTGGCCGGCGGCTCGGGGCGACCTGACGGCCACGACGTCGGCTACTTCGTGAAACCGACCGTGTTCGCCGACGTCGACCCGTCGATGACCATCGCCAACGAGGAAATCTTCGGGCCGGTGCTGTCGATCATCCCGTTCGACACCGAAGAAGAAGCGGTCGCCATCGCCAACGACACGCCCTACGGGTTGACCAACTACGTGCAAACCGCCGACCAGGATCGAGCTCGACGCATCGCCCGTCAGCTCCGTTCCGGCATGGTCGAAATGAACGGACAACCCCGAGGCGCTGGAGCCCCGTTCGGAGGCTACCGCCAAAGCGGCAACGGTCGTGAAGGTGGTCGCTGGGGTGTTGAAGAGTTCCTTGAGGTGAAGTCCGTGTCCGGCTGGAACCCGACCGACTAATCAGTTGCCCTTTGAGGCACCTCGACCGAGCACATACATGGCAACCAACCCGGCCATGGCCTTGCCGAAACTGAGCGATTCGCCGGTCGACGACTCGGTCGCGCCTGGCGACGACGTGACGCCTCGGGCCGCCGTCGGCATCGTCGCGCTACGGGCCGACCCAACCGCCGACTGAGCCGGCGCCCCGGCGCCAGCCGGGTTGTCGCTTAGCAACGGGCCAACCTCGAGCGCTCCGTTGACTTCGGCACCGATGATGACTGAGAGCGCCGTCAGTTGTAAGAAGATCATCAAGGCTGCGATCGTGCCCAGAAGTCCGTAGGCGGCGGGCATGGCACCGACGTTCGACGAGTAAAAGCTGAAACCAATGGCGAAGACGACAAACAGCACCATGGCGACGACGGCCCCCGGGTTCTTCCACGGGGTGCGAGGCGAACGGTCCGGCCCGTAACGGTAGAGGATGGTCAGCGCCCCGCCGAACAGTGCGGCCAACACCGGGAGGCGAGCCAGGTTGATGACTGTTTCGGCCACACCGCCCAGCTCTACTCGATCCAAAATCTGCGGTAGAGCGCTAATGGAAAACGCCATCAACGCCAGGCCGACTATCGCTCCGGCCGTAAACAGATACGCCAGCCCTCGTACTTTCCAACCCGGTCGGCTGTCCAAGGTTTCGTACGCCAGGTTGATAGTGCCCATCAACTTTTGCACCGCGCCTGAAGCCGAGAACAGGGCGAATAGTAAGCCGAAGGCGAGGCCGCTGACCCGACCGACGAAACCGGCCACACCACCTCCCGAGCCTTCTGCCGATTCGGCGTCACCCTTGACGTCACCGACGATGCCTTCCAAGATGCCGACGATGAAACTCTGAGTGTCTTCGTCCAACGATCCGGCTGCATCGGTGACCTGCGTCTCGATTTCGGCCGGATCGGCCACCAGGGCATACACCGAGACCAAGGCAATCAGTGTCGGGATCAAGGCCAGCAACCCGTAAAAGGCAATGCCGGCGGCATTGACCATCACGTTGTGGAACTTGATTCGGGTCAGAATCTCCTTGATGTAACCCATGGTTGTGAACCTACCTGCTTAAACGGATCGATCTTCAAATCGGGCCGAGGCCGTCAGATTGGAGGCTGTGTCTGATTAGGAGCCCCGTCGTATTAGGGCCCTGGATCAAGAGCGGCGTTGGATTGCTCTGGGGCGAAAGGTTGGTTCGCGGCTACTGGAGGGAATCGGCCCAACCGAAAACCCGACGATCGTTCCCGGCCCACCGTCAGCCGGGTCTCGAATCCACGTTGTGCCCCCGTTTACCCGAGCCACCGACTCGACGATGGCCAATCCCAATCCGCTGCCGTCGACGGTTTGGCACGTGTTGCCACGGTAGAACCGGTCGAATACCCGTGTCCGTTCGGTGGTCGGGATGCCTGGCCCCCGGTCGCGAACCTCTATTTGTGTACCCCGTTGTTCTACCGAGATAGCTGAATTCGGCGGTGAGTATTTGTCCGCGTTCACCAGCAAGTTAGTGAGCGCACGCGTTACCTGGCGAGGCCTCGTCTGCACCAAACCAGGGGTGGTGGCCAGGTCGACAACGCGGCCGGAGGTGGTTCGGAACCGATCAACCTCGGTGGATACGACATTGGCCAGCTGCAGCGGTTGGCTCTGCTCCGCCGATGTCCCCTCGGCCGCCAACTCCAGAAGCTCAGCTACCAGGTCTCCGAGCAGGGATAGATCGGCAACGGCTCCCTCGATGAGGCGTTGGCGTTCTTGTTCGGGCAACTGCGGTTGTGTGTGCACAAACTCGATTTTCAGCCGCAGGCGGGTGAGCGGCGTGCGAAGCTCGTGGCTGGCGTCAGCGACCAGTCGGCGTTGCTGGTCCCGGCTTTGCCGCAAGTGGTCGAGCATCGAGTTGAAACTGTGGACCAGGGTTCCGAGCTCGTCGGTTCCCTCTCCTTCGAGGCGATCAGGCAGCTCCCCGCCGCTTCTCACGTTGGACACGGCGTTGGCCACCGCGGTGACCGGCGCGACCAGGTGTCGCCCCAGCATGAGCGCCACGGCGGCGGCCGTCAAGCCGGCAAGCAAACCTGCAGCAAGGGAAAGTAGCCTCGCCTGCTGAAGGCCTTTGAACGAGGTGGTCATGTCGATCGCCACCCGCAGAGCTCCCCCAGTCTCTGACTCCAGAGTTGTGTTGTAGACCCGGAGGTGGCGACCGTTGGACTCTATTGTTTCGTAGGTTTCGGCTTGGGTGCCGCTTGCGACGGCCAGGGCCTCCGAAGTCATCGGGATGGCCCCGGTGACGGCTTGACCATCGGGCGTAACCACCTGCACGGCGAACGGTGCAGGTGCTCTGCGAAGACGAGCTTCCCCTGGAGCGCCAGGGCCCTCGGTCCCCGGTGCTCCGCCGAGCCGCTGGCCGTCTAGTGACGGTGATCGGAGTGGTCTGTCGGCGCCGGCGCCGGGCCTGCGGTAGAAGTCGGCGGCTGCCAGTTGAAGATCCTGGTCAATGGCCGAGTTGATGCTTCGGGTCAGTATTGACCCGACCGTGGCGCTGAACACCATCACTAAGACCGTGGTCACCAGGCCGGTGGAGAGAGCGATTCGACGCTGCAGACTGCTGTCGCCCCAGAACCTTGACAGGCGGATCCCGGCGGTGGTCACGACCGTCGGCCTTTGGCATTCGGGCGGGCAACATAGCCGACGCCGCGTACGGTGTGCACTATTCGGCTGGCCCCGGTTGCTTCGAGTTTTCGCCGCAGGTTTGAGACGAGGACTTCGAGTGTGTTCGAGCCCAGTTGTTCGCTGTAACCCCAGACCCGCTCGTGGATGACGGTTCTGGTCATCACCTGGTCCACGTTTCGTGTGAGCAGGTCGAGAAGTTCGAATTCACGTTTGGTCAACGTGACTTCGGTGCCGGCGGCGGTCACCCGTCGAGCCTTGGATTCGACGGTCACATCGGCGATGACGCGAGGCAAAGGTTGAGTGGTGGCGGCAGAGATGCCGGATCGACGCAACATGACCCGCACACGGGCAAGTAGCTCTTCGAGGGCGAATGGTTTCGCCAGATAGTCGTCGGCCCCTGCATCAAGCCCGGCCACCCGATCGGGGATTTCGTGCAAAGCGGTTAGTAGAAGCACTTGCCGGTTGTCACCCCGCTGTCGGATCTCTCGGAGGAGATCGATGCCACTGTCGCCTTGGAGGTTGACGTCGAGGAGGATCAGGTCGGGGTCATCGGATTCGATGATCCGGCGGGCATCGCAAAGTCCTGAGGCCTGAAGAATCTCAAGGCCTTCAAAGGCCAGCACGATCGCTAAAGATTCGCGGAGGCCTTGATCGTCTTCGACCAATAAGACGTTGGTCGACGACTCGAGTTGTGGGCGGGCGGTTTTGGGCACGGCGGTGGATGCCATTTGATCCAGAGTTGTCTATTTGCAGCGACATGCCAAGCCTAACATCAACTTTCAGCAACACTTAAGGTGTTGCATAGGTCGGTGTTAGCTAGTCCGCCTAACGTCGTTCAAGAATCAGGAAGCTAGTGGCACAGCTGGCTTCTTGGCTGCAAATCATCGGACACCTGCGGTGGGCGGCACTCCAGCCCGCAGCGGCGTGTCCTCGTCGGGCGAGATTAATTCTCCGGCTGGTGGGATTTGCAACGACGACAGAGCGTCGGGGGTCGGGAGACCGCCGCACCCGGTCCCCGGCGCTTTGGCTCGTGGTCAGCGGACGTTGATGGGGTGTATCGTTCTGCGCCTGCTACCTTCAACAGCTACTTGCACGTACAACAAGTACGGCGAGGGGTAAAAGCTAGAGGTGGCAAAAATGAAGAGGCGGACCAGAAACATTGTCCTGCTTGGTGTGGGTGCAGTGTGCCTACTCGGATTCCTAGGACTTGGACTGTTGGTGGCCGGTGGACGCGTTCTCGGTCGAGGCGGAGACTCCGCTCCGTTCGAGGCGACCATGGCTCAAATGTGCGAAGCGATCGAACCGGGGATGACCGAAGACGACATTCGTAACGTCGTGGCCGGCTTCGACAACGCCGGTGCAACCGGGTTCGGAACAACCAGTGTGCAACTCGATCAAATGACCGAAGACGTCGGGTTCCTCCGGGAGGACTGGCGCTGTATCTGCCACGTGCAGATGACCGACGGAACCGCCGATGGTGTAGGCGCGCCGTTCTGCCTCGAATAGGTCAGGCGCCCAGGGCGCTAGGCAACTGAGACGGAACGTCGACCACGACCACACCGGCCTCGGTCAACGCAGCGCGTTTAGAGTCATAGGTTCCCTTGTCGCCGACGATCAGGGCTCCAGCGTGACCCATCTTCTTGCCGACCGGGGCCGCCCTTCCAGCGATGAAGGCGGCAATCGGCTTGGAGATCGAGGCGGCCACCTCCGCGGCCTCCTCCTCTTTGGAACCCCCGATCTCTCCGATGAGAACGATGGCCGTGGTGCCCGGATGAGCGTCGAGTGCTTGGAGCGCTTCACCGGTCGAGGTCCCCGAAACCGGGTCACCGCCAACACCGATAAACACTGATTGGCCACGCCCGACCCTGGTGAGCTCCATGCACGCCAGCGTGCCGAGGCTGCCGCTGCGGGAAACCACACCCACGTTTCCGGGGGTAAAGATCCGATCGTTGAACGCCGGCATGAAACCGGCGAAGCCTTGGCCGACGGTAACAATGCCCGCAGTATTCGGTCCGACCAGCGCCGTCCCGGCATCGCGGGCGGCGGCCACCATCCGCATGGTGTCGTGAACGGGAATGAACTCGGTCAGGACGACAACTGTCTGAGCGCCGGAGTTGATGGCGTCCAACGTGAGCCGCAGCGCGGCGCCGGGCGGCACAAACATCACTGCCACATCAAGACCGGTTCGCTCCGCCGCCTCGGCAAAGCTGCCGACTACAGGCACGCCGAGGTGTTCGGTTCCCGCTTTGGAGGCGGAGATCCCGGCGACGACGTTCGTCCCGTAGGCCATCATGCGTTCCGACCAGAACGAACCTTGCGCCCCGGTCAATCCCGCTACCACTACTCGCTGGCCCTGTTGCAGGATCATGCTTGATCCTCTCCGGCAGCGGCAACCGCAGCCTTGATGGCGTCGTCCATGTAGTCGAACGGTTCAGCGTCGAGCTCTCGACGAACCATTTCTCGTGCTTCGTCCATTCCGGTTCCGTGGATGGAGAAAAACACGGGAATGTCGGGTTGCAGCGTCTTCCACGCTTCGATGACGCCCCCGGTCATCACGTCGCATCGGGCGAACGCTCCGCAGAAGTTCACGACCAGGCTCCGCACTTTCGGGTTGGCCAACACCACCTCCAGCGCCGGTACGGCCAGGGTGTAGGCGTCGCCCCCGATCTCCAAGAAGTTGGCCGGACGCCCGCCGTAGTGGGTGATTGCGTCCATCGTGGTCATCGTCAAGCCGGCCCCGTTGGCTAACACCCCGACAGCGCCGTCGAGTTCGATGAAGCGAAGCCCGTGCTCGGCCGCCTTGGCTTCCAACCCGGTTGTCGGCGGAACCGAGGCGTTTCTGGCCAAGGCTTCCTGGCGA
Source organism: uncultured Acidimicrobiales bacterium (assembly GCA_937981915.1). GTDB lineage: Bacteria > Actinomycetota > Acidimicrobiia > Acidimicrobiales > SZUA-35 > JAHELU01. Next base: position 6,866 of record CALJMD010000169.1, read on the forward strand.
CCGGCCGCCGAATCGTCGACGGTGAGTTTGCCGTCGAGGGCCACTACCGCGCCTCTGCCCGTGACCGCCAACGGGTTAATCTCCAACAGCTCAGCGTCGGCGTCGACGAAGGCGGCGAAGAGCCGAGCCGCCACTTGGGCAACCTCGGTCACCGGTTCGGGGCATCCGGCTTCGCTCAACACGGCAGTCAGCTCGGAGACGTCAGGCTCGGAGCCGATAGACAGCGCCATGATGGTCAGTGGCGTGTCGGATGCTTCAATGTCGACACCGCCGTCGGGGGAGAACATGAGTAGCGGCCCACTGGTCGAGCCGTCAACGGCAATGGCCAAATACAGCTCGTGGGCGATGTCGACCTGATGTTCCACCAGGATCTGGTCGACGGTGTGAACGCCAAGTGTGCTGCCCGCCATCTGGTTGACGGCCGACATCGGATCGGATGTAAGAACGACACCGCCCGCTTTGCCTCGGCCCCCCGCCGGTACTTGGGCCTTGACCGCTACCGGTCGGCCCTCGAAGGTCGACATGGCCCGAGCCAAATCAGTGGTCGGCCAGTTGGCGCCGACGAGAATGCTCGGTGGAGTGGGAATGTCGTGGCGTGAAAGCAGCCGCTTGGCCACATGCTCGGTGAAGTCCATGTGAGGTGGCCGGTTACCGGGTTGTCTCGGCAGCGACCGCCGACGGTTTGTAGCCGGTGGCCGCCCACAGCGGTCCGAACAGCTCGGCCTCGGACGGGTGGTCCGCCTCGATGGTTTCAACCAGGTGGGTCACGTTGATGAAGTGATCGATGTTGAGGTTCTCGCTGATGGAGTTACCGGCCCATGTGCCGCAACCCATCGAAAGGGTGAACGGCAGGCCGTTGTCGAAACTGCCGCCGTTGCCGAACGTGTGAGCTTGATTGACCAGCACCCGAACCACCGGCAATTCGCTGGCCAACCGTTCGGCCTTGGAGCGATCGTCGGTGTGAATGCCGACCGAATGGCCAATGCCCTGCACCTCCAGTACCTGGCGAGTCAGATCCACCGCATGGTCGAAGTTGTCGGCTCGGTACACGCTTAACACCAGCGAGAGCTTTTCGCCGGTCAACGGCCGCTCAGGGCCGGGGCCCGGTTCTTCGACCATGACGTAGCGATGCTCGGGACCGGCACCGAGTTCGAAGTGCTCGGCGAGAACCGGGAAGTCCTGGGCGATCACGTTGCGGTTGAGAGTGCCGCCAGGAAACAGTCCGTCTCGGACCCGTTGAGCTTCATCGTCGGCCGCCCGATAGGCGCCAGCCTGTTC
>CALJMD010000170.1 GCA_937981915.1 uncultured Acidimicrobiales bacterium
TTGTTAAGCAACCGGAGGAACGTCGACTTGCCGGAACCTGACGGCCCGACAAGAAAGACGAACTCGCCCTTCGTGATATCCACGTAGGCATCGAGCAACGCAGGACGATCCTGTTGGGGATAAGCCTTTGAGACGCCTTCGAGTTTGATCATGCAGCTGCCGCTTCCTTTTCCGTGGGGCCCATGTCCGGCCGGCCGGGAGGTTTCGTACCTTCGATGCCACGACCGTGCGGTCGCTGTAGAGGCATCGAATACCCCAGCCTAGTTCTTGTCGCCGCCCGCTCGGCGCCATCGAAGCCAGGCTTCCATGAACTGGCCAACTTCGCCGCCGAGCACCCCATCGGGATTGCCGGACGTATAGCCACTTCGCTCGTCCTTAACCTGCTGATATGGCTGGAGCACGTAGCTTCGGATCTGGCTCCCCCACTCGACCTTTTTCGACTCGCCGGCCTCTTCAGCCAGCTTGGCTTGGCGTTTCTGATGTTCAAGGTCGACGAGTTTCATCGCCAACATTTGCATGCATCGATCTTTGTTTTGATGCTGGCTTCGCTCGTTCTGGCAGGAAACAACGATTCCGGTCGGCAGGTGGGTGACACGAACGGCGGAGTCCGTGGTATTCACATGCTGGCCACCGGCTCCCGATGACCGGAACACATCGACGCGGAGATCCTTCTCATCGATGTCAACCTGGTCAGCCGCATCCTCGATGTAGGGAACGACCCCAAATGAGGCAAAGGCGGTGTGACGCCGGGCGTTGGAATCAAATGGCGATATGCGAACCAGACGGTGCACCCCACGCTCCGCCTGCAACCAGCCGTAGGCGTGACGGCCACGGATAACAAACTCCGCCGAGGTGATGCCCGCCTCCTGGCCCGCCTGGTTGTCAGTGAGCTCGAACTCGAAGCCGCGGTTCTGCGCCCATTTTCGGTACATGGCCAGCAACATCTCGGCCCAGTCCTGCGAGTCGGTCCCCCCGGCACCCGAGTGCACCTCGCACACGGCGTCGCCTTCGTCATAGGTTCCGGTGAAAAGAGCTCGAAGCTGTAGAGCTGAGAACTCGTCCGTGAGACCGCCGATGAGCTCACCGGCCTCCACTTCGAGGTCTTGGTCTGACTCCTCACGGGCCAGATCGATCATGGTCGCGGCATCTTCGATCTCGCCTGAAAGACGGTCGAAAAGGTCGAGGTCGTCTTTGACCGAGGTGAACTCGGTTTGAACGATCCGCGCTCGCTCGGCGTCGTCCCACAAGTCGGGGCGCCCCATTTCGGTCTCCAACTGTGGGAGACGGGCTCGAAGCTCTGCTATCCGCAGATAGGTGTGGGCCTCGTCCAGCTCATGCCGGAGCGCCTTGAGTTCCTCAGTGAGATCGGCCATCTAGAACGACGCTAGCAACGTCTGTGACGATCAGCCGTGACAGTGCTTGAACTTCTTGCCGCTGCCACAAGGACAGGGGGCATTGCGGGGTGTTTTGTCCCAGTCGTCCTTGACGAAAGGCTTTGCCGCTTCGGCGGCCGCTGACTCCGGCTCGGCGGCATCAGACCCTTCCTTCGAGGCCACAACGTCAGTGGTTTCGAGCCGCTTGCCGGTCGACGCCTGGGCGACCTCGGCCGGGGCTTGGGCGGGGCTGTCTGCCGGTGTACCTGCTTCGCCTTCGGCAGCGGTTTCCGTTTCGACCGGCTTGGGCTGAACAACCTCGACATGCATGATGTAGCGGATGTAGTCGACATTGAGCGAGTGCATCATCTCTTTGAAGAGATCAAATCCTTCGCTTTGCCACTCGGTCAGCGGGTCACGCTGGCCCATAGCTCGAAGGTTGATGCCTTCTCGAAGGTGCGCCATCTCGGTCAGATGGTCTCGCCACCGTTGATCGATCAACTGCAGCATGACCTGTCGCTCAACTTGGCGCATCACCGTGTCGCCAAGCTCGGTTTCGCGAGCCAGGTAACGTTCATTGCCCTCGGTGACGAGACGGTCGCGAAGTTGGTCGATGTTGCGGGCTTCGAACAGCGATTGGCTGTCGTAGTCGGTGTCCCAGAACGTGTGCAGTTCGGTCACCATCGAGTCCAGGTCCCAGCTGTCGTCCAGCTCTGAGTAGCAGTGGGTTGCGATCAGGGAATCGGCAACGTCTTCGATGGCTTCGAGGGAGTCTTCACGGAGGTCACCTTCGTCGAGAATCTGATCTCGGCGCTGATAAATGACCTTGCGCTGCTGGTTGTAGACCTCGTCATACTTGAGAACGTTCTTGCGAGTTTCGGCGTTGCGCTGCTCGACGGTGTTTTGAGCACGCTCGACCGACTTAGTCACCATGTTCGACTCGATCGGCACGTCGTCGGGAAGGGCGCGGTCCATCACCCAGTTCATTGCGCCAGTGGCGAAGATTCGCATGAGGTCGTCTTCGAGTGACAAATAGAATCGGCTCTCGCCGGGGTCACCCTGGCGTCCGGAGCGGCCCCGCAACTGATCGTCGATTCGGCGGGACTCATGTCGCTCAGTGGCCAGAACGTACAGGCCGCCAGCGTCGCGCACATCGTGCCCGCCGCGTTCACACATCGGCGTCCAGTGGGCCAGGCGCTTCTCGTAGTAGGTCTGGGCTTCTTCGCTCTCCGGCTCCAGCCCCTCGGCATGGGTGTCGGCCTCAGCCAGCTTCTCAGGATTGCCGCCGAGCATGATGTCGACGCCACGGCCGGCCATGTTGGTAGCCACCGTAACCGCTCCGGGCTGGCCCGCCTGAGCAACAATATCGGCCTCACGGAAGTGGGCCTTGGCGTTCAGCACCTCGTGCTTCACGCCACGTTGAGTCATCAGGTTGCTGAGCTTCTCGGACTTCTCAACCGATGCCGTACCGACAAGAACAGGCTGACCGGACGAGACCCGCTGTTCGATGTCATCGATAACGGCACCAAACTTTCCGTCCTCGGTCTTGTAGATCAGATCGGCCTGGTCGAGACGCACGATCGGCTTGTTGGTAGGTATCTGAACGACACTCAAGTTATAAGTTGCTTCCAGCTCGGCGGCGTCGCTCTGTGCCGTACCGGTCATTCCCGCCAGTTTGTCGTAGAGGCGGAAGTAGTTCTGCAACGTGACCGTGGCCAGCGTCTGCTGTTCGTCTTTGATCTTGACGTTCTCTTTGGCCTCGACTGCCTGGTGTAGCCCGTCCGACCACCGGCGGCCGTCAAGAACCCGGCCGGTGAACTCGTCAACGATGCGCACCTCGCCGTCGGTGACCAGATAGTCCTTGTCCCGATGGAACAGCTCTTTCGCTTTGAGAGCCGAATTGAGCTGGTGCACCAGGTCGCCCTGCACTCCGGCATAGAGATTTTCGATATCCAGAATGTCCTCGACCCGACCTATGCCGGCCTCGGTGACAGCAACTAGTCGCTTTTCTTCATCGACCTCGTAGTCCTCGTCACGACGGAGTCTCTTGGCGATGTCGGCGAACTGGTAGTAGATGTCGGCGGCGCCTCGCACCTTGCCGGAGATGATCAACGGCGTTCGGGCCTCGTCGATCAGAATCGAGTCAATTTCGTCGATGATGGCGTAGCTGTGTGTGCGCTGGGTCCGATTGGCCGGGGTGCGGACCATGTTGTCACGCAGGTAGTCGAACCCGAACTCATTGTTCGTGCCATAGGTGACGTCGCAGCCGTACTGCTCTCTCTTGAACGCCTGGTTGTTGTTGCCCGGAACGACAAGGCCGGTGGTCAGACCGTGCCAGCCGTAAATCTGCGACATCATCTCAGCGTCGCGAGTGGCCAGGTACTCATTGACGGTGACCAGGTGTACACCTTCGCCAGCCAGAGCGTTCAGGTACACGGCCAGTGTTGAGACCAGCGTCTTACCCTCACCGGTTTTCATTTCGGCCACTGATCCCCAGTGGAGGGCGGCACCGCCCATCAGCTGAACGTCGTAGTGACGTTGCCCCATTCGTCGCACTGCCGTCTCACGGATGACGGCAAATGCTTCGACTAGTAGATCGTCCAGGGTGGCGCCGTTGTCGAGGCGGTTCTTGAAATCGGTGGTTTTGGCTTGCAACGCCGAGTCGTCAAGGCGCTGCATCTCCGATTCCAAAGCGTTGACGGGTTCGACGATGGTTTGCGTCGCCTTCAGACGCTTACCGTCACCTGCTTTGAGAATTTTGTCGAGTAGTTTCATCGCACTAAAAAGTCTACTGGCAGAGCGTGTCCACGCTGCCGCGTCATCAATTACTGTCGGCGGTGACTTGTGCCTCTATAGCTCAAGCGACGCTTTAGCGGACTGAAGCTAAGGCCAGAGCCTCAATCGACGGCACTCCGCCGCCTTCGGCGAGGCCGACAGCGGAGCGCATTGACGATCCCGTTGTCACCACGTCGTCGACCAACAACAACCGCTCAACACCATTGGCACCGCGCCACTGCAGATTGGGTCCGTTCAACCGCTCGGCTCTGGTGCGGCCAGTCTGACGGCAGCGGTCGTGCCGGGTGAACAATCGGCAGACCGCAATACCTTCACGGGGTCCTTTGCCCACTGCACTGTGGCGGCCAGAGCTGCGTTGCAGCCGGTTGAGTTCGGCCGCTACGGATCGAGCCAGCAGTTGGCCCTGGTCGTAGCCGCGGGACCGCCTTCCGGATCGGCTGGCCGGAATCCACGACACAACCGTCTCGCCGCCGACCGGGCCCCGCAAAGCGAAGCGATGGCGGGCCAACAACCGACCGAGATCGGCGAGAACATCGGTCCGGCCGTTCTTAGCGGCCACTATTACCCGCTCGCTGAACTCCTCGTAGGTGCTCAGGGCCACACCGGCAACGCTGTCTCCAGCGCTACCGGTTGGCTGACCGAGGGCGAAATAGAAACTGCCACCTGGCCCACCCGCAGCCGTCGGGTCAAGACGTCTGCAACAACCCGGACAGAGAGATCCGCGGTTCTTGAGACAGCCCGGGCAACGTTTTGTGAACACGGCTACGACAGTAGCCATGGCCCCTGACAGCAAGCATCGGCGTCGCCGAGCCGTAAATGGGAACCGTCAGTAGCGGTAGTGGTCCGGCTTGTACGGACCGTCAACGGGTACGCCGATGTAGTCGGCCTGTTCCTGCGACAGTTTGGTCAGTTTCACACCAAGTGCGTCGAGGTGGAGTCGGGCGACCTTCTCATCGAGAACCTTCGGTAGTGTCACCACGTCGGTGCCGTAAGCCTCAGCGTTCTTGTGAAGCTCGATCTGCGCCAGCACCTGGTTGGTGAAGCTGGCCGACATGACGAAGCTGGGGTGACCAGTGGCATTGCCCAGGTTGAGCAGACGTCCTTCGCTCAACACGATGATGCTCTTGCCGTCCGGGAAGCGAAACTCATCAACCTGAGGCTTGATGGTGATTCGCTGAATGTCGCTCTGACGGAGCAGACCGGCCATGTCGATCTCGTTGTCGAAGTGACCGATATTGCCGACGATGGCTCCCTGCTTCATCTCGCCCATCATCTCCGACGACAGGATGTCTTTGTTTCCGGTCGCCGTGATGAAGATGTCGGCGGTATCGAGCACCCGCTCGATGGTCGTGACCTCGTAGCCGTCCATGACAGCCTGCAGCGCACAGATCGGGTCAACCTCGGTGATAACTACCCTGGCGCCCTGGCCGCGGAGTGACTCGGCGCAGCCCTTGCCCACGTCGCCGTAGCCCAATACCACACACACCTTGCCACCAATCATGACGTCGGTGGCGCGGTTGATGCCGTCGATGAGGGAGTGACGGGTTCCGTACTTGTTGTCGAACTTGGACTTGGTCACCGCATCATTGACGTTGATGCCGGGGAACTGCAGCGTTCCGGCCTCTTTCATCTCGTAGAGGCGATGGACACCGGTTGTCGTCTCCTCCGAGACGCCTCGGACCTTCTCGGCCATGTCGGTGAACAGCTTCGGATCCTCGACCTGAAGACGCTTCAAAAGCTCAAGAACAACAAGCCATTCTTCGGGATCGTCGTCGTTGCCGTCCGGGACGACACCAGCTGCTTCGTATTCGGCACCCTTGTGAACCAACATGGTGGCGTCGCCGCCGTCATCCAAGATGAGATTTGGGGCCTTAAGGGCATCGGGCCAGCGAAGCGCCTGCTCGGTACACCACCAGTATTCCTCGAGAGTCTCGCCCTTCCAGGCGAAGACGGGCACACCGGTCGGATGCTCGGTGGTTCCCTCCGGGCCCACGGCGACCGCTGCTGCAGCCTCATCCTGGGTCGAGAAAATGTTGCAGCTGGCCCACCGAACCTGAGCGCCAAGGGCGGTCAAGGTCTCGATTAACACAGCTGTCTGCACGGTCATGTGCAGACTTCCGGTTATGCGTGCGCCCTTTAGCGGTTGCTCATCGTAGAACTCGGCCCGCAGCGCCATCAGCCCGGGCATCTCGTGTTCCGCCAACTCGATTTGCTTGCGGCCTTGGCCGGCCAGATTCAAGTCGGCGACCTTGAAGTCGCCGTCGGCGACGGTGGTTGGGCGCGTTTGGTCGATGGACATGCGATCTCCTTGATGCGTCCTCAGTACACTCAGCACCCTATTCGGGCTGTGAGTGATTTACGCTGATGCTTCGCCCTCGGACCCGGGGGTGAAGTTGAGTCCGATGCCGGATGCTTCGGCCTGCTCGACCATCGCCTGGTGTCCGGCATCGTCCAGGGTCTCCGCCTCGTCGATCAACATGACAGGTATTCCATCGTCGATTCGATAGCGCCGCCGCAGACGAGGGTTGTAGAGAAACCCGTCAGTCTCGAAATACAGCAGCGGACCCTTGTCTTCGGGGCAAGCCAGAATGTCGAGCAACATGGAATCGAGAGCCACGGCTATCTCCTTCGTTCTCGGCCGGTGGCCATGACCGGCCGGCTGAGGTTGTGATCGAGCCACTCCGACGCGGCTGCACTCAGCAGCCAGGTTATCGGGCTTAACCGGTGGTAGCCCGCCATAGAACAGTGCGCGGACTGTCTACGGTGACCCGGTACGAACCGTGGATAGCGGGAACAAAAGCGGCCTCCCCGGAGCCAATAGCCAATGAACCATTCCCCGATCGGGTCAAATCGCCCGAAGACATTGCGACCAGCTTCACCGACCCGTCGGTTACCAACACAATTTCGGGGCCGTCCATTGTGACGTCGATCGATATCGGCTCGTTCGGCGGTCCGTCCTCGGGACGGAATCCGGGCCCGATCACTCTGGTCAGAGAGAACTCCGGGATTGGGGTGTCGAATCGATGGTTCTGTGACGTCGGCCGTTGCACCGGTGGCCGAAGTGGCTCGTAGCAGACGACCGAAAGGAGCTCATCCACATCAATGTGTTTGGAGGTCAACCCTCCACGGAGAACATTGTCGCTGTTCGCCATCAGCTCGATACCGACACCCGACAGGTAGGCGTGGAGGTTGCCGGAACCTAGGTACATTGCTTCGCCCGGCTGGAGCGTGAGGTGGTTCAGCATCAAGGCGACGGCTACCCCGATATCGCCGGGAAACGACTCGGCGATTTGCAGTGTCCAGGTCAGCTCGGAGAAATAGCGGCCGGCATCGGCACCGGCATCATCGACCAACGTGCGGGTCTCGGACGCCAGCGCATCGACAAGTTCGGCGGCGGTTCCGTCATCGAGTCGAAGCAGCCATTCGACCGCTTCTTTTAGCGCCGCCGGATCACCGGTCTCGGCTGAGCGCTCAAGCAACCGGCGCCAGTGCACGATGAGGTTGTGGCCAAAAAGGCTGAGCAGATCGAGGAGTTCCGCCACTGGGCGCAACCCGCACTTGGCCTCGAACGGCGTAAGTGCGCAGATCATTTCCGGCTTGTGGTTCGGATCCTTGTAGCTCCGGACCCGGGCACCAAGATCAATGCCCGCATCGTTCTCTCTGGCGAAACCATCCCGGGCCTGATCGAGGCTCGGGTGGGCTTGAATCGACAGCGGCTTTGCCGCCGCCAGAATCTTGAGAAGAAACGGAAGTTCACCGAAGCGCTCGGCTACGTCCACCCCCAATAGATCTACCGGGTTGGCGGCAATGAATTTCTCCAGCGACCGGTCGGTGACGACCGCTGATCCGACGTCATCAACGATCTCGCTTGGCGCCTTAGGGTGGGCCCCCAACCAATACTCTGCTTGCGGTTCCCCGTTTGGCTCAAAACCGACAATGCGGGCAATGGCATCAAGGTCGCCCCAGGCGGCGTTCTGAACTTGTCCTTTGATTTTGAACATTGAATTCCCTCCGTGCAGGCGCCGGCTTGCCGGCCGGACGGTTAACCGACCTCTGCCATCACGGCTTGCACTTCAGCTACTCGACTCGCCACTGCATCGGCGTCGGCCGCTTCGAGATTCAGTCGGAGCAGCGGCTCGGTGTTGGAGGGGCGAAGATTGAACCACCACTCGCCCTGATCAACGGTTAGTCCATCGAGACGATCGGAGTTGACGGTGCTGGCGTGAGACTCGTAGTGAGCTGCCACATGGTCAATGACGACAGCAGCATCTGATACGCGAGTGTTGATCTCACCTGACGCCGCGTAGCGGTCCAGCGGAGCCAGGAGCTCCGATAGCGGGCCGTCGAATCGTCCCAGTTGCTCCAGGATCATCACCGAGGCGATGAGACCGGAATCGGCCCGCCAGTTGTCGGCGAAATAGTAGTGGGCGGAGTGTTCGCCGCCGAATACCGCTCCTTCGGAGGCCATCAGTTGTTTGATGAATGAATGACCGACGCGTGAACGCAGCGGGGTTCCCCCGGACTCGGTCACGACCTCGGGCACCACTTTGGAGCAGATCAGGTTGTAGATCACCTTGGCGCCAGGATTCTCGGCCAAGATCGATTTTGCCAACAAGGCGGTCGTCAATGATCCCGAAACCGGCTGTGCGTTCTCGTCGACCAGGAACACCCGGTCGGCATCGCCGTCGAAGGCCAAACCAATGTCGGCGCCGGTCTCGAGAACTTTGGCTTGCAGATCAACCAGGTTTTTGACGTCGATTGGATTGGCTTCGTGGTTGGGGAACGTTCCGTCCAGCTCCGGATACATGACCTCGAGATCAAATGGCAGTTGGGCGAATACTTCCGGCACGACAAGACCACCCATGCCGTTAGCGGTGTCGGCTATCACCTTGAGAGGCCGCAAACCATCAGTGTTGATGAACGACAGTACGTGATCGGCGAATGCGCTCAACACGTCTTTGGACGATCGACTTCCGCGGGCCTCTGCACTGGGAGCACCCTCGGCCGCTACACGCTTGATGTCCGCCAGGCCTGAGGCCTCGCCGATTGGGGCGGCTCCGCTGCGACACATCTTGATGCCGTTGTACTCAGCCGGATTGTGCGACGCAGTGAACACGGCACCGGGCATATTCATCGAACCGGATGCGTAGTACAGAAGATCAGTCGAACCCAACCCGACGTCAACGACGTCGAGCCCCTGGCTCATCACGCCATCGGCGAATGCGTCCACCAACTCAGGGCCGGACGGTCGCATGTCGCGAGCAATGACTACCGTCGTGGTTTCCGGCTCCGACTGGCGTATGAACGTGGCGAAACCAGTGCCCAACCCGCGACAGATGTCGGCGTTGATCTGGTCCGGGTAGGTTCCCCTGACGTCGTAGGCCTTAACAATGGCGTCGAGCTGAGCAGGGTCGAGAGTATCGGACATGGAGTCTCCATAGCCGCCCGTCGTGTTCTGGTCGGTTGATCTCCGTCCAGCGTCACCGGCAGCCGTTGCTGTTTGATCGAGTGGAACTTCTTCGGTATGACGAGTGTCGGTCGATTCGGAACTCACTGAGATGGCCTTCCGTAGAACATGGTGGTCGGTTACCCATCGGGCGGTTCCGGAGCCGAAGTCAGCGCTGGTGAGCGACAGTCTTCGACAGCCGACGGCCAACTATGATCCTACGGGGTTTGAGCCGTCTACCCGATGAGTCGGTTCTCAATCCAGGTCCGAACGGTTAGACCGGCCGCGACGCTGGTAGAGACGGAGATGCTCGGCGGTCGGCCGATATTCACCGCTACCGACCCATCGGCGGATCTTCACCAGATCAGAGAACAACTGAAGAAAATCCGACGTGACATTGACCGACGAAGTGCCGCGATTCTCGACCAGGACCGGGATCTCGTTGAGTGACAACTGGTCCTGCTCAGCAATAAGGAACAGTTCGACGTCGAACGCGAACCCGTCGATGCGGGTCCGCTGAAAAACCGCGGTGCCGATGTCGGCCTGAAATCCCTTAATCCCGCACTGTGTGTCACGGAAGTGACCAAGCAGGACAAGGTGTGTCAGGTGGTTCACCAGTCGACCCCCGAGCTGACGAAGCCGGCGGGCCTTAACCAAGGTGTTGGTGTCCTCGTGTCGACGACTTCCAACGACGATGTCCCAGCCGTCTTCCAGCTGCGCAACGACCTTTGCCACCAACTCGGGAGGGTACGACAGATCCGCATCGGTAAACACCACTGACCGCCCCTGAGCCGCCAACACGCCTGCCCGCACCGCAGCACCTTTGCCACGATTTTCGGGCATCCGAACAACGGTGGCTCCCGCCTGCTCAGCGAGGCGGGCGGTATCGTCCGGAGATCCGTCATCGACCACAACGATCTCGTAGTCGCCGTCGAACTCTACGTCCAAGAATTCTTCCAGGTCTGCGAGAGAGGGAACGATCAGGCTGGCCTCGTTGTAGGCCGGCACGACCACGCTCACTCGAAATGGTCGGTCCGGAAGCGGTCTGTCCACCCGCTGGGCCAGGTCGTTTCGTACTTCGCTGAACAGCACCCACCGATACACAAACCATCGCACGGCAGCTGCCGGGGCGATCGCAGTCACTTTCGACAGCAGCGGAACAAGGTCAAAGCCCTGCAACACACTGACCACCGAAAGGTCGACGATTCCAGCCACTATGGCAGTTCCGGCGAACACAATCGGATTGCTCACCCAACGGGCATCAGGGCTACGTCGGAACGTGAGGTCCCGGTTCAAGATGTACGAAGCGCAGGCGGCGACCGTCAACGCCAAAATGTTCGCCAACCACCACGGTGACACCTGGCGTAAAATCAGGTACCCGCCAACGTCGATCAACGTGGCCAACACACCAACTGCGGCGAAGAGGCGCAGCCGGCTACGCATAATGCTCCGCCCTACTCGGGCTCGACGTCCTCATCAGCCAATGACGATGTTCGCCGGGCCTCGGTGGCCTCCGGCGCAACGACGGCCAACTCGGCCTCGTCAGGCGTCTCACTGTCTCGGACATCGTCTTCGCCGGACACTTCACGTACCTGTTCGACGGTTGCGGATTGGGCCGAAGAGTGGGCTCCGTTGCTCTCGACGTCGCCAACGTCTTCGACTTCAGCAGTCGAGAACTCAGGACCATCGAACTCAGAATCATCGAGTTCAGAATGACCGAGTTCGCCGTCATCGACTTTCGGATCGTTGAGCACTGTTGTTTTGGGAGGCTGTCGGTCTTCGAGGCCACGCTCGTCTACAACAACGCTGTTGCTTGCACCGGCCAGTGCCAAACGACGGTCGAATCGGTACAGGGCGAACAAGCCGGCCAAACCCAGCAGTGTCACCAGATTTCCGAGCCAATCAATGGCCGTCCGGCCGAAGTTGAGCTCGACGTTCGTCTCGGTGGGCACCACCACCATCAGGTTCGGACCGGCACGCCACGGACCCTCCGCGCCATCGACATCCCAGTTAGGGAAGTACGACGCCTTAACCAATACCGGCTTGCCAACTTCGTCGACCGTGAACTGGATGCCCGATGTTGTCGACGTGACGTCGTTGACAACCGCAGCGGCAATCTGGTTGCCGTCGGTACGGATCAGTGACTCGGCTCGCATCCAGTCGTCCGGTCCGTCTTCGGCGGGCAGCGACAAGAAATTGGGGACATCGTTGTAGTGTTCGACGGCCTGGCCGACCCACTCGATATCGAAGCGGCTTACCGTTTCGATATCGGATACCTGGTCTTCTGATCGACCGGAGACGATCACGGGCTCGTAGTCGAGACCCTGCACCAATTGGGATCCTTCGACCTCGAAGACCACAAAGGGTTGCGACTCCGTAATTCGGGTCAACTCAGGGTGGGATTCGGCTGCGGCGATTGCGGTGTCCGACATCGCCATGTAGTACTTGACCCCCATCAGCTGTAGCTGGGCGATCCCGAGGTTGATGTCAAAATCGCGGTATGGCAGATCACGTTGCGCACGAGAAGGGGCGTCGGACAGCACACTCTGATTCAAGAAGTGGAACGGGGTGGTCGCTGACGATTCGAAGTAGAGACCTTCCATCGATCCGATGCAGCCATCGGTCCAGTGCGGAAGCAACATAAGGGCCATTGGCGTCCCGTAGCGGTCAAGGTCGGAGCTGTACTCCCACATTGCTCGGCCACACCCATTGTCGGCGCCGACGGTCGCCATGTCGGAAACGACCTGGTGATACTCGCCGTAGGACTGCTTACGTTCGTACCCCGAATAGTTCCACTCGGTCCAGCCCGGCACTGCGCTGCCGGCGGAGTTGGTGAACGCCAGCCACCGATAGCTTCCGTTCTCGTCGACCTGGCCAAACGGCATCAACCGCAGCGGCATGGCAACCGCAATTAGGACAGCCGCGGCAGCCACCCAGCTACCGGCGGCCAACAAATCAGGATTGGGACGATCCAAGTTCCGACTCAGCCATGATCCGGCGAAGCGGACCACCATGGCCACTCCAACTGCGGCCAGCACGTACACCGACAAGTAGTAGAAGGGCAGCAGTCGGGCGTTCCACAGTGGGCCCTCACCGAGGTTGGCCACCGCAGCAGCGAAAATGAGGCCCGTCCCGGTGAAGATCATGCCGATGCGTTCCCTGGTCACGTAGGACACCAAGACCCCGATAGCGGCCACGGGGAGCGCGATCTTGATCGGAACAGTCAGCAGTGGCGGTCCGACATTGTCGAGACGCTCCCACCCCATGTCGTTGAAATAGTCATCGCGCAAGTAGAAGGGCAACAACCAAAAAGCCGTGAGGAGAATCGAGGCGGGGCCGACCACCAACAACCAAAGCGATCGCGACCGCACGGTTTCATCGGCGTACAGTCCGGCCAAGAAGACCGTTACGACGGCAAGACCTATCAGCACCTTCACCAACGTGGAGCCCTGATCAGCGAAGGGAACCAGGGCGAGAGCCACCGTCCCCGCCGCCACCCAGCTTCGGGGCGATCGCTTGCCGTCGGACAGAACCGCCAGCATCAACGCCGGCATCATGAAGAACACCGGGATGATATGGCAGAGTGCTGCCAGCGCAACCAGGGCTGCGGCGCCAGCGCGATGCCGGTTCGTGTCCAAGCCTCGGATCACCAGCCCGATAGCAAACAGGACCAGACACAGGCTCATTGAGAACGCGAACTCACCGGCCAATGTTGAAGTGACGTTGCCACCATAAATCGTGAAGTTCGTATCAAACAAGAAGACAAACGCCGCCAGTGACACCATGGCGGGAATCGGTTCCGGTGAGCCGGCAGCTTTGGCCATAAACCACCCGGCCAACGGGAACAGCACCAAGCCTGTTACCGAAATCAACTTGAACGAAACGCCGTAAGGCAAGGCCACCAACAGAGGGAGGAGCACCAGCGCGGCGACGATAACGCCACGGCGAAGTCGAGTGCCGGACCATCCCCGTGCACGCAGACCACGAGCGATTCCGAAAACGGCGGCCGCTGCCACTGGCAATCCGATGAACCATGGCAAACCAAGATTCAAGGCAATGATGGCCAGTGAGGGGACGACCATGTAGAACTGGTATGCCGGGAAGCCCGCATACCAATCGGGAGTCCAACCGGTTAGCCGACCCTGGGGAAGCAGATGATCCCGCAGATAGGCCGGGCCCCAAACGTGGGCACCCATGTCCCCGCCAGCCGGGGTCGTGTCGGCAAACAACAACGGGTCGGCTAGGTCAGCCAGGCTGTCAGCGTTCGGCCAGTTCAAAATGGCAAAAACGAATCCGCTCAGAAGCGCGGATATGAACAAACCTGTCCGTCCGAGCCTACGCTCGGACGTTACTTCCAACCCCGTCTCAGACACATCGGAGGACTCTTCCACACCGTCGGAGACGTCGCCGCTTGCAATGTCGACCACCAAGCGACGATACCGAACTTTCAGGGGTGATATACGTCGACTTAACCGTCTGTTGTCTCACCAATGAGTAGCGCCACACACTGGCGCAACCACTCCCGCTGAGGATCATCGCGATTACGAACGTCGACCGGCGTGCTCACCGACCTCGTCGAGGGCCTGTTTCAGATCGATCGGTTGGCCGTCGAGGCGCCACCGGCGGGAGTCGCACTCATCACAGGACTCCAGAATCAAGACGTTGCCATCGACCTTCATGTTGATCTGAGAGACCGGGGCAGTACAGATTCGACAGCTCCGTCGACCCTCTACCGGATGGCCCTCGTCTGTTGTGACCTCTTCGGCCTGCCCCGAAGGGCTGCCGGAGTGGTCGCCTGGCACCAAGGCATCGATGGTCCCACGTTCATGTCCGACTTGACCGTCGGCATTCAGGTCGAGCGCCGCAGACAAATCTGTCGCTTCAGATGGTTCGGCCTCGAACGAGACATCCGAGTTAGCCACGTCGGAGTCGTCAAGTGTTGGCCATGGGGCGGCGGCCGCAACCGGCTCCGAACCAACGTAACCCTCGGCGTCGCCACCAACACTGGTGTCTTCGTCGTCGCCCAGCCAAGGTTGCGATCGACGTTCGACGAAGGAAAGATCCGCTTGTGGCGGCAGAGCGGCCTCATTTGCTTGTGCCGGCAGAGCGGCCTCATTTAGATGCGAGGGCGACTCCAAGTCCGGCCCTACCACCGAAGGCAGGTCCGAGGAACTGAAGAGCAGCTCACCGTCCTCAATCCCGACCACGGGGTGGGCGGGATACTCGAGGCCGTCATTCTCAGCGGCGGGCCCCGCCCGGTCAACGACTCCTACTCCTTCGGCTTCGGATGCCGATACTCCAACACCGGAATTCCAGATCTCCGGCGGGTCGTCGTACCCCAAACCATCTCTCGTGCGAGAGTATCCGTCTTCGGTATTCGCTTGATCTTCGAGTCTGTCCACGATTGTTCCTCCGTGCCGTGCACATCCAGTCGGAGGCGGGTGGTGGATGATGAGCAGCGGGCACCACCTTCAAGCGACGTTGAGCCACGCGACCCAGGAGGCATAGACCAATCAGAACACAGCCTGGTCAACTTAAGAGCATGACCACCGTCGTTGCGTTAAACGACATGTGGGCGGCAATGGGAGCCGAAAGGCCGTCGAAACGGAAGGCCAGGAAACCCAGGACGACAGCGAACGTCATCAGCCCCGGCACCAGAATCAGTTGACCGTGAGCCAAAGCGAAGATGACCGAGCTCAAGACCACCGCCACCGTCACTCCGACCTTGTCGGCCAATGGGCGCATCAACACCCTGCGGTACATCAACTCCTCCGCGACTGGCGCCACGATCACCACCGCAATCACCAACGCCACCGTGGCGGCCGGGCCGGAGACCATGTCGACAAGGTCGCGGGCAGCCTCCTCTGGGTCACCAGGGATCAAATCCCCAGTGAGCCGATACACGACAGGAACCACAACGAGCTGGCAGGCAACCCCGGCCGCCAATCCGACTATTACGGCAAGAGGCGACCAATTCGAACCCAGGATCTGGTCCGCTCCGCCACCGGACCCCCGTCCGGCGAGGTAGGCGCCCACGGCCACATACCCTGCCCACAGCCCGACGCCTCCTGCCAGGAACCACCAGATCGACGACGAATCAGCCAGGCCGCTCGAGTCAGATCTGAATGCCGTCAACATCCCCGCCCACACAACGGCCACCAGCTGGGCAGCCACCCATCCGGCAAACGCCTCCGGCACCGTCCACGGCACGGCGCTACTCGGTCTCACCTCAGCCGGTTCACTCATCAACAAGCCAGGCTAGTGATCCAAAGCGGCAGGAAGTCGGGCGGTGACTATCGGAAGACCCATGCTGGCCGCAGCCTCGAGCTAGCATCGAAGCCGTCGGCCAGCACCTGCCCCATCGAACACAGGGGACTCAGACCTATCTGCCGGATGCTGAGTGTAGCGGCATGTGCAATGACTGAAAAGTCGCCTGAAGTCGAACGTAGACATAGGTTCGAGCGACGACGCTCAGCGACGGACCAGTTTGGCCGAAAGTATTCTGTGCCAAAGTTCACGACCAGGCATAACACACGATGCGGTCGGGGTTATGGTCAACGTCCCCCTGTTCTTGTCCGTTGGGCCCGGCTCGGCATCAACGGCTGATTCAATTAGGCTTGATACATGAGTTCAAACGACTCCCCCACCCCACCTTCGCCGCCTAATCGCGGGTCGCGTGTGCCCGGCCGACCGGAGTCCAGTCTTCCACGCTGGTCAGCCTGGATCGTAGTGGGCCTTCTCATCTCGCTACTCTTCCTGGCCTCGACAATGGATCGAGGCAACGCCGAGGAACTGGGCTACACGGAATTCCTGGCTGAAGTTGAGAACGGTGAAATCACCGAGTTCACGTTCGACAACAACACCTACGAGATATCCGGTGTTCGCGAGGACGGCGAGCCGTTCACCAGCACAGGCTTCAGAGAGTTCTCCGAGCAGGACCGAGCGCTGTTCGACGCTCAAGGTGTCAACTACAAGCCGGAAACGCCTACCACAAACTTCTTCCTGAGTTTGATTCCGCTGTTCCTGCCGTTCATGCTCATCCTGGCATTCTTCTGGTGGCTGGCCCGCCGACAGCAGTCCCAAATGGGCGGCATCATGTCGATCGGCCGGAGCAAAGCCAAGACCTACTCTTCTGAACGGCCCGGCACCACGTTTGCCGACGTCGCGGGTTATGACTCGGTCAAGCAAGAGATCACCGAGGTCGTCGACTTCCTAAAGAACCCTGGCAAGTTCGCCGAAATCGGCGCCCGTATACCCAAGGGCGTTCTGTTGGTCGGACCTCCAGGAACCGGTAAAACGTTGATCGCTCGTGCCGTAGCCGGCGAAGCGGGCGTGCCGTTCCTCTCCGTAACCGGCTCGGACTTCATGGAAATGTTCGTCGGCGTCGGCGCCAGCCGCGTTCGTGACCTGTTCAACGAGGCCCGCAAGATGGGTCGAGCAATCATCTTCATCGACGAGATCGACTCAATTGGTCGTAAGCGTGGAGCTGGCCTTGGCGGCGGTCATGACGAACGGGAGCAAACGCTCAACCAGATGCTCTCCGAGATGGATGGTTTCGAGGCCACTGAAGGAATCGTCATGATGGCGGCGACCAACCGCCCTGACATTCTCGACCCGGCCCTGCTACGCCCGGGCCGTTTCGACCGCCAGGTCGTTGTTCCACTTCCCGAGCTGGAAGACCGCAAGAAGATCCTCGGTGTGCACATCAAGCACAAGAAAGTTGCTGAGGACCTCCAGATCGACGTGATCGCCCGGGGAACTCCCGGTATGAGCGGTGCTGACCTGGCCAACCTTGTCAACGAGGCCGCCCTCTTTGCCGTACGAAACGGCGAACAGAAGATTCACGGCCACCACTTCGACATGGCACGCGATCGCGTCATCATGGGAGTGAAGCGGGACTCGCTGGTGATGTCCGACAGCGAACGTGAGATGACTGCCTACCACGAGGCCGGACACGCGCTGTGCGCCGTCCTACTCCCCGACTATGACCCGCTCCACAAGGTCACCATCATCCCCACCGGGATGGCGCTCGGCGTAACGATGACGTTGCCGGAAGAAGACCGACACTCGCTGCGACGGTCGCACGCTCAGAACATGATCGTGATGATGCTGGGTGGACGCAACGCAGAAGACATCGTGTTTGGAGTAGTTTCATCCGGCGCTGGTGACGACCTTCAAAAGGCCACCAGTCTGGCCCGAAAGATGGTTTCCGAGTGGGGCATGTCCGAGCGAATAGGACCCATGGCCTTCGGTAGCAGCGGCCCGGTCTTCCTCGGCGACGACATGATGCAGTCGAAGGAATACTCCGAGAACATGTCGCAGCTCATCGATGAGGAAACTCAACGAGTGCTCACCGAGCAAGAAGAACGCTGCCAGTCACTGCTGACCGAGAACCGCAACGCGCTCAACCTGGTTGCCCGCAACCTACTGGAGCACGAGACGCTCAGTGGAGCAGAAGTCAATCGCCTGATTGACGT
>CALJMD010000171.1 GCA_937981915.1 uncultured Acidimicrobiales bacterium
TCGAACCGAATCAAGCATGTGATCGACACCTTCGCCGTCGTCGTCATCGGGCAACGATGCCTCGATAGGGGGAATGGCGTCTTCATGGGGCAGGTGGGCCAGATCAACGCCAACCGGGAACACTTCGAATCGGCCGACGACCTGGTCAAGCATTGGAACGTGACTGTTGTCCGGGAGATTGGTCACGAAATGCGGCAATGCCTCCCCTACCGCTCGCAGGTGATAGTAACTGTTAAACAGCACCAGATCGGCCGCGCACCACGACACCCAGTTGCGCAGTGCGGCGCCGTGGTCGAATTGGCCGTCGGCAACCGGGTAGACCAACTGGCTTTCATGCTGATAAATCACGACGCCGACGTCAGGCGACAGGTTTCGTCGGGCCAGACCGAGCAGTTCGGCCACGTCAACCAAACCGGAGATGACCAGCAGGTTGGGTTGGCCGTTAGTGTCGATCCACCTTGTGATCTTCTCAGCCAGGGGAAGGGCACCACCTCGTAGCCGCCAGCGCCACAGTTCGCCGGGGAGTCCGACCATGTACACCTCGTGGCTACTCGACGCTTGATAGCCCTTGGCCCATGCAAGATGTGACCCGGTCTCCCAGGGCTCTACCAGCAAGATCCTCACAGCATTTTCTCCTGTTGATTCACCGCCGGGTGTAGTTGCGAATCCACCTTGTAGACCTCATAGTAGAGCAGCTGACGATCGGCGAACGTGGATACAGACCTGGGTAGATGGGCTTGAAACCGGAGCGTTTAGCGGCCCGAGACGGGTGGATCTGCTGGATCTGCGGCGACAACGTGGATGCCGCGCACAAATTGATGAACTCTGTCACCGTTTTGCCCGGTAGGAGGTTTCAAGGGGTGTGAGTTTCGACGAGTTCATCTCTAAGCACGAAGAAAAGCTTCGCGCTGCGCTGGTTGCCGCCTACGGCCCTGAGGTCGGGGTCGAGGTAACGGCCGATGCGTTGGCCTATGCCTGGCAGGACTGGGATCGGCTGGCAACCATGGCCAACCCGGTCGGCTATCTGTACCGAGTCGGCCAATCATCAAGTCGGCGCTACCTCCGGGCCGAAGGCTACCTGCCCGCTCGCCCGGCCGCCGGTTTGCCCGAGTTCGAGCCAGCATTGGCCCCGGCGCTGGAGTCACTTTCGGAGTCCCAGCGAGTGGCGGTCGTAATGGTTCATGGGCTCGGGTGGCGGCTAACTGAGACGGCTGACCTTCTGGGGGTCGATGTATCAACGCTGCGAACTCATCTGGCCAGAGGAATGATCAAACTACGTACCGCATTAAGGGTGGAAGCCAATGTCAGCTGAAATCGAAGTGAACGGGGACGAACCCGATGCCCATCTCATCGCAGATCTGCAAAGCTTCGGCCTGACGCTGCAGGCCGAAACCGAGGCCGCCTTTGTGCAGAGTGTTGTGGAACTGCTCGATGAACCCGCCTCCCCCGGATCGAACGCCTCTGAGACGCGGCG
Source organism: uncultured Acidimicrobiales bacterium (assembly GCA_937981915.1). GTDB lineage: Bacteria > Actinomycetota > Acidimicrobiia > Acidimicrobiales > SZUA-35 > JAHELU01. The sequence goes on from CALJMD010000171.1 coordinate 1,475, forward strand.
CTGGTGGCTAGCCGCCGCTGCGGCCGTAGCCGTCGCTGCAGCCGTGATGGTGGCAGTAACGGTGACCAGCAGCACCTGGTTGCAGGAACAGCAGACGGTGGACGCCACAAACAGTGCGGCCGATGGTTCTGGTGCGACGGCTGACACCGGGTCCGGAGAAAACGAATCGGGCGACGAGTCCCAACAGGATGAGTCTGTCGCGGATGGCCTGGCCGAGACAATGGAGTCGCTTATCGAGAATGCGGAGCCGGTTGCCATTTTGGCCGCCGACGGCACAGAGTTGGGTCTCTGGACCCCCACCGATCCGGGCGACGGCCTCTCAGCCGACTGCAGTGAGGCGAAAGGTTGCCCCGGGCCGCCGTGGACACCGTCGTTGCAGATGACCGGTGCAGTGGAACTGGAGGCCGAAGGCTTCGTCGATGCTGTTGTCCGCATGATGCTGTCCACTAGTGGCGATGTAGTTGACGGCGCCGAAACCGATCGGCTCGAGGCACTCCTTCGCGGTGGCGTTACCGCCGTCAACACCACGCTCGATCCTGCTGTTCAGGCCCTGGCGGTGGCATCGATACGTGACGTCGGACCGGATCCCGACGGAGGCTACGTGACCGGCCTCGCCACCGTCGACAACGACACCGGCGCGATCTTGGCTTCAGCAGGCAACTTTCAGCGTGGCGACGCCACGTTGAGTGCCGCTATTACCAACCGTGCGCAACCAGGTTCAGCGATGAAACCGATTGTGCTGGCCGAGGCCTTTGAGCAGGGCTATCTGCCGCACGATCTCATACGGGCCGATGGGCCTTGCACATTCTTGCTGCCTGAGGGCAGCACCTACACTGTCGGCGGCGCTGGGTCGTCGCGAACGTCGCTGGCCAAGTCCACCCAGACATCCAACAACTGTGCGTTCGTGCGGCTCGGTCAAGTCGTCGGCAATGACCGGGTGGTCACCTTGGCCAGGCGGATGGGCATGTCGTCGATTCGAGAAGTCGCCGGCGAATTCCTCTCCGTTCCGTTGGGAACCGAAGAGGTGTCGCCGATTGAAGTGGCCGGTGCCTACGCCACCTTCGCCAACGACGGGATCAGCCAACCCACGTTCTTCATTGACTCCGTTGTCTTTACCCCCGAGGTCGGCGACCCATCTACACGTCGGCCAGAAACCGGCGGATCCGGCGAAGCTGAACAAGTCGTATCTTCGACTACGGCCCGACTGATGAACGAGGTGCTCGTCGGCGTTGTGACCGACGGAACCGGACGTCGTGCATACCTGGATGACCAACCAGTGGTTGCCGGCAAGACGGGAACGACCTCGAACTTCGAGAACGCCTGGTTCGTCGGGTACTCGGCCGACTACACAACCGCGGTCTGGCTCGGCGACCCGGTGACCCAGCGCAAGGTCGTTCTGCCGGACTGGGGGACGACGTTCGGTGGCGAGCTACCGGCTGAGATCTGGCGTGACTTCAACAGTGCGCTTCACGCTAACACTCAGACCCGACCGCTGAAGATGCCGGCACCGTATGAGTCGTCGGAGCCCGACCAGCTTCCCGAGTTGGACAGTGAGGTCGCCGACAACTAGCGAGGTCACGCGCTCTGTGCCAAGGTTCACGTAGGTATGTTACTTTTCCGTTGGACCTCCAGATTTAAACAGTGTTAGCTTTGTGGTCGCAGTGCAAACAAAGGCGGGCGACCGGAGGGAAAGGCGGCGCAGCCATGCCTAAAGTGGTGAAGACGTTTAGCGGTAAGTTTGTGGCCTACGGACGACACGGTGGACCGGTGAAAGTACCGGAGCATCGAATCAAGGCGATGGGCCTCGGTGACAAGTTCAAGGGTTTGAAGAGCACCCACGAAATCGGCGAGACCGAATACGAAATGCTCACCGAGTAGCCCGATCCCCGGCCGAGCCGACGACAGCGGTAAGCTGGCGGTCATGCAGGTCGAGATGACTGACGAAGCCCGGGAGCTGGTCCGCAAAAAGGGCGGCACCGTGGCCGTCGACTGGATACCCAAATACGGTTGAGCTGGCGTAGATCAGGTGGCGGTCGACACCTATCTCAAAGGCAAGAACACCTCGCAGTACCGTAAGGTCAAGCAAGACGACCTTATGGTCCTTGTAGCGCCCACAATCGTGCGGCAAGCCGAGGAGCTTCATCTGGTGGCCAAGAAAAGCCTGATCGGGCGAAAGCTAATGGCGGTCATCTACCACCCGGGGAACTGCGAAATCTAAGGGCCGCCGCCTGCCATTCCGATGTACCGGTGGTGGATTTCTTCGACCTGTACCAGCACCAGCAAATCAAGCAGACTCACCGGCTCATCGAACAAACTGCGCGAACCAACGAGTCTCAGCGGAGCGATGCCCGCCACCAAATGGAGGTGCTACACGATCGCATCGACCGGCTCACGCTGCTGTGCGAATCAATGTGGCAACTGGTGATGGAGGCGACCGGCTACAGCGAAGAGGACCTCGACGCCCGTTGGGGCAACCTCGACCTCGAAGACGGTGAGGCCGACGGCCGCCGACACAAGCTGCCGATGAGTTGCAACTGTGGAGCCATGGTCCACCCCAGTCTGGCAAAGTGCCAGTACTGCGGGGCCAAGGCACCGGCCAGAGCGGCGTTCGACCGAATCTAGGCTTGGCAGGCGAACCCACTAACAGGAGAGGGCCTGGTACTGTCATCGCCGTGGTAAAGAGGTGGCGTGGGAGAGCACTTGTATTAGGGGTTGTGGCATTGATCGCCAGCATTGTCGCTGGCGCCAAAGTGGCATCCGGCAACGAGGAACGGATCAACCGCATGTTCGTGGTGGCGACCATCGATGAAGATGGGCGCGCCGCGCTGTCAGAAGTCATCGACTACGACTTCGGCTCATCCGGCCGTCGGGGCATCTTCCGAGATGTCCCGGGTCTTCAATCGGGATCGCCGATCGCCGTCAACTCCCCGACCGCTCCCGACATGTTCATTGTTGAGGACCCGGCAGCCCCCAACCGCTGCGCAGTCTCTGTTACCTCGTTCGACCGTCAGGCCGGACGTATCTGTGTAGGCGATCCCGACGTCACCATTGATGGCCGACACCGCTACAGCATCGATTACCGGCTGGACACGCTCACCGTCGACGACAACCTGGGCGTCGACTGGCTGGCCGTCGGCGACATGTGGACCGTCGACATCGAACAGGCTGAGATCCACCTGATCGCCCCCTACGAGTTAGAACTGGGCAGCTGTGTCATCCTCGACAGCTTCGAAAGCACCTGTGAACTGGAAACAATGGCGCCCGGACATGTTCGGGTGATTACCGACAAGCTACGCGGTCTCGACCTTGAGTGGCAGAGGCCTAGCGAGGCGATCCGGATCAAGACCACCTTCGGTCAGCCAGTAGCCGAGACCGCGTCGACACCGGTCGCCGCACCCATGAATCCTGACAACGATCGCGGTTTCCTCTTCGGAGCCGGAGCCGGGCTACTGGCCACCATGTTGCCGGCCGGCCTGGTTACCGCCCGAGCCAGTCGAATGGGTCGTGAACAATCCTGGGACGGGTCAACGATCGACAGCCGCTTCGGACCAGCGAGCCACGCCGGATACGGGGAACCGAACTCGACAGACACCATGCCGCCGCCGCCGGCCCCGGTTCGTCTCCGATCGGAAACCGAACTCCGCAAGATGGCCGCCGTCGAATACCTACCGCCCGAAGGCATGGAACCATGGCTGGGCGGAGTGCTGGTCGACGCAACGGTGAAAGGCGCCCACCAGACAGCCTGGCTACTTCAACACGCTGCTGACGGGCACGTTGCATTCGAGGGAACAGATCCGACCTACCTGCTGCGAGGCCCAAATCCTTTTGATGATTCGGCGCTGACAGCTATATTCAGCGGCCGCAACGAAGTGGTGCTCGGCGAGTACGACGCTCAGTTCGCCGCCGGCTGGAAGGCGGCGGCTACCACCCAGGCCGAGTCGTTCAACGACCCCCACCTCTGGGTTGAGGCCGGTGAGAAGAGTCGAAACAAGGCAGGCTGTCTCGGCAGTTTGGCTGGGTTCGTCGGCTTCCTGGTCGTCGTGATCCTTGGAGGCGGAGGCTCGTTCGGGTTGCCGGCTCTGATCGTCGGCTGCGTGCTGTTCGGCGGCGGTGCGGCAGCGATTGCCAGCAACAGCGATCTTCGGGTGCGAACGCCGGCCGGGTCCGCACTGTTTATGCACGTCGAGGGATTCCGACGCTTCATCCAGACGGCAACCGTGCGCGAAGTCGAGTGGGCCGCTCAACATCGACTGCTCAGCCAGTACTCGGCGTGGGCGGTCGCGCTGGGCGAGTCGGACAAGTGGTGCGACCTTGTCGCTCAGTCAACGACGGCGACTCGCCTCGACCCCTACGGCGCCGGGTTGGCCGGCACCGCAGGCGGCCTCGGTGCAATGGCGGCCTCGTCGGCAAGCGCACCCAGCAGCAGCGGCTCCGGCGGAAGTGGTGGCGGCGGAGGAGGCGGCGGTGGCGGAGGCGGCAGCTGGTAAGCGGCGCTCCGAGGCGCCGATGAACAAGCGGTCGCTCTGACCGTCAGGTGTCGAACTGGTACTGAATGGCGGCGCGATTAGCGACGCGGCCAGCAATGTGTTCTTTGATCAGGCTCTGATGGATGGGGTGATCCCGGTAGGTGACGTAGTCATCGACCGAGTCGAAGTCGGCCACGACCACGTAGTCGAAATTGCCGTCGTTCAGGCCGAGGTCGGAGCCGTGGCGATAGTCCCTGACCTGTTCGATTGCCTCGGGCAGCGTAGAGAGCGCCTGCGCTATGGCGGAAACGTCGGCCTCGCCGACGTCGTCGTTGAACTTGAACATGGCGATGTGCCGGTACATGGGTCAGCCTTCCGACCGGCTACCAGCCTCCGCCGTCGTAGAGGGCTCGCTCCCGGTCTTCCTCGATTTGCTTGAGCTGACGATAGTCGGCCAGTAGCTCGCGTTCGTCACCGGGAAGCAGGGTTTCGTAGTCTTCCATTTGAGATGCCGGATGCTCGAACTCGTCGCGGCGAGCCACCTGAACCTGGTTGACGGTCCGACTGACCACAACGCAGGCAACACAACAAAGCCCGACTGCTACAAGCAGCACTACTCCGCCGATTACAACCATGGCCTGCTCCCTGGTAGCCCGAGGCCTCTCGCCGGCTTCGGTGATGAGCTGTCACGATGGTCGAAGAATCGGCGGGCTTCAGCCCAGCCTGTAGTGGTTGGGCACTATGGCGGGGTGCCCATGGCCTAGACCCTGCTGGCGGCCGCTACCCCAGTTGTTGGTTTACCCGGCCAGTTCGATGGCGCTGGCTGCCAAGCTGGCGGCGCCGAAACAACTGGCTTCGGCCACCGGCACTACCTGCAACGGACGGCCGCTGCGGGCCTGCTTGCATTCGATCAGAACCTGGTTGCGGGTCCCTCCCCCGGTGACGAGATGCCGCACGGAACGAACGCCGACCGCCTCCACCAGTCGTTCCAGGGCGGCCTGACCGGACTCGGCGATCTCGTCGATGACGGCAATGACCTGTTCGGCCTGGGGGCCACCGTTAATCGCCTGGTGCATGAAACTGTCCCAGGTCAGATTCAGTCGCCGACGAACCGAATCGATGCGGCCGCCACCATTAGCCAAGCCGGTCATGGCATAGGTTCGCCCTTCGGTCACGTGCGCCCCCTGCCCGATGCCAAGCCCAGAGAGATGACCGTCCATCTCCGGTTCGTCGGTCACCACGAACAGCGCCTCGGCAGTACCGATCGAATCCAACAGGTCGCCGGGTTGGGTAACACCTAGACCGTGGGCGGCGGCGACGTGATCTTGACCGGCCAGCACCACCGGACATCCGGTTGACAAACCGGTGGCGTCATCGGCCGCGTCGTCGATGCTAGAGCCTCCAGCGCCAACCGTTCCGACAATAGTTCCGCTGGGCACAAGGTCGGCCAACGTAGAACGATCGACCCCAATGGCGTCCAATAGTTCGTCGGACCAACGGCGGTGGACAAGGTCCAACGCCAGGGTTCTCGAGGCAAGACAGTAGTCGGTGGCCTGCTCACCGGTGAGTCGAAACACGGCGTAGTCGGCCATGTTCAACCAGCGAACTGTTCGGGCGAACGCTTCGGGTGCGTGCTCTTTGATCCACAGCAACTTCATCATCCCAAACACCGGGCGAACCGGGATACCGGTGATGGCCGAGGTGTGTTCCTCGCCGATGTGTTCAGCCCACCAGCGGGCCTGCGGCTCGGTCCTTGGATCAAACCAGGCGATGATTGGGTGGGTGGCCTGACCGTGGGCATCCAGTGGTGCCCCGGCCTCACCCATCGACGTCACGCCGACACCGGCCACCCGGCACCCGTCCACCGCCAACTGATCAACCACGGATCTGATGGCCAACGCCGACGCTTCCCACATTTCGTCGGCCAGGAATTCACCTCCGACGTCGACCAAGACATCGTCAGCGCCCGAGTCACGTTCGCCTGCGAATACAGAGGCTGCGGGCCGATGGGTCGGGGTTGGAACAATAGCTTTCGCCAACTCTCGACCGAAGCCGTCGCCGGGTTGAAAGGACTCGGGTCCGTAGGCAACCGCTTTGATCCCCGTCGTACCCACATCAAGACCGACGACAGAAAACGAACTGGAAGCCACGGCTTTGACATTACGAGAGCCCGACAGCGAATTCCAGCGGCACCACCCATCCCAAGATCCGGCCTACTTGACGACTACCGGTCGCTGTCGTCGAAAGCTACGGTGGGATATTCTCGCCTCCGGCGGTGTCACACGGCCCGCACTACGGAACTGCGACGGTGAAAGGTGATGTGCAGCCGATGAGATTCTTTGGACCGAACGATGTGGCGGCCGCCCTGCCCTGGAACGCGTTGATCGCCGCTATCGAAGAGGTCGTAGTTGATGCGCACGCCTTCGCTCCGGAGCGAACCGTCCACACCGTTCCCGCTCCCACCGACACCTCTGGCTCAGACTCAAACTCCGCTACCGACGGTGCTCTACTGCTCAAGCCGGGCTGGGTGGTGGGCGACGTTATCGCAGTCAAAGTTGTCACCTTCTTCGCTGACAACGGATCTGCCGGTCTACCAACGGTCAACGCCGGTGTGATGCTGTTCAGCGCCACCAACGGAGTGTTCCTCGGCGCCTGTGACGGCAACGAACTCACCACTCGGCGGACCGCAGCAGCGTCGGCTGTCGCCGCCAAACGTCTGGCCCGAAGCGACGCTCGTCGGCTATTGGTTGTCGGCACCGGGGCGTTGGCCCCCATGGCGGTACAAGCCCACTGCGCAGTTCGAGACTACGACCTGGTGGAAGTGTGGGGCCGGGATCAGGCCAAAGCCCACGCCGTCGTCGACTGGCTGGGCCACGACGACGACCACGCAGACCGCCCCGTCCAGGTGGCCGACAACCTTGACACTTCGGTGTCGGAGGCCGACGTCATTTGCTGCGTAACCGGATCGACCGAACCGCTGGTGAAAGGAGAGCTGCTGTCTGCGGGCACCCACGTCGACCTTATTGGATCGTTCACCCCCCAGATGCGCGAAACCGACGACGAGGTGGTCCGCCGAGCAAACGTGTGGGTCGACACCCGAACCGACGGCGTCTTGGCCGGCGACATCGCTCAACCGCTCGAGTCCGGGTTGTTGACCATGGACGACATCAAGGGTGACCTGGCCGAACTAGTGGCCGGGACTGCTCGGGGTCGCACCGATGACGCCGAAATCACGCTGTTCAAGTCAGCGGGAATTGCACTCGAAGACGTAGCGGCCGCCCGGTTGGTCTTCGGGAACCGATAACGATGACGGACGCCAAGCAAGATTCAGCCGCCTTTGATGTCGCCGTAATCGGTGGAGGTATCGCCGGCGTGTCGGCAGCTCGGGCGGTGGCCGACACCCATTCGGTGGTGATCCTCGAACAAGAAAACGAACTGGCCCATCACAGCACATCACGGTCCGCCGCAATCTTCGTCGAAAACGAAGGCGGGCCGATCTTTCACCGGTTGGCCACTGCGTCCCGGCCGTTCCTGGAGACCGAGCACTCCGAGCTGGACGCGCCCCTGCTCGACCCGCTACCGGTGCTGAAAGTCGGAAGCGAAGCCGAACGCCCCGTTCTTCAAGCTGAGGCGGAACAGGCAGCTCAAATAACCTCGCCGGTTCGCCTCATTGACGACGGCGAACTGTACGAACTCGCTCCCATGTTGAACCCCGAATTCGTCTCCATCGGCGTCTACGAACCCACCGCCGCGTCGGTTGACGTCATGGCGTTGCATCAGCTCTATCTTCGGCGAGCCAGAAACCATGGCGCACAGGTCCGACGTTCGGCCCGAGTCACTGCTCTGTCGAGGGCGCCACACGGCTGGACGATCGAGACCACCGACGGCACGATCGGAGCAGCTGTGGTGGTCAACGCCGCCGGAGCCTGGGGCGACGTTGTCGGACAACTGGCCGGGGCCAAGCCGCTGGGGTTGACCCCTAAGCGGCGGACTGCGTTCACCAGTCCGGTGGAGGCCGACCCAACAGACTGGCCCTTCGTCTACTCTCAGATCGCTGATCGAACCTGTTACTTCAAGCCGGAAGCCGGCAACCAGCTCCTCTGCTCGCTGTCGGAAGAAAACCCGACCGAGCCATGCGATGCCAAACCGGAAGAGATCGACGTTGCCCAAGCCATCGACAACATCAACCACCTGACCACATTGGGTCTACGTTCGGTCAACATCACGTGGACCGGTCTTCGCACGTTCGCCCCGGACCGCAATCCGGTGTTCGGCTGGGACGACTCGGTTGACGGATTCCTTTGGTTGGTCGGTCAAGGCGGCTGCGGCATCGTCTCTAGCGCCGCCGCCGGCGACGTGGCTGCGGCGTTGATCCGAGAACAGAGCCTGCCGGCGGCGCTCACGCAATTGGGGGTAACCGAACAGGACCTGGCACCGCGCCGCTGAAGCGGCATCAGCCGACCACGCGGTGCGGCGCCTGGTCCGTCGAGTGGTCGACCGTGATCGGTCAATGACAGAATGGTGCTATGACGATCACCGATGACGAGCTGCGGGAACGGGTCAAGACACTTCTGAAAGAGGTCGACCCTCACTCCACCGATCAGTTCACCTTCCGTGGCGCTCAGTTCGACGCCGGGCTGGCCATGGTCTACTTCCCGGAAGGCAAGGGCGGCTTAGGTCTGGGTCGAGGCAAGCAGACCGTGATCGACGAGGTGCTACGTGAAGCGAAGGTTCCGTACCACGACCTGATGATCAACCCGATCGGGATCGGCATGGGCGCTCCGGTTGTACTCCAGTACGGCACCGAAGAAATGCACGACAAGCACCTCAAGAAAATCTTCACCGGCGAAGACATTTGGTGTCAGCTGTTCTCCGAACCCACCCACGGGTCCGATGTTGCGGGCATCCCCAGTAGGGCGATGCGTGACGGCGACGAGTGGATCGTCAACGGCCAAAAGGTGTGGACCACCTTGGCCCACACTTCCAACTACGGCATGTTGTTGACTCGAACCAACCCCGACGCACCGAAGCACAAGGGGTTGTCGTACTTTGTGTTGGACATGCACGCCCCCGGTGTCGAGGTACGACCGCTATTCCAAATCACCGGTGAAGCCGAGTTCAACGAAGTGTTCATGACCGACGTGCGTATCAACGACGATCAGCGGCTCGGCGGTGAAGGCGACGGTTGGATGGTGGCCATCACTACGTTGATGAACGAGCGGGTGGCCCTCGGTGGCGGCTCGTCCGGGCGTGGCGGCGGACCGATCAGGTTCCTCACCAACCTTTGGAACAAAACCAAAGATGATCTCGATCCCGTGACTCGTCAGACCATTGGAGACAAGGTCGCTCGACTCTGGGCTGAGGCCGAGGTGTTGCGATGGACCAATCAACGGCTCAAGGTGGTGTCGAAGGCCAACCGTGAAGCCGGACCTATCGGCTCGGTCGGCAAACTCATGTCGGCCGAGATGAACCAACGTATTTTCGAGATCTGTCTGGATCTTCAGGGTGCAAACGGAATGCTGCACGAGTCCGGCTATCCCATGGTCCGCAGTGAGGAAGTCATGGGTGCCACCAACTACAGCGGACAGTTCCTGCGGTCGCGAGCGAACACGATCGAGGGTGGAACCTCTGAGATCATGCGCAACATCTTGGGTGAGCGGGTGCTCGGCCTTCCGGGCGACGTTCGAGTTGACAAAGAGGTGCCCTGGAGCGAGATTCCCAAGTAGACGGCAACGGGATCACACGTTCACAAGCAGCGCAGGGGGCGGCGACCGTTGTGGTCGCCGCCCCCTTGACTTACTGGACGGTTACTTGCTGGACGGTTAGTTGCTCGGTAGTTAGTTGGTAGTTGCGATGGCGGCGAAGCAAATCGTGGCGTAGGTCATTGTGGCTATGACGATCGCCGTTGTTTTGCCTTGCGCATGATCAACGATGAGCTCCAGTGCGTAGAGCGCAGCAAACGGCGCTGCGCCTATGACCAGGGCGATTAATAGAAAAGCCCCGGGTGCAATCTGGGCTGCGGCGGCTATCAATGCGCATTGAGCACTTGCGAATGCAATCATGGGCTTCCCCTCCTTCCGATTGCCTGATTGGGTGCGGGCCGGGTGGCTTCCGGCCCACTGTTACCGTAATCACTAAACGCAACAAACGCAATAAACGCAGCAATAGTTCTAAGCGATGCAGGGCGATCGCTTCATCTGAACCGTATGTTGCGTTTACTGCATCCACATGCTTCAATTGAATGCATGGCCTTGGAGGACACTGCCAAAATCAAAGAAGCTCTTGACGAGCTCGCCGGATCCGGCCGCTTCGCCATCATGGAGAACGTCGCCGGTCAGGAACTCGATCAGCTGGTCGAGCTGGTAGCAGCCGCAGTGGGGCTCATTCGAGATACTCACAAGGTGCCCGCAGGAGTTGCAGCCGTAGCGACGTCGTCCCAGCCTGCTATCGCAGCGGAGACCGACAACCAGTGGGCGTTGGCCGACGGCAATCATGTTGACCACGCCGACTCTGAATCCGACGTAGCGCTTACCACCACCAAAGCAGCAGCTCTGCTCGGGGTGTCCCGACCGTTCCTCATCAACATGTTGGAACGGGGCGAACTCCCCTTCCACAAGGTGGGCACGGCTCGCCGAATCCAGTTGTGTGACGTTAAGGCCTATCTGGCCGAACGCGAGCAGGCCACACAAGCGTTCCGTCAAGCGGCGATGGCCAAACACCAGGTCACCACCCGGTAGAAGCAGCAACGCCCAACCGCATCGGAATATCCGACGGAAAATCCCGGTTCTAGTTGGTAGCCGCTATCCAAAGGGAACCCTTTTTCTATGTCAGCACTTGACGTCTCGGCCAGCGAGACGATTTCCGGTGAAGATCTTGTCGCGCAATATCTGACTGTACGTTCAACCACTGAGCGTCTCGCCGAGCCATTATCGGCCGAAGACCAAGTCATACAATCCATGGACGACACCAGTCCCACCAAGTGGCACAGGGCTCACGTCACCTGGTTCTTCGAGACCTTCCTCCTCGTCCCCCACCTTGCCGGGTACCAAGCCGATCCGGTCTATGGGTATCTGTTCAACTCGTACTACGAGGCGGTAGGCGAACGGCACCCCCGCCCACAGCGCGGCTTGGTTTCCCGACCGTCAGTCGACGAGGTAACCGACTATCGCCATCGTGTCGACGAGGCAATGATTCAGCTGCTGGAGTCCGACGCAGCGCGAGAACCGGCATTCCAGGAGCTACTGACTCTGGGACTGAATCACGAGCAGCAACACCAGGAGTTGCTGTTGATGGACATCAAACACGTTTTGTCCTCCAGCATCGTCAAGTCGCCCTACCGGACCACCAACACTCCGGCCGGACGCTTCGACAGCGGCGAGGCGACACCAGTGACGTGGGCCGAGCTTGAAGGCGGCATCGCCGCCATCGGCCATACCGGGTCGGCGTTCTCGTTTGACAACGAAGGCCCCCGCCATGACGCTCTCCTTCATCCCTACCGGCTGGCCAACCGCCTCGTGACCAATCGTGAGTGGCTGGATTTCATGGCCGACGGCGGATACGAACGTCCCGACCACTGGCTCTCCGACGGCTGGCACCACATCAATCGGACCGGATGGCGCCACCCGATGTACTGGGAGCAAAACAGCGAGCCCGACTCAACAGCCGACCAGTGGACCCAGTTCACGCTGGACGGGCCCGTAGCACTCAGACTCAACGAACCGGTCCTGCACATCTCGTACTACGAGGCCGACGCCTACGCCCGCTGGGCTGGAGCTCGACTGCCCACCGAGATTGAATGGGAAGTCGCGTCATCCGGGCACGAAGTGACCGGCAACCTGCTTCCCACCTCCAACCTCCACCCCATGCCGGCTGATGCAGACGGTGGCATGCAACAGCTGTTCGGAGACGTGTGGGAGTGGACGTCGAGCCCCTACATCGCCTACCCGGGCTTCAAGCCCGCTGCCGGCGCCGTAGGCGAGTACAACGGCAAGTTCATGGTCGACCAGCAAGTTCTACGCGGTGGCTGTGCAGTAACCCCAGGTGGCCACGTTCGTGCCACCTACCGCAACTTCTTTCCCGCTCGGGCCCGGTGGCACTTCGGTGGTGTCCGCTTGGCCTCCGACAGCTGACGCCGACAGGAACAACATGATCGAAGACGAGACCACAACTTCGTCGAGCTCCCCCACAGAACCTCCCGATGGTCGGGTGACCGTAGATGTTCATCTCGGGCCCGGGGAACTTGACCAGGCGTTGCGCCACGATGTCTCCACAGGCCTAACTGGCAACCCGAAAGAACTCCCACCCAAGTGGTTCTATGACGAGCAGGGCAGCGCACTGTTCGACAAGATCACCCGTCTCAGCGAGTATTACCAGACCGAGGCGGAGCGCTCCATTCTTGGTGATCGGGCCACCGAATTGATTGAGTTGGTTCAGGCCGACACCATCGTCGAATTGGGTTCAGGCACTTCGGACAAGACCAGAACCGTGCTGGACGAAGCAACCTCGACCGGGCATCTGACCCGTTTCGTTCCCTTCGACGTATCCGAAGAGTTTCTCCGAGACGCGGCCCACATGCTGGCCACCCGTTACCCACGGCTGAACGTGCACGGCGTGGTTGGTGACTTCGACCGTCACCTGCATCACATCCCTGCAGGTGGTCGGCGCCTCATCATGCTCCTGGGTGGCACCATCGGCAACTACCCACCGGTCGAACGCCGTCGCTTCCTGTCCGAAATCGTCGCCGGGATGCAACCCGGCGACCACTTTCTGGTCGGCGTCGACCTGGTGAAAGATCCGGCCCGAATCGAGTTGGCCTACAACGACCCCTCCGGGGTGACCGAGGCGTTCAACAAGAACGTGCTCGGCGTCATCAACCGCAACCTGGGCGCAGACTTCGACCTCGACACGTTCAGCCACATCGCTCACTTCGATCCCGAGCATGAGTGGATCGAGATTCTCCTGCAGTCGGATCACGACCAGCGGGTCACGATCGAAGAACTTGACCTCGTGGTCGACTTTGCTGCCGGTGAGCGAATGCGAACAGAGATCTCCGCCAAGTTCCGACGCGAGCGGCTCGACGCCGAGCTGGCCGATGTCGGCTTGGAGTCGGTGGCCTGGTGGCCTGATGCCAACAACGACTTTGCGGTCAGCGTGGCGGTTCGACCACCCGCTTAGCCAGCGTCACCACCAAGACACAGCGGGGGCAGACCGAGCGCTCCCGAGCCTTGGCTCCCGTCTCGGTCGGCACAAACGTTTGGCCACACATTGATCTGACCACATGGCCATCAACCAGAGACTGGACCAGCTCGGTTTCACGCACAATGTGAGATGGCCGCTCCTCATCGGTGTGAGCACTATCAGTCTGAGCACTGTCGGCCAGCGCGCTCGCCTCACTGGTCGCCAATAGATCGGCGACCGAGCCAACGTCGACCTGGGTGTGAATGCACAAACCCGGTCGTCGAGGGGCGACTTGCCACGAGGTGGGGGCAACTCCGGCGATGCAGGCCATCAGGTCCTTGGCGAATGCCACCGCACCGGGATCGAACGACAGCGTCCCGTCTGCGCCAATGGCTGACGGCGGTGTCCCATGCTTCAGCTCGCTGATGGTGAGCATCAACTCACACCTCGAGTCGCCGGGCTCAGCGACGACGTTCACCGTCAACTTCCAATCGGCGAAGCTACCTTCGCTCGCACCTGACACAGCGGCTTCCGCCATACGTTGCCTTAGAAAGGCCGCTACAGCGTCGCGACGAGAGACATCACCCTCTGGCTGACCGTGAGTTGCGGCGTCTTCAGTCAAGGCGTTCCCTCTCGCCTGGCTCAAGGCGAGCCTACTTTGACCCGCCGGACGCCGTCTAGTCGTCCCGGCCCCTGACGTCACCACCCGAGGGTGGGACCGCTACTTCTTGACGACGTGAAATCCCATACTCGGCCGGAAGATGGCGTACAGGATGCTGCAGCTCTCCATGAAGGAAAACGCCGGCAGCATGACGATCTGGAGGGCGTACCACTTCAACCGTTGCAGCTTTGACGTCACGCCGTGCTCGTCTAGGTTCGCGTTGAGCCCGACCATGTACAGGGTGGCGAAGCAGGCAACTGCGATGTTGGCCATGAATCGAAGTGTCGGGTGTGCCTGACCGCCTAGGAACAGGTTGGCAATGGTGTAGAGCATGCCCAGCGGTGCCACCGTCCACAGCAACGTATTG
>CALJMD010000172.1 GCA_937981915.1 uncultured Acidimicrobiales bacterium
GGCAACAAGAACACCGAAGCCGACCAACCCGAGCGCAATCTGACGGTTATCCAAACCGGCTCGGGTTCCCCCTTTTGGGGGTGTCGGTGGCCAGTATTCGGCACGAGGAATCAACAGCCAGGCCAGGAAGTACAGCAGCAGGCCGACGCCAGTAAACAGCACAAAGGCGATGAACAACAGACGAACGAGTACAACGTCCACGCCGTAGTAATGAGCGACACCGGACGCAACGCCACCGAGGCGGGAGTACGGGTCACGCACGAGGCGTCGAGGACCTACCACTGGGGCAGGTGGCACCTGGGCTGTTTGGGCTGTCTGGTCAGAGGAAGCCTCTTCACCACTTGCGGGCTTGAACTCTTCAAATGGGGTCTCATCCTCCGCCACCGATGTCGCCGTAGTGCTAGCGGTCGTGGTGGAGGTGGACGATTCCGTTGGGGTGGATTCGGGAGAGTGGGGCGTTTGAAGCGAATCGGAGTCGGCCTCTCCCACGGGGCCGTTCTCAAACTCGTTGGTTTCTTGACTCATGTTTCGATCATCCACCCAAACAGCCGTCACCGAAATTGGGACTTTCCCTGACCATACCCTGACTGCCGTCTAGGGGCTAAGGGTTCGAATCAGGGGTCGATCGGGGTTAGCCCTGATGCGATATGCCCGTGATTCTGCGATCATGGAGTCAATGACAGGTTCGCACACACTCGACGCCGCTGGCGCAGGCTTCACGGCCGAGCACCGTCCCGGTAGTTCGCCGCCCCCGGCACCGACCTCGCGTTGGCAAATTCCACCTGTCGATAGAGACGGTCGCATTCTGGGCGGAGTGGCCGGTGGTCTCGCCCGGGAGCTCGGCGTCGACGTTCTCGTCGTCCGAGTTGCCCTGGTCATCGCAGCGCTGTCCGGCGGATGGGGCCTGGTTTTCTACGGGATTGCCTGGGTCGTGATGTCTCGGTCAACGCTGTCGGTCGACGAGTACCTGCCGCAACCCAAGGCAAGCTCTGTTCAGCATCGCTACATCGCTCTGTTGTGCATCGTCACCGGTGTCACCCTTCTGCTGCGGGCGATCGGTTTCTGGTTTATCGACTGGATCGTACTGCCGGCAGGTTTCGTGATGGTGGGAGCGCTCATCGCCTGGAGCCGAGGTCACGAAGAATCAGGCATTCCGGCCACGCTGCGGATTCTGGCCGGGGTGGTGGTCGCCGCCGGTGGCCTCATCACCATGGCCGTCATCAACCTTCCCGCTACCCAAACGCTGCGGATCCTCAGCGTTACCGCCGCTATCTTCGCTGGCCTTTCGCTCATCGTCGGGCCGTCCCTGTTTCGAATCGGCTCCGAGTTGGACGACGAACGCCAGCAACGGGTGCGGGCCGACGAGCGAGCGCGCTTGGCCGCCCACCTTCACGACTCGGTTCTGCAGACACTGATGCTGATCCAAAAACACGCCGATGACCCTGACCGCACAGCCCGCATCGCCCGCCAACAAGAGCGTGACCTCCGATCGTGGCTCTACGACCCCAAGGCCCGGTTGCCCGGTGCGCAACGTCTGGGACCCGCCCTCGAACAAGCGGCCAGCCGCGTCGAGCAAAACCACGGGATCCGCATCGAAGTCATCACCGTGGGCGACAACCACGATCTACCCGCCGATGTGGTGCAAACGGTGACGGCGGCCACCGCCGAAGCCATGACCAACGCCGCTAAACACTCCGGGGCGGAAACCGTGGATGTGTACGCCGAACGAACGGCGAACAGCATCGAGGTTTTCATTCGCGACAACGGCGCCGGGTTCGAGACCGACGCGGTAGCCCCCGACAGAATGGGCATACGAGAGTCAATCGTCGGGCGGCTGGAACGATTGGGCGGCACCGCCCACATCGAGTCCCACATAGGCGCAGGCACCGAGGTGGAGCTCAGTCTGCCGTGTGAACCGACCGAAAACGAAGACGTTGCCCCACTAGATCTGGAGAACGAACAGTGATACGAGTAGCAGTAGTAGACGATCACGCAATGGTTCGGGCCGGTGTCCGAGGGGAGCTGGAGCGGGCATTCGAGATCGCAGGGGAAGCGGCCAGCGTGGCCGAAGCAGTCGACCTGATTGTGCGCACCAAGCCCGATGTCGTCGTGTGCGACGTCCATCTGCCTGATGGGACGGCCGCCGACGTCATCGCCAAAGCGATAGCTCAGGGTGTCAACTCCCGGTTCCTGGCCCTGTCGGTGTCCGACGCCGCCACCGACGTCATCAACGTCATCCGCAGCGGCGCCCGAGGCTACGTGACCAAAGCCATCGAAGGCGACGATCTCATCGACGCGGTCAAGCGAGTAAGTAGTGGCGATGCGGTCTTCTCTCCCCGTTTGGCCGGTTTCGTGCTGGACGCGTTCTCCACCGAGCTTGAAACCTCCTCCAACCCGGAGTTGGACGAGCTCACCGTAAGGGAACAAGAAGTCATGCGGCTACTGGCCCGCGGCTACGCCTACAAAGAGATCGCCCGACGACTGTCGATTTCGATCAAGACCGTGGAGAGCCACGCATCGGCTGTGCTGCGCAAGCTGCAACTTTCAAGCCGAAACGAGCTGGCGGCTTGGGCCGCCAACCGACGACTGGTGTAACCGGGGCTACTCGGCCGGTGCGGCCGGGAACGTTTGGATAGCGATTCCGTCACCCATGGGCAGGCTCCGAACGGTGTACATGACGTCGGTAACCACAGGGACTGCCTCTTCGACCAAACCGTGATGGTGGTTCCACTGCCGACGCCAGTTCGGCTCACCCTGTTCAAAGCCCAGGGCGCTCAAACGTTCCAACGCCGGTTGCGGTAGCTGGAAACCTTCAGGTGAACTTCCGTTGCCCTGCACCTCGAGCGTCAACGACCCTCGATCGGTCATCCACTGGACATATGTTCCGGAGCGTACATGCTCGATAACCCCGACCATGGGCCAAGGAGCGGCAATGTGTTCGCTGAGGAGAGCCACCAGGTGCATCTCCAACTCGTTGGGCCGCGGAAGCTGGAACTTGGTTGTGCGCTCGCTGCCGACGGCGGACGGCACCAACTCACCGAGCTGCGGGTCGAACACCACCAGATTTCGGCCTCGCACCGTGGACTCCAACAGGTGGGCCACGTCTTCGGCCCGGTGTTCGTCGACTCTGACATAGAAGATGGACTCGTTGGCCTGATCCATCAACGGCGAATCAATCCAGGGGCTGTCCAGCCCGCCGGGGCGACCGCGCTCCGGGCAGACCGAGGTCAGCTCCATAACGAAGTCATGCAACGCCGGAACAGGATCGTGATGACCCGGTGACGTTGAATTCTTGGTTCGTTTGAACTCAGAGGCGGCGTGAGCATTTGAGAGGGGTTGAGCGCCAACCCAAACGACAAAGTCGTAGCTCACTACGCCTTCCTGAAAGTTGCTTGTTCGGTAATCCATTGGAAGTGACTCACTGTTGCCACCTGCGGTCATGTCGATGGGCTGCACTACCAGTACTAGCCCGTCTGGCGAAACGAGGGATAAATGGGATTACTCCGCCATCCGCAACTGCGTTGACCTTATCTTTCCGCCGATTGACCGCCATGTCAACGATTGTCCGATGATCGTCGCAATGTCAGATCTCAAGCCAGGACACGATCAGCCCGCGTAGGCGGTCGATTCCGACTCCGGTCCGTGCACTCACCCAGATCGGATCACGAACTTCCAGGTCACATCCGGCGGCCAAATCTTTGCGGCGCTTATCTCGTTTGGACGATTTCACTTTGTCGTGCTTGGTGGCCACGACCGAATGAGGCAGGCCGGTGGCCCGCAACCACTCCAACATTTGCACGTCGAGTTTGGTGGGCCCAATAGCGCCGTCGACCAGCACGATGATCATCTGCAGGTTCTCGCGTTCCAGCAGGTAGCGCTCGATCATGGCCTGCCAGTCGGCTCGCATCTGCTTGGAGGTGGCGGCGTAACCGTAGCCAGGAAGATCCATGACCGAAGCATGGAGACGCGGGTGACGCTGACCCCCGGTCTCCTTGGGGTTCGGCAGCATGAACAGGTTCAGCAGGCGGGTCCGGCCAGGAGTATTGGAGACGTGGGCCAGTCGCTTTCGGCTGGACAGTGCGTTCACCAGCGACGACTTCCCCACGTTGGAACGTCCGACGATGGCGACTTCGGCCTCGGTATCGGGCAACGCCTCAACTCGATCGCCCGACATGACAAACTCGAGTTGGATTGGCTTAGACATCTATGAAGTGCTCGCCTAACTGCTCTGTACCGGGGCGGCGTACGACGGCAGGCCGTTGAGGGGCCTCCACGTCACCAGGTCTCTGCTGATGTCGTCCACGGTCTGGCAGCCGCTCAGGGCCATAGCCCGGCGCATTCCTTCGGTAAGGAAGTCGAGAACGTGGTCGACACCCGGTTCTCCGGCCGCCCCCAGCGCATACAGGTAGGCCCGTCCAACCATGACGGCATCGGCGCCGAGAGCCATGGCCTTCACGATGTCGCTGCCTCGTCGGACTCCGCCGTCAGCGATCACTGAAATCTGACCACCGACCGCTTGGGCCACAGGCTCGATGAGCTCAACGATGGCCGGGGCGTCATCGAGTTGGCGCCCTCCGTGGTTGGAAAGGGCAATTCCTTCGACCCCACTTTCGACCGCCAGTTTGGCGTCTTCAACCGTCTGAACTCCTTTGATGATGATCGGTCCGTCCCACACCGAGCGGAGCCACTCTACATCGGACCACGACAGCGACGGGTCGAACTGACTGTTGATGTACTCACTCAGCGACACGGCGTTGGAGCCATCCAGGCCGGCCAACCCGGCAACGTTGGAGAACGTAATTGGTTCGTTGCGCAACAGACCCAACGTCCAGGCCGGATGGCGGATGCCTTGGACGATCGTGTCCAACCCCAGTTTGGGGGGCAAGGTCATGCCCAGCCGCACGTCGCGTTCGCGCCGGCCCAAGATGGCCGTGTCGACCGTCAACCACAATGCTTCGTATCCCGACGCAGCAGCGCGGTCGATCATTTCTTTAACCATGCCCCGGTCTTTCCAGGTGTACACCTGGAACCATTTGGGGCCATCCGACACGGCTGCCACTTCCTCGATGGACCGGGTCGACAGGGTCGACAGGCCATAGGGAATGTCTCGGCGGGCGGCCGAGCGGGCCACCGCCAACTCTCCCTGCGGGTCGGCGATGCGGGTGAACCCGGTCGGGGCCAGGATCAGCGGGAGCGGTCGACGCTTCCCGAAC
>CALJMD010000173.1 GCA_937981915.1 uncultured Acidimicrobiales bacterium
CCGCAAGCCGGCGGTTCGGACCGCGGCCCCCAGAACGTCCAACCGGGCGCCGGGTGCCAAAGAACTGAAGGGAGTCTCGGCCGAACTGCTAGCGGCTGAACTCCGCAGACGAGGCTGGACGGTCGACCAACCCGACACCGTCGACGACGACGCGCCGTGAATGGGCAGTCATGTCACGTGCTGAGGATGCCGCCGGTGACGGTAGCCCTGTTCCTCTGACCGGTTCCATTCGTGGCATGCTCGGGGACACTATGAACGTAAAGGCTGCAGTACTCCGTGAGGTCGACCAACCGCTGAGCATCGAGACGATTGAGATCGACGACCCGGGTCCGGGCGAGGTGCTGATTCGAACGGCAGCGGCCGGTGTCTGCCACAGCGACCTGCACTTCATGAACGGCAGCTACGCCACCGACTTGCCGGTGGTGCCCGGCCATGAGTCGGCCGGTGTGGTGGAAGCGGTTGGCGATGGCGTCACCGACTTCGCCCCGGGCGATCATGTGATCACCTGCATGTCGGTTTTCTGCGGGCGATGCAAGCGTTGCATCACCGGGCGGCCCTACCTGTGTGCCAGTCATCACGCCGACCGCCCGCCTGCCAACCCGGCCCGTCTCCGCTCGGGCGACGAGGACATCGGGCAGCTGTATCACCTGTCGTCGTTCGCCGAGAAGATGCTGGTTCATGAGACCGCGGTGGTTAAGATCCGCCCCGACATGCCGCTTGACCGCGCGGCCCTCATCGGGTGCGCGGTGATGACCGGCTTTGGGGCAGTGGTCAATACCGCAGCTGTTCCAGTTGGCGCTTCGGTTGCCGTCATCGGATGTGGAGGCGTTGGCCTGGCCGCAGTGCTTGGTGCCGTGGCTGTCGGTGCGTCCAAGATCATCGCTATCGACCTGAACCCGGACAACCTTGGGTTGGCGCAACAATTTGGCGCCACCGATGTGATCGACCCGTCGGCGGTCGACCCGGTTGAGGCGGTGGTCGAGCTGACCGAGGGAGGGGTCGAATACTCGTTTGAGGCGATCGGCCGCAAGGACACCTGCGAGCAAGCCTTCGAGATGTTGTGCGCCGGAGGCGACGCAACCGTCATCGGTATGGTTCCCGAGGGGCAGAAGATCGAAGTTGACGCCGCTGCACTGCTGGATGAGAAGACGTTGCAGGGCTCGAACATGGGGTCGAACCGGTTCCGGGTTGACATGCCGGCGCTGGTTGAACGGTACATGTCGGGTCGGCTGCCGTTGGACGACATGATTGCCGATCGGGTCAGTCTCGACCAGATCAACGAGGCATTCGACGAGTTGAGAGCCGGTAGGTTCGCCCGAAGTGTCATCGTGTTCGACGGGACACCGTAAGGCCTCCCAGGTTTGGTTTCTCAGGCTTGGGTATCGGCGGCGTTAAGGCCGTCAAAATGCCAGCAGCGCCCGGGCCCGCAGAAGCGCTGGGTCTGCGCCCGTTGCCATTCTCATCAGCAGTGCGTTGCACTGGATGTCGATCATGGCTCCGGCGACCTCGGTGAATATGTCGGGTGAGATCTCGCCTCGTTGTTTTGCCGCTGGATCAACCCCGTCGGGGGAACCATGAGACCTGCCTGGATGGTTATGACCTAGACGATTGCTCTCGGTTGTCCTGGAGTGCAGAACAGTTTGGCCGTTGCTAGTCTTGGCCAGCAAAACATAGGGGTTGTTGGATGTTGATGATTGAGTCGCGAGCTGATCTCTTGGGCGTAGTCCAGGAGTTGTTCTCGCCTGAGGATGCAGCCATTGTGTTGCCGCTGATTCTGCCGGCTCTCGCCGTGGTGCCGACCGACAAGCCGTCGGCTAGCTGGGTTCGCGGAAACGCCATGTTGCCGACCGGTTCCAATTGGCCAACGGTCGATGGGCGGGCACTGGTTCATACGGCTCACATCGATCTCGCTAGGTTGCCGCCGATCATCGACGATCAACCGGGGGCAGGACAGCTCTCGTTCTTTGATGGCTACCCGTGGATGGATGAGCTCGACTGGGGTGGCGACACTGCTGCTCGACATTGTGCCGTGTTGTATTCCAACGCGCAGGACCTTGAGGAGCAAGCGTGCCCGCTCGATCCGGACGACTTCGAGTTCATCCATCTTGATCCGCCCACGTTTGTTGAGATGGTCGGCCCGTACTACACCATTCCGGCTTCGCATCTGGTTGTCGACGCCATCAGCCTGGATTGGAGGGACCCTGTCCTTGTGCAGTTTTCTGAGGCGCTCGGAGATCTGAGAGTCTCGGTGGATGCTGTGGGTCAGCTTTTTGGGCACCCAGCCGCGATACAGGATGTGCCTACGCCTCAACCGGCCAACGTTCGGGCTGACGCTCCTCGGCAGGGAGACTCTTGGGATCATCTGGCGACCTTTGAAGACGGTGTCGGCGTGTTCGATCACTACTTTTCGATACGGCATCGCTACATGGCTGATCTCAGTTTCGCCAACGCTTCCTACGAATGTCAGTGCGGCTAACGCCGAGTTTGCCCGTCCCGCCATTGACACAGTTGGTCGTCTCGGGTTAGAGCTGCCAAACGCTTTGATCCGACAGTTTGATCCGGCAGCTCAGTAGAGTCGCTGTCTCATCTCACTTGTTGGAGCGGTCGTGTCTAAACCTGTAGTGCTCATCACCTCGGCGTCGGGTCGGATCGGCAAAGAGCTCGTGGCCCTCCTGGCCGCTGAAGGCGACTTTGTCGTGCGGGCATGTTCCTTCAGCCCCGGCAACCGTGATGCACTGACGGCGTTGGGGGCTGATGAAGTCGTGCCGTTTGACCTGAACGATGCCGCCACGTGGGAGGCGGCGCTCGACGGGGTCAGCGCCGTGTACTCGGCATCGCTCGATCCGATGCTGGAAGGTCACCTGGCGTTCTGTAAGGAGCTCGGTCGCCGGTCCGACCAGATCACTCATGTCGTGCGGATCAGCTGCATGGGTGCCGATACCAACACCGCCTCCTATGACGCCGACAAGCACGCGTCGCGCCCGGGCGCCGGGATTCCGCTCATGTTGCAGCATTACTGGTGGGGCGAAAAGGCGCTCATCGACGAAGGTCTCGCAGTCACCGTGCTGCGCAACAACTTCTTCATGAACCACCTCCTCAAGACCGACTCGGACAACATTGCCACCGAGGGCTGGTTCTCCAATCCGCTTGGGGGAGCTCGAAACTCCTTTGTCGCCACCCGTGACATCGCAGAAGCGGCGGCCGTCGTTCTGACCGAAGGGCCGGAGCGACATGCTGACAAGTTCTACGATCTGACCGGACCGGAGCCTCAGACAATGGCCGAGATCGCCTCCAACCTGGGTCAGGCGATGGGCAAGACCATCGAGTATCGCCCCCAAAATATGGACGATTTCGAGCGAGACTTCGGCAGCACACGAGCCGAGTTCTTCGAGTACCTGTCCAACGGGTTCTACTGCCGTTGCAGCCCCGACTTCTACAATCTGACCGGCCACAAGCCGACGTCGTACGCCGCGTACCTCACCACCAAAGGTGCATCGGGCGAAACCGGCCTCGAAGAACTCTGGCAGGGCAACCTGTGGAAGAAAGGCGAAGACGCTATGAAGGCCGCAGCCGACCTCAAGCAGTAATCATCGCTAGCGGCCCGGCGACAGCCTCAGCGGCTGCCGTGTCCACGCTCTCACTCTGCCCGATGGCCAAGAAGAAACCGATCGGGGAACACTCTGATCTGATCCTTAGATGGCTACGCCGCTGGCGTTGCCGTCGGCCAACCAGGCGGCGGCAGCCGGATCGAGCGCCTGGTTCTCCTGCTCGATCTTGGCCATGATGTGGGCCGGTAGCAATTCGGCTCCCCGGCCAATACCGCCTTTGTAGAAGAACGAGTCCGCGCCGTTCTGGAACGAGACGTTGAGTCCGCGGGCGCTGACTCGAGCCGCTTCTCGCATTGAGTCCAGTTTGCAGCGCTCCACCATGTCGGGCCAGCACTCGTCGGGAACGTCGAAGTCAAGGAAGTCGGCCAGGTGACGCATACCGGCTTCAAGGTCGCGGTACAGATCGGCGTAGTGCACCAACAGCACGTTGTCGGCCGATCGCTTCGGCCCCCAGCTGGCCCGAAACTCGAACGGGCTCCAGTACCGGACCCACTCATCGAATAAGTAGTCGTAGTCTTCGCCGTCGAATGCCTCTCGCAACGGCGTGAGATCGCTGGCAACCTCATTCAACATGGCAACCCGATCGGGGAACATGGCCGCCCGATGGTTCGCCCACGAGACCAGAGTGTCGGCCGGATTGCGGAACACGGCCACGTAGCGCACCGACTCCGACCAGGGAAGGGCCGTGGCCGGCAGATGGGCTTTCAGTTGCCTACGACCGGGTAGTGCCTCGGAGTTGGTCACCATCTCCTCTATTGGGATCATCCGCAGGTCGGGCCACACCGAAAACGGACCTGGCCGTTCGGGTGAATCACCGTGAGGCCATTGGAGCGCTCTCACGATTCCCTGGGTCCAGGTGGTACCCGTCTTGGGTGGGGTGGCGATGATGGTGTCACCCGGCCGAAGGGTGACATGTTCCCATCGTCGACTGTCTTCAACAACGGTTACGTGGTGCTGTACTGGTGGCTCAACGTTCACAGATACCTCATCAATCAGATCTCAGCCGCTGCCCTCAGCCAGCTGTCTTCAGCCAGCTGCCCTCAGCCATGGACCGACATGGACGAGTCGGGGTTGATCTCGCGGTTGCGGCTGTAGGCCGACAGGTCGATCTCAAGGCCGGTGTAGCGGCCGGTGACGTGAACCGGCTCGGCGTCGTGGTCGTGACCGCCTTCGACGGCATCAATGAGGTCGGCCATGGCTTGGCCGACGGCTCCGGCGTTCTTGTACTGGTTGCCGCTGGTGCCAATGGCGACGTAGAAGCCGTCCACCGCGGTGCGGTCGTA
The DNA here is from genome assembly GCA_937981915.1 of uncultured Acidimicrobiales bacterium. Classification (GTDB taxonomy): domain Bacteria; phylum Actinomycetota; class Acidimicrobiia; order Acidimicrobiales; family SZUA-35; genus JAHELU01. The sequence continues at coordinate 4,892 of CALJMD010000173.1, forward strand.
GATGGGCAGCCAGTCGTCGCTGACGTCATAGAGGTCGACGATGCCTTTCGCCTCATGATCCGGGGGTATGCCCATGCCGGGCATGCGGCGGGACGCTCGCAGCACCTGAGTTTTCCACTGCTCCCGATCAATGCTGGTGTCGTAGTCATCGGGGTGGACGAACTCGCTGGGGTCGCAGTCGGCGTCCACGCTGCCCAACAAGACGTTGTTCCCCACCTCGGGCCGGAAGTAGAAGCCAATGTCGTCGTCGGCCCCGACAGCGCCAGCCGACATGAAGTCGATGCCCTCTGGTGACGGCACGTGGTGAACCTCGTGACGGAGGGCTTTGGTTTTGATGTTCATTTCGTCGTACACCCCGGCCATCTGGTTGATCAGATAGCTGTGCGGTCCGGCCACGTTTACCACGATGGAGGCGTTAACGGCGACGCTGCTACCCGACGCGTCGGACAGAACCACTCCCGTCACCTTGTCGCCATCCGTCAGTACGTCGGTGACTTCGGTGCGGAAACGGAACTCGCCACCGTCGGCTTCGGCTCCGCGCTGGAGGTTGTGGCAGGAGAGCTGGGGGTCGGAGACATACCCGGCATCCGGACTCCACAGTGCTCCCTTCACCGGCCCTTCGGCATCCTTCCAAAAGGCAGGGTCTTCCGGC
>CALJMD010000174.1 GCA_937981915.1 uncultured Acidimicrobiales bacterium
TGGCCCAGGTTCTAACCAACCTCGGTCACTACCCGGACAACTTCATGTATGAGAACTCGACCGATGCCATCTGTGACTTCCAGGCCGCGGTCAACGACGCCACTGGCGACAAGTACGCCACGTGGATGGTGAACGACTGGGGTCTTCCCGGCAACTGTGACTACGACATGGGCCAGGGCACCTCGACAGCGGACTTCCCCGACGACCTTCGATTTGAGTCGAGCGGCCTGTGCGTCGAGCCACAGTTCATGCCAAACGCCGCCCGCGCCGGACATTATCCGTGCAACGGTTCAGCCGAGCAGAAGGTGAAGTTCACGCCGCTCCAGGGTGAACAGTTCCACATCCAGTTCCAGTCCAACGACGCCTGCTTTGAAGGGCTCCACGTGTGGACGTGCAACGGCGCGGCCCATCAGATCTGGGAGTGGCGTGGAGAGCACCAGCTCTACAACGTCGGCAACGAGAAGTGCCTTGCGGCTCATCCTAAGAACCAGTGGGGCGGCGGACTGCTAACCCTGGAACCGTGCGCCGATGTACCGGCCCAGCGGATCAACACCGGCGGCACGGTTGTGATCACAACCACCACGACAGCACCTCCCACTACAGCGCCTCCGGAGCCTCCGTCAACGACGACGCCTCCTCCGTCCGAGCCGACAACAACCATGGCTCCGTCAACAAGCGCTCCGGTCACGACAGCCCCGTCATCGACCACGACAGCTGGCCCGACCACCACAAAGCCGGAAGGCCCAACGACCACCGTGGTTACGCCAGCTGACAGCCTGACCGTGTGGGCCAGTGGTTCAACCGGCGATGAGCGGCTTGAGGTTCGGGTTGACGGTGCATCAGTTGCATCCATCGAGCTGACCACGAAGATGACCGACTATTCGGCCGTCGTTCCCACGGGAACCGAGATGTCGAGCATCCAGGTGGCCTTCGTTAACGACGCCTACCGAGACGGCTACGACCGCAACGTCACAGTTGACCGTGTTGTCTATGGCGGAGTCGAGTACCAGTCGAATGCCGACACCACCTACGCTGTCGGTGCGTTCGCGGAGTCTCGCTGTCAGGCAGGCATGTTGAAGACGAACACCCTGCACTGCAACGGCTACTTCCAGTACGCCGGCGCCGATGTAAACATGGACGGCAAGTTGGTGGTGCGAGCCCGTGGCTATACCGGCGACGAGATCTTCGATGTGGTGGTCAGCGGTGCGAAGGTTGCTTCTGTTGAAGTCACCGCCGATGTGGCCGACTACACCGTAGCCGTGCCTGAGGATGCGACGATCGGCGACATCGAGATTGTCTTCGCCAACGACGCAGTCAACGGCGACTACGACCGGAACCTATACGTCGACTACGTCATGCATGAAGGCACCCGTTACCAGTCAGAGTCTTCCAAGACCTACATCGACGGATCGTTCCGAGACGGTGCTTGCCAGGCAGGCAACCTCCTCACTGAGGTGCTCCACTGCCAGGGTCACCTCCGCTACGGCTGAGCCTGACGTTTCAAACTGAACTGGACTGGTTGTGTTCAATCGCACATTCACCATGGTGGCCGGGCGGCGGGCCCTGGTCGTCGCAGCGGGACTGGCGTTAATCGGCGGGATGGCTGGCTGCACTGACAGCCAGCCCCTGCCGGACGCTGTCGCCCCTACGGTTTCCACCGGCTCCACTGTGGCTGGGGGCGGACCGGCTCTGGAGGTCGTCGTCGACGGCAACCAAGTTGGCCAGGAAACGGCAGAGTCCGTGGAAGGGGTCGACAGCGGGGAGGGAGCTGTTGACCGCCAGAGTGATGATTCGTCCGCAAGTGGCGTGGCCGAACCAACCGGAGATCGCCCGACCGGTCAGGCCGAATGGGTTCTCGTGGTCGCCGGGGCAAGCAACCCGTACGACCCGCTCCTGACCGCGGCGATGGCCGACGTTGACGCCCTCGGGTTCAACTCAAGGATCTCAAACTGTGACGTGGGGGCAGCTGAGGCAATCGGGATGGCGGCTGACGGAACCTTCACCCTCTCAGCCCCGTTTGATTCGCAGGCGGCCGCCGCTGATGCAGCTGCTGTTCTGTCGAACGGTCAGATTGAGGCTGTCCCCATCGAGATAACGGTCGTTTGCCCCGAGTAAGAACTGACGCCGACGGGGACCAGCGCTGGCTGGTCCCCGTCGGAAACTGACCGTAGGGTTGGAAGGTGTCAGACGCCCCGGTTGTAGACGTTGACCCGGCCGAATTCTGGGCCGACCCGTACCCGGCATTGGCCCACATGCGAGCTGAAGCGCCGATCTGTTTCGTGCCGCAACTCGGGGCAACTTTGCTGACCCGCCGGGACGACATCCACACTTGTGAGAAGAACGTGGCTGTCTTCTCGTCCGATCAGCCGGGCGGGTTGATGAACGAGTTGATGGGCAAGAACATGATGCGCTCCGACGGCGAGGAGCATCGCCAGGAACGCTTCGTCTACTACCCGGCGGTTTCGCCCCGACGGGTCGAGGCCACCTGGGCCGCCCAGTTCGAACAACTGGCCGACCGAGTGCTGGACGACTTCGAGGCCATGGCCGATGGCCGAGCCGACCTGGTGTCGGCCTATGCCACCGCGTTGAGCGGCGAAGCGTTGAAGGCGATGACCGGGCTTACCCAGGTGTCGTATACCGAGCTGGATGCGTGGAGCCAGGCCATGATCGACGGGATCGCCAACTACGCCGGAGACCCCGAGGTGGAGCGCCGGTGCTTGTTAGCGGTGGCAGACATCGACGCTGCCATCGAGGAGCGGCTACCTGCTCTTCGGGCCGAGCCGGATCACAGTTTGTTGTCGGTAATGGCTGAGTCGGGAATGCCAATGGACCGTGTCAGGGCCAATATCAAGCTCACCATCTCAGGTGGCCAGAACGAACCTCGTGACGCCATCGCCGGAGCGGTGTGGGCGTTGCTGACGCATCCCGATCAGTTGGCGTTGGCCCGGGCCGGCGAAGTGTCGTGGCTGGCCGTGTTCGAGGAGTACTGCCGTTGGATCTCCCCTATTGGTATGTCGCCCAGACGCATCGCCGTCGAGCACACCTTTGGCGGCGTGACGTTCGAACCGGATGAGCGGGTGTTTCTGATGTTCAGCTCGGCCAACCACGATGAAGACCACTTCGACCAGCCCGAGCGGTTCGACGTCACCCGCGACACCTCAGCCAACCTGACCTTCGGGGCTGGACCCCATTTCTGCGCCGGAGCGGCGGCATCTCGCAGCCTGGTCGGCAACGTGGCCCTGCCAAAGTTGTTCGACCGGTTAGGCGACTCGCTGCGGGTCGATCAGTCCGCTGATACGGCGCGTTTCGGTGGCTGGGCCTTCCGAGGGCCGCTGAATCTACCCGTGGTGTGGTAACCGGACCATGCACGGCAGTTGGCCCTCTCGACAGATAGGCCCGGGTCGGTTCGCCTGGCCTGGGCCTTTCGTCGTTGTCGGATCCGGTTGGTAGTGCCGCCTCGGCGCGTCAGCGGGCGTGTCGGTGCCTGTCAGAATCCCCTGTTTGCCTGCCACCGATTTCGGCTAGTCTTGTCTGCGGAGAGATGGCAGAGCGGACGATTGCGTCGGTCTTGAAAACCGTTGAACCCGCAAGGGTTCCGGGGGTTCGAATCCCCCTCTCTCCGCTGAGAAACCCGCTAGAAATAGCGGGTTT
>CALJMD010000175.1 GCA_937981915.1 uncultured Acidimicrobiales bacterium
ATAGAAGTGTTGGTCTCCAGTCGGGTTCAGGCCGCCTAGCCAGAGTCGGTACATGGTTTCGCTTCCTAGCTGGGAGACGGTCGCAACCGCCGTCGCATCAGGATCTGCTGCGGTTGCGTTCAGCTCGAAGTCGAGCGTGTCAGTCTCGGTCGGTCCAGAGCCCAAGACATACGGCGCAAGAATGATCGCGGCCGCCAAGACGATCACTCCAATCGCCAGTGCGGCCACCTTCCCATGCGACACCGCTGCAGCCTGAGCCGACCCAGCTGTTACCGATCCGGATCTGGGCGTTTCCTCATGATTGCCGACGCCTGCCTGCTCATCGGCGATGAAATCCTCAGGCTGCGGCGCCGGCTGAATCGGTACCGGCGCGGTGGCTGCCTCGGGCGATCGACGTATCTTTCGAATATCGGTTGACTGCGGCGCCTGCCGGGGCCTGGTCTGCCCACGACTCGGCCCGGCTTTCAACGGATGTACCACCCGCCGCAGCCGAGAAATGGGCCGCTCCTTGGCCACCTCGGGGTCGTACTGCACTGTTGTTCGAACGAGACCTGCTACTCCCCCGGTCGTCGACGCTTGGGCTGTAGGTCGATCAATCGATGGTGAGGCGACCACGTCATGTGAGCCGGTTTCGGCGATCGGCGTAGGCTGTGCTTGCGGTGCCGGTGACGTAGCTGCGCCCCAGTCTGGACTCGATGGCAAAGTGTCAGCCTGCGGGCCTCCGGCAAGATGCCCGCCATCCCCTTGAGGGTCTCGGCGGGGCGTGAGTGTTCCTTCGTTGTCGGCTGCCGCCGCGACAATCGCTTCAGCCAGTCCTCTGGTCGGTGCACGCCAGACGTACTCGGCTGCCAGTTGAGCGCGAAGATCCTTTATGACCCGCCGATCGATGGCGGACAGGCTGGCCCCGTCGGCGATCCCGGCGAGGTACCATGTGTGGTCGACTCGGCTGTCGGCGACGACCTCGTCAAGATCCTCAATCGGTTCAACATCCCCAGAGTCAACGTCGGGGTCGACCTCGGCGTCGTCCTCGACTTCAAGACGATGACTCAGCCGACTGATCAGGTGACTTGACGCCCGATAAACACAAGACTTGACCGCTCCTAGGGAGCTGTGGGTTTCGGCTGCGATCTCGGTGGGAAGCAGACCTCCGTGATGCGAAAGCCGCAGCACCGTGCGTTCCAGGTCATCCAACTCGCCTAGTGCTAAACAGATTTCCCAGGTTGCCCGGGCGTGCGCCTGACGGAGTTCCTCGCTGCCGCGATGGGCCGGCGCCGGGTAGCGAGTGTTCGCCACCGCTCCAAGACGTCGATGATGACGATCTTTTTGTCGCACCACGCCGAGAGAGATGGAGTACAACCACGACTCTATTGGCTCTGACGGAACGCCTTCTCTGCCTTCAACCCATGCGGAGAGAAAGGTCTTGGCCACGACATCATCGAGGAGTTCTGGCCGCTGCACCAGACTGGCAGAGACGGCGGCAACCGGCTGCAGGTACGTTTCGATGACGGACTGAAATTCGTCTAGTGTCGTCGGGCGCCACCAACGCCCAGCTTCGGGATACTCATCGCTTCCGATTGATGACACGGCTGCGGCACCCTCCGTCCTTTGTGCCGCAGCGATGAAATCAGTCGAGATTTCGCCGGTTAGAAGACCGATCGTGACGATGTCACGGAAGCTGTTGTCAACGTCGGCTCCACTCGAGGTGCCGAAGACGCCGAGATCCCCATCGTCGGTTACGTCGAGATCCTCATCGGCGGTTACGTCGACAGATGCCCCAACAAAGTCTGGTGGTTCGATGCGACCCGGTTGGCCGGTCAGAGCATTATCGGCGTCGCGATTGAACGCCATCGGATCAAGCCATCCCTGGCTGCTACGGGCGACCGGGCTTCCCCCGTCGAACGGCTCCAGCGCCGGCAACTCTTCCGGGAGCGGGGCGACGCGCGCCGCCGGAAGCGGTTTTTGGTAAGCGGCTTCCATTGCTTCGACGGCTGCCTGCTCAGGAATCTCCACCACCGGCATGGCGGTGATGTTCTGATCGCCGGTCATATCACTGGTGCTAGCGCTGGCGATGTCACCATCGGTATCACTGGCGATGTCACCATCGACATCACTAGTCATATCGCTGGCGAGATCAGTGGCACGGCAGTTCGCTAGATCACAACTGCTGCCTATGTCCGTGGCGGTTTCAGGAGGTTCAGGGCGGAGACGATCGTCGTCGCCAGAATTGGAGACGTCCGGCAGCAATGGCGCAAAGAGCGACATGCTGGCGGCGAGGGCCTCGAAGGCCTCGTCATCGGATAAGCCCGGTCCCGACGTCACATCGGGGTCCGGCGATTCGGCTAGAGGTTCGTCAAAAGAGAACGACGATTGTCGTCGGCGTTGATCCATCGTCCGATTGATCTTTCTGTTTGCGGCGGGTGCCCCCTAGTAGGGGGCAGAACAGTACCCAAGCTTGCGGGTACAACGCCTTACACTATCGGATCATCAGCGATCTGTCGCAAACTTCAACAATCAGATCGACGCGGACGGCTTGATGGTAGGCAGATCTAGGTGATGGCTGCTCCCGAAGCAGGCGGTGTCGGCCCGCCGCCCCAGGTCACAAAGTCACCTTCCGCCACTGGAAGAACCGGGGCGTCGAAATCGACCAGGTGAATCCAGATACCGCCGACCCCTTCGGCCGAACCTGCGGTGGCAAACGCTGTTGAGTCCGGCGACCAACCGGTCACGCTGTGGGTGTACTGGGCGAAGAACGGAAGATAGCTGCTGAGGTACTTGCGACTGAGACGGAGCGATGGAGCTCGACGGTTGCCCGGAAGGTCTCCGGCGACATTCGGGTCGGTTGACCAGAACTGCCACTTCGCCAGTCCGCTTGAGTCAGCCTCCAACCAGGCAAGCCGACTGCTGTCAGGGCTCCACTCCCAGGCCACCGCAACCGAGTCGGTGACCTCCGTGGACTCACCTGAGGCCAAGTCCAAGACCACCAGCGTTGGATCACCGCCCTGTACCGGCAGCAAGCGACCAGACGGCGCCTCACTGACGTCGAGTGAACGAGGGGCTACCGCCTCCACCACTTCGGCTCCCTGCTCAGGGGGCTGTTGCAACGCAACCTTTGAACCATCGGGACTCACGACGAAACGTATGGAGCCCACGTCGGAAAGAAGTTGTCGGGCCACTTGCATGGACGACGCAGCAAGATCAACGTCGGCGATCACCAAGTCTCCATCGTTGACGACAACAACTTGCCGATTGCTAATCCACCCCGGCGTGGTGAACTCTCCTCGGGTCCGCGGTAGTTGGGCAATCGGTCCGGTCACTTCAGGATCTTCGACCTCCTCAGCGGACGAGAACTGGTCGAACACTCCAATTTCAAAGCTGTTGCGGTGTACGGCAACCGACTGACCGTCAGGGGCCCAGCTGGCGAAGAACGGAGTACCGACCGCGACCGGGGCGACGTCAACCCCCGGAGAGAGACGGCCAGCCTCAACCTGAGCGCCGGCCGGCGAGTTCCGAAGATACAGCAGGCTCGTATCGTCGGAACTCCACTGGTAGTAGAAGATGGGTGGACCGGCGGCGTCGCTGACGAGCGGGTCACCGTCGGGAAGACCCTCGTCGTCGAAGCTCAGCACCTTGGACAGCTGGGCGTCGGCGTCGGCTGAGGTCCACACCAACTGATTCCCGCCGTTGGACCACGTCGGCTGCGACGCTAGAACGGCATCGCCCCCGTCAAGCTGAACCAGGCTTTGGCCATCGGCCCGGCCCACCAGCAACTCGGTTCCGTTTCCGACAGCCAGCTGACCGGGGAGTTCGGCCAGCAGCTCAAGAACCTCGGCGTTACTCACCTCGCCAGATTCAGAGTCAGAGCCCGAACCAGATTCAGAGCCAGATTCGGGGCCAGATTCAGAGCCCGAACCAGACTCGGATTCTGGCTGCGCGTCCTCGGCTACATCGCCGCCAGGGTCGCCCTGCGTGGTCGCCGACCCATCAGGCTGTTCAGCCGAGTCGGATTCAAGCCCGGTACAAGCCGACACAGCGAGCATGACCAAGACCACAACGGCGGCTACCGGAAGTCCAACCACCGACCTAGGCCGGCGATCCATGGCCGGTGAAGTCTGTTCATCGATGCTGTCCAGGCTAGTTCTCAGTGCCACTCCCCCAAAGTCGGGCTTTCCACCGGTAGTTCCGTTCGGCTACAAAGAACGGATGCATTCGAACGAAGGACCACTGACCGGCATCGACGTGGAGCCGGTCAGCCAGTGGCTGGAGAACAACATCTCCGGCGCCAGCGGCCCGTTCACGTTCGAGTTGATAATTGGTGGGCATTCAAACCTCACCTACCGGGTCACCGGAACCGAACCCGACGGGGCAGGCCGAGATCTCGTCCTACGAAGGCCCCCGCTGGGAGCGGTACTGGCAACCGCGCATGACATGGGTCGTGAACATCGGATCATTTCCGGCGTCGGCCAAAGCGACGTGCCAGTCCCACAAGCACTAGGCATGTGCGAAGACGAATCGATCAACGGCGCACCGTTCTACATCATGGACTACGTCGACGGCGTCGTTCTGCACGATGAGGAAACCGCGATCGCGGCGCTACCCGATCTCGACGTTCGCAGCGCCGCCTGCGCGTCCCTCGTCGACGCACTGGCCAAACTTCACACCCTCGAACCTGCTTCGGTCGGCCTCGGCGAACTAGGCCGAGTAGACGGCTACCTCGACCGGCAACTCAAACGTTGGAACACCCAATGGGAGAAGTCGAAGACCCGAGAACTGCCGGCGATGACCGAGGCCCACCGCCGTCTCGTAGCGGCCAAGCCCGAGCAACGTTACGCCGGCATCGTCCACGGCGACTACCGGTTCGGCAACATGTTGATTGATCCAGCGAAGGGAGCAGTCGTCGCCGTGCTGGACTGGGAACTGTGCACGTTGGGAGATGTTCTGGCCGACATCGGGTACCTGCTGAACAACTGGGCCGAACCAGGCGAAGACGCAGTGCGAGGAGCAACCTCGTTCCCCACGCAGGCCGGTGGGTTCTGGTCTCGGGAGAAGGTCGTGGCCACCTACTGCGACCGAACTGGTTTCGACCTCGACCACGTCATGAGCAACCAGGGCTACTACCAGGCGTTTCAGTATTGGCGCCTGGCCGCCATCGTCGAAGGCGTCCTCGCTCGCTACCTCAAAGGCGTTATGGCCGACTCGTCGGTCGACACCGATCTCTACCGTCAACAGGTTGAGGAAATGGCAAACGCCGCTCTCGAACTGACGTGACAGCGCCCCGGTCCCAACATGCAATCCGCGCCGGCTGGTGACGTTGGCCCGCTAACCCGCTACTGTCGAAGAGGTCGTCGGCTCTAAGCGGCGACCTACAATTCAATCGCCCCGTGCGGGAGAGCGGCCAGATGGCCCACCGAAGGAGCAACGACCTCGGAATCTCTCAGGTACCAGGTACCGCGCGACTAGGCGAACTCTGGAGAGAGCCGATCTACTCGGCCGCCGAAGGGGAAAGGGACCAGTCCCGAATCTCTCAGGTACCCGCGACAGAGGGAGGTGCAGCGGCCACAGCAGACCGCGCTCGCTCCCACCCGCCCACGGACCCGAGCCGCATCGGCTGTGTGCTCTGATTTGCCCAGGACGCTAGCGAACGTTGGCCACATCACCGAACCTCCGTCCTGGAAACCCGTGAACTGACGTTCACGGCACGTCCGACTACCTACTGCAGCGAGATTCACTTATGACGATTCCCTTCGCCCGACGCCACATCGGCCCGACCGATGCCGAGCAGAAATCGATGTTGGAGGCCATCGGCTACGACAGCACCACCGACTTACTCTCCGCCGCGGTTCCCGATGCCATTCAACTCGCCGACCGTCTCGACGTTCCGGGACCGCTGAGCGAGCACGAAGCCCTCAGCCGTCTGCAGGAGTTGGCGGACAAGAACGTCGTCGCCACGTCGCTGATCGGAACGGGTTGGAACGACTGCATCACCCCGCCGGTAATCAAGCGAAACATGATCGAGAGCCCCGCCTGGTACACGTCGTATACGCCGTACCAACCAGAGATAAGCCAGGGCCGACTGGAAATGTTGTTGACCTTCCAGACCATGGTCGCTGACCTTGTCGGTTGTGAGATCGCCAACGCCTCTCTCCTGGACGAAGCGACAGCGGCAGCCGAGGCCATGACCATGGTGCGACGAGTCGGCAAATCGAAAGCCAACCGTTTCTGGGTCGACGATGACTGTCATCCGCAAACGCTGGCGGTTTTGCAGACCAGGGCGGAACCCCTTGGCATCGAGCTTGTCGTCGGCAGCTTTGACGCACTGATCGAGTCGCTTGCCCCGTCGAGCGGCGAGGTTGACGCCGAGAACGTCTTTGGCGGTGAGCCAGTCTTCGGTGCCCTGTTCAGCCATCCGGCATCGACCGGGCAGGTACGTGACCTCAAGCCTGCCATCGATGCTGTTCATGCTGCCGGCGGTCTGGCCGCAGTCACCACCGACCTGTTGGCCTGCTGCCTCTTGACCCCACCGGGCGAGCTCGGGGCCGACATAGTTGTCGGCTCAGCTCAGCGGCTCGGTGTTCCTATGGGATTCGGGGGGCCGCACGCCGGTTTCATGGCTACAACTGAGCGCCACGTTCGCAGCCTGCCGGGCCGACTGGTCGGCGTGTCGGTCGATGATGGGGGTCGCCCGGCCTACCGCCTGACGCTACAGACCCGCGAACAGCACATTCGTCGGGAGAAAGCCACCTCAAACATCTGCACGGCCCAAGCCCTGCTGGCCAATGTGGCTGCCGCCTATGGCGCCTGGCATGGCCCTGAAGGACTGGTGGCGATCGCCACAGAGATTCACCGAGTGGCCTCTCGTTTCGCCGCCGCCATGTCGGCGGGCGGGGTCGAGGTTGGCAGCAGCTTTTTCGACACCGTCACCGTCACTGTTCCCGGGCGAGCCGGTGAGCTACTGGAGCGTTGTCACCAAGCCGGTGTCAACCTTCGCCTAATCGACGATGATCACCTAGCCGCCAGCTTCGACGAAACCACCACTGATCAGGTTGTCGATCAGCTGGTGGCGCTCTTGTCGGGTGATTCCGCGGTGACCGAGCCCTCCGCTGAGGTGGGCGACGAGCGGTATCAGTTGCCGACTGACCTGCTCCGCACCAGCGAGTTCATGACGCACCCCAACTTTCACCTGTACCGCAGCGAGCACGAAATGCTGCGTTGGCTCCGACGCCTGTCCGACCGCGATCTGGCGTTGGATCGAACCATGATTCCTCTCGGTAGCTGCACGATGAAACTGAACGCGGCGGCGGAGATGGAACCGATCACGTGGCCCGAATTTGCTGGTATTCACCCGTTCGCACCCGATGAACAGACAGTCGGGTACCGGCAGCTGATCGACGAGCTGGAGTCGTGGCTGATCGAAGTGACCGGTTACGACGCGGTATCACTGCAACCGAATGCCGGGAGCCAGGGCGAATTCGCCGGGCTGCTGGCCATCCGCCAATGGCACTTGAGCCGAGGTGACGACCAGCGCAACGTGTGCCTGATCCCTTCGTCGGCCCACGGCACCAACGCTGCTTCGGCGATCCTGGCCGGTATGCGGGTCGTGGTGACAGCCTGCGACGATGCCGGCAACGTTGATCTGGACGACCTTCGAGCCAAAGTGGCCGAACAGGGCGACACGGTCGCCGCTCTCATGATCACCTATCCGTCGACCCATGGTGTGTACGAGGCGGCGGTGGAAGAGATCTGTGGCATCATCCACGATGCCGGTGGACAGGTATACACCGATGGTGCCAACCTGAACGCCCTGCTTGGCTGGGCGAAGCCCGGCAAGTTCGGATCCGACGTCAGTCACCTCAACTTGCACAAGACGTTCTGCATTCCCCATGGTGGCGGTGGCCCCGGGGTTGGGCCGGTGGCCGTAGGCGCCCATTTGGCCCCCTACCTGCCCGGTCACCCAATGCTTGACTCCGAGGGTGGCGCAGTCGGGCCGGTGTCGGCTGCACCGTATGGATCGGCTGGCATCCTCCCAATCTCCTGGATGTACATCGCCATGATGGGTCCTGATGGACTTCGGGAAGCAACCGAAGTTGCTGTCTTGTCCGCCAACTACATCGCCCGTCGGCTACATCCACATTTCCCGGTGCTGTACACCGGCGACGACGGGCTGGTGGCCCACGAGTGCATCATTGATCTTCGACAGATCACCCACGACACCGGCGTCTCCAATGACGATGTGGCCAAGCGGTTGGCCGATTACGGCTTCCACGCCCCGACCATGTCGTTCCCGGTGGCCGGCACATTGATGATCGAGCCGACCGAGTCGGAGTCGCTGGTCGAGCTTGACCGGTTCTGCGACGCCATGATCGCTATCCGAGCCGAAATTGACGAGGTGGCGTCCGGACAAGTTGAGGTCGAAGACAGCGTGCTGCGTCATGCTCCCCACACCCTTGACGAACTGCTCGACGACGAGTGGACCCGTCCCTACTCTCGACGAAAAGCAGCGTTCCCGCTGCCCGGCATGAGCATGGACAAGTATTTCTGCCCGGTGGGTCGCATCGACAATGTCTACGGAGACCGCAACATCGCATGTTCGTGCCCACCCCTGGACGCCTATCAGGACGCCTAGATCAGGTGGCCGTGGTGGCCGGGCCGTGATGGCCGGGCCGAGGCGTCAGCGAGAACCGGATCGAAAAGCCCGGGAGAGCAGCGGAGTAGATGCCCGCAGCTCTTCCGGCTCGTCCTCATCATCAAAGTCGAATGAGAAGGCGAAGCTTTCCTGCGTCGGCTCCTCTTCATCCGGCTCGCGGCGCCGAGCGGGCCGGGACTCGATAGCGTCGCCTTCGCCGGAGCGACCGGCTCGGGCCTGAATCGATTGCCGTTGCGACATGTGGCGCTGGCCCGAAGCTGAGCCGGACTCGTCGCCTGAGATAAGGGTCAGTCGGGACTGTTTGTTGCGGCCCGATCGACGGCGACCGTCGGCGGCAGCCACTCCATCCACATTTCCCTCGTCGTCCTCGGCCTCTTCGCCCGGCGGGCGTACCCGAGGCGGAGTCGAAGAGATCGAACCCTGGGCGTCTTCGTCGACATTGAGTGCCTGTGACGTGCTCCGCAGGTCGTTCATGGCCCACCCCAGAGGCGGCGATGTGGCATCAGCGTGACGCGGACACAGAGGAACCCCGTCACGCGACACCTTGGGGTCCACTAAGGACACGGTCTCGCTGATGGCGTCGATCTGTAGCGTCGCCGTGGATTCTCGCCCACAGCCGGGACGGCCACAAAGGAACTTCACGTACACTAACGTAGCACATTGCCCAGTCCGGGGGTCGCCTAGATCAACCGGCGGGTTGAACCACACAGCTACTCGACCACGGCTGAAGATGATTGACGACGGTTGACGAATCAGTTGGATCGTAAACCGACGCTGCGAATTGAGGACCCGATGAGCAACAGCGCTAAGGGGGTGCGACCCTCGGTGGCCGCTCTCGCCGCCTACCGGCCCGGCAAGTCGGCTGAGCAGGCCAACACTGAGCATGGCATCGATGACGCCATCAAGTTGGCGTCCAATGAGAACCCCTACCCTCCGTTGCCGGCAGTAACCCAAGCGGCAGCCGCCGCCACACTCAACGCAAACCGCTATGCCGACCATCGGGCCTCGGCGCTACGACAGCGGCTCGGAACATGGCTGGGGGTCAGTGATGAACGCATAACGGTCGGGTGCGGGTCGGTCGGCCTTCTGCAACAACTGTGCCTGACGTTCGTGGACCCTGGCGACGAGGTGGTATTCCCGTGGTTGTCCTTCGAGGCCTACCCGGTGTACACGAAGATGATGTCCGGGGTGGCTGTCAATCCTCCCCTGGTCGATCACGCCTTTGATATGGCGGCCGTGGCAGACGCCGTCACCGACAAAACCAAACTGATTCTCCTGGCCACTCCGAACAATCCGACAGGGACCGCCATCTCCAACGACGACGTATCCGCCCTGCTGGGCCGCGTTCCGTCGGACGTCATCGTGGTGGTCGACGAGGCCTACCGGGAGTTTTCCGACGATGCTCTCGGTGACCCGGTTGATCTTGTGGCCGATCATGACAATGTCATCGTCACTCGGACGTTTTCCAAGGCATTCGGTTTGGCCGGCTTACGAATCGGCTACGCCGTCGCCCATCCCGACGTCATCACCGAAATGGACAAGGTGCTGCTGGCGTTCGCCGTCAACGGAGCGGCCCAGGCGGCCGCCATGGCCGTTATCGAGAACCGGGCCGACTATCAGCCGTTTATCGACTCGCTGTTGGCGGAGCGGACTCGACTGGTTACTGCCCTGAGAGGGCAGGGCCATCAGCTCCCCGATACCCAGGCGAATTTCGTCTACCTCCCGTTGGGCGCACAAACCGCTGAAGTGAACCTCGGTTTGGAGCGTCTCGGTGTAGTGACCCGGCCGTTCCCTGGACACGGAATCAGAGTCACTGTCGGGACCGAAGCCGAGAACAATCGGTTCTTGGATGCCTTGACTGAAGCCATTGCAGCCCTGTAGTCGACAATCGACATACAACCGCCTCGGCTAACACCGGTCCTGGGGCCACCAGCCCAGATTGTCCCATGTCAATTGGCCCGTTGGCCCCATTCCCCACCTCGGCGATGACTGGTACCAGTGGATGTCATGGTTACCACTACTGGGCGATGCAATATTCTTACGCGTGCCGTGCCTTGGCGAGGTGCTGCCCTCGCGGCGGCACTAGTTGTCTTCGGCGCGGGGTGCACTGACTCCGAGGAGGCGCTTGATGGCGATCAGCCGGCTGAATTAGCGGCGGCCAATGGCGAAGATCGGGGGGAGGGGCCCGACGAACCGGAACCCGTTCCCGACGATCTGCTCCCGGCACCGGACCTGCCGGAGCCGGCACAAGCTGTCGGTCAAGCCCGCGCCGCTCTGGGCGGCCTGGGTGAAGCCAACGGCCAGGACAATCGGGGCGCCGGTAACAACAACGGAAACGGTGTTGGCCAGGGCAACGACGCAGTCGCCTCCGATGACGAGCTCCTCACTCAGTTCGAACCACTCGACGGCGTACCTTCGCCGGGCGAACGAATCGGGCTACGTGACGGACGGTCACGAAACGAAGCCGGTGAACTTCGACAGCTCGACGAATCGGCCAGCTTGGCTTGTGGTGACGTTGAGGTCGCCGTAACCGCCTTCGACGAGGGCGACGTTGACATGGCCAAGCAGCGGATGTCACGGGCTGCTGAGCGCGCCGCGGCATCAGCGGTAGCAGGCATGGCCCCTTGGGCTGACTCGCTGAGCGACGGAGCCGATAGCGCTGACCCTGCCGTACTGGTCGCCTTCTTGTCAGCCTGTACCGAAGGTGGGTACGAGCTGTGATCGAGTCAAATCAGGATGAACGGCTCTCCGACGACCAACGAGCGACTTCGGTCCGCAACGTTGGCCGGTCGGGTAAGACAGCAGCGATCGTGGCCGCCTTGGCCATGATCATCGCCATGGTGGCCGCTACCGCAGCCCCGACGGCGACGTCGGCGCAAGCCAACTTCGACATCACCAAACTGGATCGGGTTCCCGAATCCGGATGGGGTGTCGCCGACCAGAACCCAAGCGAAACCCAGACACAGTCACTTGACGTCTTGGTTTGGGACTTCGCTCAAATCGGCGATCGCATGTTCGTCGGCGGCGCCTTCTTGAACGTTCAGGAATCCCAGGACGCCAACGGCACCAGTCAGCCATACGTGGCCGCTTTCGATGTGACCACCGGCGAGTGGATCAGCACCTGGCGACCCCAACTGGACCGAGCGGTCTACGCCCTCGAGTCTTACAACGGCATGTTGATTGTCGGTGGCGAGTTCACCAAGGTCAACGGTGCCTCCCGTGAGGGTTTGGTTGCTCTCGACCCGATGACCGGCGAGACAGTGTCGTCGTTCACCGGCAACTTGGAACGACCATGGTCGGACAAGCGGGCCATGACCCGAGCGTTGAAGGTCGACGGCTCACTCTTGTACGTGGTCGGAAACTTCTCCCATGCCAACGGCCAGAAGAAGCGCACGAGGGCCTACAAGGCCATCCGTTTCACTGACGCCTCCGGCACGGTTGATACCGGCTGGAAGCCGGAGGTGACCGGATCAGGCGTATGGGGTGTCGACGTTGACCGAGCCAGAGGTGAAGTGCACTTCGCCGGCTACTTCAACGCCGTCAACGGCGAGGCCAACAGCGGCTACTTCCACACCGTCGATGATTCCACCGGTGCCACCAAGCCAGGCAAGATCGACATTCCTCGCAACTACCCGAGGGCGCAACCGGAGATGTTCGATGTGGTGACCGGGACCAACACCGTGTGGGCTGTCGGTGAACAGCACATCGTGCAAACCCTCGATGCCGACGATCATTCAATGATTGCCTACAACTCGACCGGCTACTCGGCCAACACCTTCGAGTACTCCGGTGGTTTCGCCGGTGGCGCCTATCAGGCCGGAGCCAAGATCGGCGACTGGGTATTCGCCGGCTGCCATTGCACCTACTCGGAACGAAACGGGATCTTGTCCCATCACTCGTCAGTGACAGGCAAACGGACCGATCACCGCCTGGTGATGGCCTATGACGCCCGGACCGGCGAGCTCTACGAGCCGTTCAAACCGGACTTCTACAGCCCTCGTGACGGTACGTGGGCCATCACCGCAGACACCAAGCACGGTTGTCTGTGGGTTGGCGGCGACTTCCACGTGGGCGGTGTCGAGTCAGGCAAGAACCGTTGGCTGGGCGGCTTCGCTCGCTTCTGTCCTACCGACTTTGATCCCGATGCGGGCGGAGGCGGCGGGGGTCCGGCTCCTCAGCCAGAACCCGAGCCCGAACCTGAGCCACAGCCAGAACCTGAGCCAGAACCTCAGCCTGAACCTGAGCCACAGCCAGAACCTCAGCCCGAGCCAGAACCCGAGCCCGAGCCTGCTCCTGGCGAGTACATCGCTCTCGGTTCAACGTGGGCGTATCTGGACAACGCCAACTCCACTCCGGCCGGTTGGCCCAGCGGTTTCAACAACGGCAAGACCGGTCGGGCCGTGCTCGGCTTCGGTGAGGAGGTCCTGGGTACGACAATGTCCTCAGGTGAGCGGACGTACTACTTCTCTCGTACCTTCAACGTCGACGATGCGGCTGCGGCCGGCAACCTGACGGCGACAATGTTGGCCGACGACGGAGCCGTGGTCTACATCAATGGCATCGAGGTTGTTCGATTCAACATGCCGAACGGAACCATCAGCCACAACACGTCACCGAACACGTGGCTCAACGGCAAGAAGGAACGGTACGCAAGCTACCGGATCTCCCCCGATGTTCTCGTGGATGGTGAGAATGTGATCACCGCCCAGGTGCACAACTTCCGCAAGGGCAACAACGACCTGCAGTTCGATCTCGGACTCGAATAGAACACCTTCCTAACGCCTGAACAACGGCGTAAGGACCAGGTCAATCGACACAAGGCCGGGAAGTCAGTGCCACGTGCACAGGCTCCCGGCCTTGGTCGCGCCCAGGCATACACCCAACATCTGACCTCGGCAGCTAAAGAAGCGCACTGGACCAACCGACCTATCACTCAGGAGCAACTGCTCGAGCGGTGGCGAAAGAGGAACAGATGGGTACAGACGGAACTGCTTCGCTTGATCAATACCTCAAGCCGATAGTCGAACACAAGATCATCATTGGGGGAGTTGCACTTGCCGTGACCCTGCTAGGCCTGGTGGCGGCAGCCACACTGCCAGCTTCATACGAGTCCACGGCCGTTGTCTTGGTATCACCGGTGTCGGCCGATCCGACCGACACCGTGACCAGCGGGGCGGAGGTCGACGTCGAAACCGAACTTCGGCTGGTCACCTCCAACACGGTGATCAACCGGGCGTCGGAGTCGCTGGCAAAAGCGTCGATTGCCATGTCACCGACGCAACTGGCCGATAGCGCCACCGCGTCCAGCCCTAAAGACTCTCGCATTATCGACATCGACTTCAGCGCCGGAACCCCGGAGCTGGCTCAGGCCGGTGCCAATGCCATGGCCAACAGCTACATCGCCTACCGCTCGGAGCTGGCCGAAGAAGCGACCCGGTCGGCCAAAGAGGCACTTGAACAGCAGGTATCCGCCCTCAAAGCGGAGTTGGCAGTAGTGGAAAATGCTATGGCTGCCGCTGAGGAAGGAAGCGATGCCTTCATCACCGCCGCTATCGAGCAGTCGGCCATCAGCCGGGATCTCGACACTCAACAGGCCGCCCTCGGAAATCTCAACACGATCTCGTCAAACGTCGGCCAGGTAATCGATCCAGCCCAGGTACCTTCAGCACCGAGTGGACTGGGCACGGTCCCGATCGTGGTCGGAGCCCTCATCGGTGGACTGGTGCTCGGCTGTCTCGCTGCCTTTGCCCTTTCAGCTGTCCGAGCGAGCCGCGCTGCAGCCCCGGCTGAGATGAACGTCCGCCGTGTCGAACCCTCGGTAGACGATCGGCTCAGCTCCGGTCGCCCGGTGACAACGGAATCACCGGAGTCAGCGCCGACCGCAGCGTCCCCGAAGAGACGCCGGATACCCGAGGCCCTCCTCCCCAAGGTAAAACCGGTGGAAGAAGTCACACCGGCAGCAGATGACACTCTGACCAGCTCTGCCGACGACTCGCTTGCCGAGTCGGAAACCCCCAACAGGCGCGTCGCCGGGCGTCGAATTCGACGGCCCAAGGCCTCAGTCCCCGAGGCGCTGAGGGTAAAACGTTCCCCGGCAGCCGTCGAGCCCCCGCAGGCCGAGATGTCGGCGCTCGTCACCGACCAACCGGTGGAAGCCGACAATCTCGTCGACACCGACGAAGTCCCGACCATCACCGCCGAGACCCCAGAAGACCGCGCCGTGGGATTCGACGACTACTCCGGGTTCAACCAGGCCGATGACTTCAACAACGCGTCGATCGCGGCCCCGGTGGCGGCCGTGTCTGCCATCGAGGAACCGTCACCCCAGCCGATGACACAACCGGCACCCGAGCCAATGGCTCCAGACCATCTCGACATGTCAACGCCGCCAGCTCCGCTCTCAAGCAACGAACCAGTTGCCTTCGAGCCACCTCTACCCGAACCGTTGGAACCAGTGCTCACCCAAGAGCCCGCGCCAATCGAACCGGCGCTCACCCAAGAGCCAGCGCCATTTGAACCGGCACCCCAGCCAACGCCTGCGCCAATCGAACCAGTGCTCACCCAAGAGCCAGCGCCATTTGAACCGGCACCCCAGCCAACGCCTGCGCCAATCGAGGCGATCCGGCCAACCCACCCGGCCGAATTTGACCACGCCATAGGGCAACAGCAGTTCACCGAGCCGGGAATCGACGACCTGCAGTCGTTGGCGCCCGCTCGCCCTGCGCCGGTGGAGCAGCCGCAATCAGCCCACCCCCTGCTGTTGCCGAATCAACCTCTCCCGCAGGACTTCGAACGCGTCGAGTCGAACTCCGCTCAAGTGGAGCCGGCTCTTG
>CALJMD010000176.1 GCA_937981915.1 uncultured Acidimicrobiales bacterium
CACGTTGAACTTGGCGTGGCGCACCCAGTTGCGAATCGTGCCTTCGTTGCCCAAGGTCAGCCCGGCCACATGGTGGCGGGCGTCAGCCATTGGGATGCGACGTCCGGCTTTGCCGATCACGACAACTATTTCGCCCTCGTAGTCGAGTTGCTCACTTTCGGGCGGACGGATGAGGGGCCGGTCGTGTCCCGTGAACCCGTCAGGGAAACGGGGGAACACCGACGGGTAGGCGGCATCGGTGGAGTCGGCGTACTCGGCTGCTCGACCGCCGTAGTTCACCCCGATGCAGAAGATCTTTGACGGCCAAGGCAACAGGCGCTCAAACGTGATGTCGCCCAGCGCATGATCCGGCTGGTCACCGGCGTACGCATCGACGTCGCCCAACCGATCGGCGGCGATGAGCTGCCCCAGGTCAGCGACGTCGGGCATCCGGCGGTTGAGTTCGACAACGCCGGAACCGTCACCTGACAGCAGCCCGAAGCGATGAACGCCGTCTGTCACGTAGCTCAGCAACCGGCTCATCGGCCTCCCCCGGCAAAATCATTCACACGTTAACTATAGCCTGGCGCTGCCAGCAGAGAGATGGCTCGGTTCTACGAACCGGCCCGCCACTTGTGGTCCAATTCCACAATTGACGGTCGAGGTGAGTCAAACAGTCCGAGGGCGGCCTGAACGACCTCCCTCTGACGCTGGCCGTCGCCGGGAGCGCCTAGTGGGCGGCCCATGGGGTGCGGGGTGATGACCGAGCGGGCGAGACCCATCAGTTCCGGGATGTGGCCGAAGCTGGCCACATAGACACTGGCCGTCGGAATGCCGCTCTGTTCCACTGCTCGCTGTACGTGTCCCACGGACACGTGACACACCGGTCAAACCGGGACCAACAAGACCACGTCAATCTCTTCGTCATGCAAACGCTCGGCCCACTGCGCCGCCACCTGCTTCTTCAATCGAACCTGCGACGCGGCCCCCACAAACGAGTAGGCGTTCGCCGCCACCTCACCGATCACACCATCGGCTGCCAACGACTGCAGATGGCTGAGCGGCAGCGCCACTTGATGGTCGGCCGCTACTGCCTGTGTCGGATAGCCGCCGTGGCGAACCACCAGGTCGTCTTGATCGCTGTTGAACGGAATGGCTGACAGCTCCGGGGCGACCTTCAAGAACTCGCCGATCCGTGCCTCAGCCTCGGCCTGCGACATGTTCTCCACCCCAAACGGTTGCGGGTCATCTCCAGCCACGAAGTGCCCGCTGGAGGTCAACAGCCCAACTCGACAGTCGGACAACGGCTTGGTCATCGGAGTAAACGGCGTGTCGTCGTAACGGTGGGGGAAGTCGGCCGGATCACCCAGATGCCCCCGGTAGGCCTGAATCTGCCAGCGGTGGGCGACGTCGACCACGGGTGCCGGATCACCGTCATCGGTAAGGCGACTGACCGCTCCGAGCATCTCGGAAAGGAACGCTCCGAACTCGTTGTCATCGAGATCTTTCAGGAACTTGAAGTTCAAGTCGCTTCGAGTCCCATAGAAGAACGATTTGCGGAGCTCCTCGACCGTCTCGAGGCGAACATCGTTCACTCCGCTTGCCGGTTCGTCCACTGCTCTACCTGAAGCCATGGAGCCAGAGTACTGCTCGCTTTTAGCGCGACCTGAAGCCCCTCGCCAACGGTGTAATAGATGGCGTATGATTTCCGGCTCGCCCGAGTCGAGATGAACAGCTGCGCGACACCGAAATCGGCGAGGTGCGGTGCAACAGGCGGACAACAAAAGCACGGTTCTTGACACCGTTGTCTTCGGTGATGAACAGCTCACCGAACGCTGCGCCCGCGTATTGGTGGCCAACGGACACCGAGTTTGGGCGCTGGTCACGGCCAACCCCGACATTGAGGCGTGGGCCGTCGGCCAGGGCATCAACGTAGTAGATCCCGCCGACCCGAACCTCGCTCAACGACTGGCCGACACCCCCTACCAGTATCTGTTTTCGGTGGCCAACCTTCGAGTATTGGACGACGACGTTCTGGCCACGGCCGGCGTCGCCGCGGTCAACTTCCATGACGGCCCTCTCCCCCACTACGCCGGCTTGCACGCCACCACCTGGGCGCTCCTCAACGGTGAAACCGAACACGGCGTCACCTGGCACCTGATCGACTCGACAGCCGCCGTTGACACCGGCGACATTCTTCTCCAGCAATCGGTGACCGTCGAACCCACCGAAACCGCTCACTCGCTCAACGTGAAATGTGCCGAAGCCGGAATGGAGTCATTTGCCCGATTGGTCGACCAGCTCTCGACGGGGACGCAAGAGCTGACGGCTCAAGACACATCAGCGCGAAGCTACTTTGGCAAATGGCAGCGGCCGAGCGGGCTTGGAATTCTTGACTGGACGCAGCCAGCGTCAGCGCTTGAAAAGCAGGTCCGGGCCCTGCAGTTGGGTTCGGCATCAACCAACCGGATCGGTCGAGCGACTCTCATGCTCGATCGTGAGGTTCTTCTCTGTCGATCGGTTTCGGCAGAGAAGGCAGGTTCGGCAGGTGGCGCCGAAACCGACCGGGTCCCCGGCACGGTGTTGGTCGCAGAGGAGAGCTCTCTTCGTGTGGCAACCATCGACGGGGACCTGGTCATCTTCGAACTTGAGACAGTCGACGGCACGCCGATTTCGTTGCCCAGCGTCTTTGAACAGTTCGACCTCGAGCCCGGCAGTGTCCTACCGGCGCTCAGTCCCGAGCGCCGGGCACGCCTTGATGATCTGGCCGCCGAGTTCGCCTGGGGCGAGCCCTATTGGACTCGGCGACTGTCGCAGTTCTCTCCTGTCAATCTTCCCTACGTCAGCAACGACAACAGAGACTCTTGTGGCGGTGATACAGGCGACGGTGTGGACGTGGCCTCGGTGTTTGAGGATTCGATCGAGCCGCAGACGATGGCCGCGGCAGCCGCCGCTCTGTTCCTCGTACGGCTGACCGGCGACCAGCAGTTCGGCATCGCACTGTCGTGTGATCTTCTCGATGCCATCGTCGACGACTTGCCTGCTGTCTGGTCGGACACCGTCCCGTGGTTGATCGACGTTCAGGCGGCAACCTCCACCGCAGACATGATCGCCGAAACCGCCGCCGAGCTCTCATCAACGTTGGCGAAAGGCACCTACCAACGGGACCTCATCGCCCGCACCCCGGCGCTGACTGCCAGCAACACGCCGCCAACCGTGCGAGTCCATCTCGGCGATCAGCTTCCCGACTGCGGGGACGATCGTGCGAACGTGACCTTCCTGGTCCGACCCGACGGTTCCTACCGTCTGCAACGGTCCTCGACGATCAGCGGCACGGATCTCGACCGTCTCGCCACCCATCTCGATGTTTTCGTGAACGGCATCGCCGCTGATCCGGTGCAACCGGTTGGCCACGTAGCGCTGCTGGACGAAATCGAACTCGACCGCATCATTCGACAGTGGAACGACACCACCGCCCACTACGAGCCAACGTCAATCGTTGAACTGTTCGCGGAGCAGGCCAACGCCCATCCAAATAAGCGCTCGGTCATCGCCGGCGCAGGTGCGGTGACCTACGGCGAGTTGGATCGACGCTCCAGCCAGCTGGCCGGGCACCTGGCAGCCACCGGTGTTGGCGACGGGTCAATTGTGGCCATCGCGCTACCTCGCGGGGAAGACCTTGTCACCGTCGTGCTGGGTGTGCTCAAAACCGGAGCCGCCTACCTCCCCCTCGATCCCGACTATCCACGTGATCGCTTGGCCTTCATGCTGGAGGACTCGATGGCGTCGACCGTCGTTACCACCAGCGCCCTCGCAGACCTGCTCCCCGATGTCAG
>CALJMD010000177.1 GCA_937981915.1 uncultured Acidimicrobiales bacterium
GTACTTTTCCAGCGCCTCGCGGGCGGGTGCACGAGTGTTGGTCGGATGCGGTGACATGTCGCCGGTGAGCAACGTCTCGCACATCACCAGAATGTTGTTGCCGCCGCGGATCGGATCGGGGCAGCTGAACACCGGGTTCAGGACCACGTCGGAGTTGTCTCCGGTGGCCTGGTTGGTGCTGGAGCCGTCATAGCCCCAGATTCCCGGTTCTTCGCCGTCGGCTAAGATCTTGGTCTTGCCGCGAATCTCGCGAGTTGGTTCGGTGCCGTCAATCCAAAGGTATTCGGCCTGATATGTCATGGGGTTACTCCCGACGGTTCGTTCGATCTTTTTGGTATCGGATCGCTTCTTCGTGAACTGTTGGCTGTCGCTACGTATGAGGCTGTCGCCGTGGGTGCCACCGCGACGACGTTGTCACTCGGCGAGCCAGCCTCGGCTACCACGTGAACTACTGCGGTAGTCGATTCGGAGGCCAGCTAGCACCCATTGACACTTAACCCGCTGCAGTAACCGGAGACAAGCCCTGAATGTTAACGGAATGTGAACCCTGCACTAATCGGCTGATTTCCGCCGATATTGAGCGTGCCTTTTCCGTCTCCAGCTGTTACTAATCGAAGTGTGGAACGTCAACACGAGTATGTCCTTCGTTCAGTCGAAGAACGAAACGTCAAGCTCATCCGGCTTTGGTTCACCGATGTGGTCGGCCAGCTGAAGTCGGTCGCCATCTCCCCCATCGAGCTCGAAACAGCGTTCGAGGAGGGCGTTCAGTTCGACGGTTCAGCCATTGACGGCTTCAGCCGCATCCAAGAGTCGGACGTTCTGGCCATGCCCGATGCGTCAACGTTCGAGATCCTTCCCTGGAGCGATGCCGGGACAACGGCCCGAATGTTCTGCGACATTCGAAACCCCAACGGCAACCCGTTCGAAGGCGACCCCCGTCACGTTCTACGACGGAACCTCGACGACGCTCGCGGTTCCGGCTACTCATTCTTCGTGGCACCGGAAATGGAGTTTTTCTACTTCGCCAACGGGAACCCGGCTTCGAAGCCAGAGCCAATCGACTCCGGGTCGTATTTTGACCTCACGACCAGTGATGTGGCCTCCGACCTTCGCCGTCGCACCCTGTCGGTGCTGGAGACAATGGGAGTCCCGGTCGAATACTCCTTCCATGAGGACTCGCCGTCCCAGCACGAAATCGACCTGCGCTACACCGACGCGTTGACCATGGCCGACCAGATCATGACGTTCCGCCTAGTAGTGCGAGAACTGGCCTTGGAGCAAGGACACTTCGCGTCGTTCATGCCTAAACCGTTGGAAGGTGTTCAAGGCTCCGGCATGCACCTCCATCTCTCGCTGTTCGAAGACGACGAAAACGCGTTTCACCCAACTCCGGCCGACCTGGCAGGGCCCGGTGAGCCGCCGGTGCTGTCGGAAGTAGGCCGCAAGTTCATGGCCGGGCTGTTGACCCACGCCCGTGAAATTACGGCCATCACCAACCAGTTGGTCAACTCGTACAAGCGTCTGGTGGTCGGCTACGAGGCACCGGTTTGGATTTCGTGGGCCAAGAACAATCGGTCCGCTCTGGTTCGAGTGCCGCTGACTAAACCGGAGAAGAACTCGTCGACTCGAATAGAGTTCCGCTCCCCCGACCCGGCGTGCAACCCGTACCTGGCGTTTGCCGCCATTCTGGCCGCCGGCAAAGCCGGTATCGAAGGTGACTACGAACTCCCGAACGAAGTGCCGGAGAACCTGTTCGAAATGAGTCCCGAAGAAGCCGAGAAGATCGGGGTTAAACCGCTACCTCGTTCACTGGCGGAAGCTCTGGACGAGATGGAACACTCGAAGCTGGTTTTCGATTGCCTCGGTGAACACATCTACGAATGGTTCCTTCGCAACAAGCGAAGTGAGTGGAACAGCTACAAGACTCACGTCTCACAGTGGGAGCTGGAGAGGTACTACTCATCGTGGTAGCAAGGCCGGTCCCATGACAGCCGCAGACCCGAACGCCGCGCCCGGCTCGATGCCCGACGCTGAAGCGAACCAGTGGTTCGCCGTCTTCGCCGAGCCGACCCCAACCGACCTCGTCCGCTTTTTCGACTTGGAGGGTTACCAGTGGAAGTCGGTCACCGATTCCTCCGGCGAAATGAGCGAAGCCAGCGGCGACACCGGTGAAACCAACGCCGACTGGGCCGCCGCGTTCGTGGTGATCCCCAACGATTCGTCGCCTGAAACTCAGACCTCCGTTCAGTCCGCGTGGCGGTTCTGCGCCAACGTCCGCAGCGAAACCACTCCGGTGATGGTTTTGCTCAGCGGCAGCCAAATGGCGGCGTTGTCCGGCCGACACGATCTCTACGACGACTTCATCATCACCCCGTTCCATCCTGAAGAGCTTCGAGCCCGAGTCGGGCATCTTCTTGCCGGCACTGGCAGAGTGGTGTCGAACACTGATCTTGTCACCTACGGGCCCCTGTCACTCAACGTCGAGACCTACCAGGCTGTCGTCGACGGTCGAGCCCTGGATCTGACGTTCATGGAATACGAACTGCTGCGGTTCCTGGCCTCCAGCCCGGGGCAGGTGTTCACCCGTGAGACGCTACTCAACCGGGTGTGGGGCTACGAGTACTACGGCGGCGCCCGAACGGTCGACGTTCACGTTCGACGCCTGCGGGCCAAGATGGGTGAGGAACACAGCTCGCTGATCGCCACCGTCCGAGGAGTCGGCTACAAACTCGGCCAGTCCCGCTGGCAGGGCTAGCGCCGGTCTCTGGTCGCACCGGGTGGCAGTTGAGCAAGAGTAGAGCGGCTATGGTCATCGTGCAGTGGCGCTGAGTATCTCCACCATCGAAGACGTTCTCGGACGGGAGGTCGTAGCCACGACCCCGGTTCGCGGCGGCGACGTCGCCGAGTCGTTCCGGGTGAAGCTAGCTGACGACGAACTGGTTTTCGCCAAGACCCATTTGCGACCGCCACCCGACTTCTTCTCCACTGAAGCCCTCGGTTTGGAACGGCTACGCGATGCCCAAGCAGTGCCGGTCCCCAAGGTTCTGGCTGTCAGCGATGACCCCCCGTTGCTCGTGCTCGAATGGGTTCAGGAATCGACGTCGGCTCGACCCGACGATGCCGAATTCGGACGGGCGCTGGCCAAACTGCATCAGGCCGGAGTCGATTCGTTCGGTCGTCAGGACAGGCGCAGCACCGGGAGTCGGGGGCTACCAAACGAGCCTCGCGAAACATGGGCCGAGTTCTACGCCACGCAACGACTCCTGCCGCTGGTGGAGTTGGCCGCCGCCCAAGTGGTGTTGGGCCGTTCGACACTGTCGGCCATCGAATCCATCGCTGGGCGCCTGGACGAACTGGGTGGACCGGTCGAGCCACCGGCCCGGCTTCACGGTGACCTTTGGGGCGGCAACCGAATTGTTGACACGTCCGGCGTCAGCTGGTTGATCGACCCGGCCTTTCACGGTGGCCACCGTGAGTTCGACTTGGCCATGATGCGGCTCTTCGGTGGATTCGGGCCGGAGTGCTTCGCAGCGTACGACGAGGTGGCACCGTTGGCTTCCGGGGCTGATGAACGGGTACCCCTCCACCAACTCGCTCCGCTCGTGGTGCACGCCATCAAGTTTGGTGGCAGCTACGTTCCGGCGGTCGAACAGGTCGTGTCGCTGTACCGCTAGACCCTGGTCCGGTGAACCGGTTGGGAGCGTACCGTTCACCGGGCGCTGGCGTGAACGATCAACTCCCGACTATCAGGCGTCCACGCTGAACGCTTCCAGTCGCCCCAGATTTGTTCGATGTCGAAACCGGCCTCGGTGAGCGGACGCTCCACTTCGGCGCGGCTACGGAATCGGAGCTGTTCGGAGGCCACCACGTGCTCGCCGCCCCCACCAAAACCGAGGTCACCTTCGGGGAGGATGGTGTGACCGTGGTGGGTGATGGTGTACGAGTCTGGCGGACCGGTGACATCAACAACTTGCACCCACGACGTGAACTCTCCACCGTCAGGATGCGGCAGGGTCCCTTTGGTGTTCGCCTCGGTCCACTCGCCAGCCCAATCGATGAGCGGGTTCCGGGTTTCGAAGGCCAGATGACCTCCGGGTCGTAGGATCCGGTGGGCCTCCGACAGGACGGCTTCCCACGCCTCATCGGTGAGGAAGTATTGAGCGACGTGGCCCATCATGATGACCAGGTCGCCGAGATCGTTCCCAACCGACGACGCGTCGCCATGCACTAGTCGAACGGCGGAGCCCAGCCCCATGTCGTTCACACGCTGTTGAGCAGCAGCTAAAACGGCTTCGGCCGGGTCAACACCGACGGCCGTCTTGCCTCGTTGGGCGAGGTCGGTGACGAAGACTCCAGTGCCGCAACCGATGTCGACTACCACCTCGGCGGAGACGTCGTCGGATAGGGCCAGGTAGAAGTCGTGATCCCACCGCCCGGCGCACTCCACGTCGTACACGGCGACCAAACGAGGGTCTTCAGGCCACAACACCGTCATGGCGGCGACCGTAGCAACCGACGGTCAACGGCGAAAGCGAATTGTTGCGTCAGCCGGTCCCGATGAATCGTGCCTCAGTAGGGCACGTCGATGGCTTCGCACAGGAACCGCATGTACGGCGACGCTGCTTTGCAATGCTTCTCCAACAGCTTCATGAACCCGGCCGAGGTGACGTCGCCCTGTTTGATCTGCCCCACCGCTATGAAGTCTTTGCGTTTGAGGTCTTTGAGGAGCGGGTGTTCGGCGTCATAGCCTTTCGGCGGTCGTTGCAGCGAGTCGCCGTCCAGGTCGAACATCGTGGCAAACGCCTTGGAGCGC
>CALJMD010000178.1 GCA_937981915.1 uncultured Acidimicrobiales bacterium
GCCGACGTACGTTCCAGACCTTTACGGATGCCGCCGACCACGGCGGTGGCCAGCACCGATGTGTACAGCGATCCCGGTCCAATAATGACCTGGTCGGCATTGAGCAGCGCCCTCACCGCATGATCTGACGTGGGCGGATCCGGCGGATCGAAGCGCAAGTTTCGAATTCCGGCCGCCCGCTCGATCGTCACCTGACCGGTGATCGTGCCCCGATCAGAGTCGGCGATCAAGGTAACCGGCACGGTCGTAGCTGGCACCACCCGTCCAACCGCCCCAACAACGTTGGCCACCTCATCGATCGCCTGCTGAAGATCTCCACCGGCAAACGTCAATCCGACCAGGAGTAGATTGCCGATCGGATGCCCGGACAGCTGCCCATCTTCGAACCGATACTCGAGCGACCGGCCGAGCAGGGAACGATCATCGGCCAGGGCCGAGAGGCACCGCCGGATATCGCCCGGGGGCGAAACACTGAATTCGGCTCGAAGTCGACCGCTGGAGCCTCCATCGTCACCCACAGAAACAATGGCGGTGACCGCTGAAGCAAAGCGCCGGGCAGCCATCAAACTGGCAGCCAAGCCGTGCCCACCGCCTAGAGCGACGACGTTCGGACCCGTCGATTGATCTTCGATGGTTGGTTTCTCAAACACGTGAAAGTGGCTACTGCTCGATGTCTCTGTGAACGGTTCGAGGATGCCGTCCTCGGCGAGGCAACGCCTCCCCTATCTAATCGGCAATCGCAACGGAACGATAATGGCCACATTCTCGCTGACGCCGACGGGCTAACGACGAGTCAGCCTCAGAACCAGCAGACGAGGAATGGTTGAGGCGTCCTCATACTCCGGTGCTTGAGCCAGAAACGACGGAGGCGGAGACGGCTCGATCATCTGGGTCAAGGTGAAGCCACTGTCGTAGAGGGCGTTCAGATAGCGGGATAGGGGTCGGTGCACAAAACGAATGTGAACGCCTTTCTGCACCTCCTCTATCGTCGCCGTCTCGGTGAGGTACGGGCCGATTCGCCAATACTGTTCAGGTGGCTCGATGATCTGATCGTCGATCCACCCGCTACCCGGCGTCTGCAGCAACGGATGATTCAACAAAAAGGCGAACGTGCCGCCTGGCCGCACCACCCGTGCCAACTCGGAAATGGCACCGTCGACATCGTCGATGTGCTCAAAAACCAAGCAGGCAACAGCATGATCGAATGATTGTGACGCGAACGGCAATCCGGCGGCCGCAGCCATGGCAAAGCCGCACTGCTGCGCACCTTCTCGGGACCGCTGTTTTGCCAGGCGAATCTGCGAATCGATCGGGTCAACTCCGATCACGCGATGACCAGCCGCCACCAACGTGCGAGCCACCTGCCCTTCGCCGGTGCCGACGTCAAGCACCAGTCCCTCGCCGGGGAGCGACGACCTGACCAGGGGGAGAATCTGCTCGGTGTACTCGGGGTCGACACCATCAGTGAACTCACGCTGCCACCACTCGGCGCTGGCCTGCCACAACGTTGTGTTCGGATCAGCCACGGGGCCACCGCTAGTGGCGTCGAACTCATTCATCTGATGCTCGCTCACGTCGACCTTCCGGTGACCTTGGCGTAGACATGGACCGCCACCTCGTCAGGCAGCCATGACAGAGCCTGCAACTCTTCCAAACCGGCCCGTTTGACCGCGTTCACTCCCCCGAGTTCCTTGACCAGCCGCTTCTTGCGAGCCGGCCCCAGACCTGGGATGCCATCGAGAATCGACGTTGTCATCCGGGCGTTGCGCAACTTGCGGTGGTAGGCCACAGCGAAACGGTGGGACTCGTCACGCAAACGCTGCAACAGATACAACGACTCCGACCGGCGAGGAATCACAATCGGGTCTGATCGACCGGGCACAAAAACTTCCTCCAGCTGCTTGGCCAGCGCGCACACCGCAATCTCGTCGCTCAATCCCAATTCATCCAGAACCCGTACGGCCACACCAAGCTGACCTTTGCCGCCGTCAACCATCAACAACTGCGGTGGATATTGGAACTTGCCCCGCTCGGAAACCGGCAAGGCCCGATCTTTCACGTAGTTGTTCAACCGCCGGGTCAATACTTCTTCCATCGCCGCGTAATCGTCGTTTCCATCAACGGTGCGAACCTTGAACCGGCGGTACTCCGACTTTTTGGCCAAGCCATCTTCAACAACGACCATCGACCCCACATAGTCGCTGCCCTGAAGATGGCTCATGTCATAACACTCGATTCGCAGTGGCGAAACGGGAAGTTCCAACCAGTGTTGAAGCTCATTCAACGCTTTGGCCCGACTGTTGTGGTCGGTGGCTCGACGTAGCCGGTGGCGAGTGAATTCTTCGTCGGCGTTTCGTTGAACGGTTTCCAACAGCTCCCGCTTGGTACCCCGCTGCGGCACCCGAATCTCCACTTGGGATCCACGCAGGAGAGCCAACCATTCCGAATACAGCTCCCCGTCGCTGGGATCGAACGGCACCAGCACCGTCTTCGGCATACCGGAAACCGGTTCCTCGTCGTACACGCCTTCGAGAACCTTGTCGACCAGGTCGGCGTCGGATAGATGCTCCACCTTGTCGACGATGAAACTGCGGCGCCCCATAACCCGACCCTTGCGGACGAATAACACGAAAACGGCAGCCTCAAGATCGTCCTGGGCGATCCCGATCACGTCCAGGTCCTCAGTCCGAGACGCCACCATCTGCTGTCGTTCGATGGCCTTACGCACGGTGGCCAAACGATCACGAAGCCGGGCCGCCTGCTCAAACTCGAGCTGCCCGGCGGCGTCGGTCATTTGCGCTTGCAGCTTCTCCAAAACCGGCTCGGTGTCACCATCGAGGAAGCGGCACAGCTCATCCACCATCGCCGAGTAATCTTCGTCGCTCACCTCACCGACGCAAGGCCCCGAGCACTTTTCGATGTGAAAGAGCAGACAGGGTTTGCCCAGCTTGCGATGACGCTCCAGCTTGTTGTCAGAACACGTCCGAATCGGGAACGTTCGCAGCAAATGGTCGAGCGTCTCACGGATAGCGTACGCATGGGCATAGGGTCCGAAATACCGCGTCCCCTTCTTCTTTGCTCCCCGCATCACCCGAGCCCGAGGCCACTCGTCACCGGTCGTCACCGCCAAATACGGGAAGCTCTTGTCGTCCACCAGCCGAACGTTGAAGCGAGGCCGGTGTTCCTTGATGAGGTTGTACTCCAGCATCAACGCTTCGACGTCGTTGCGCACCTGAATCCACTCGACGGACTCAGCGGTAGCCACCATCTGAGCCGTCCTCGGATGCTGGGTAGCCGGATTGGCGAAATAGCTGTTGATACGTGAGCGAAGCGACTTGGCTTTGCCCACGTACAGAATCCGACCTTCGACGTCTTTGAACTGGTAGGACCCGGGAGCATCGGGGATTTCACTGGCCGGTGGGCGTACTACCACCGTCTCAATCTAACTCCCCCAGCTAACTTCCCCGGCCAACTTCCCCAGCTCAATCCAGTCTCAATCCAATCCCAGTCGACCTGCAATCTGCAGCGAAGCTGCTTTCGTTGGAGGACCAGGTCGCCCTACCACGGTGGGTGCAACCCACACCAGCGAGCCGAGTGCCAGCCCGACTGCCCACACCACCGCCACATTGGCCCCAGGCCTGGTGGAAACGACGGCGACGAGAACCGCCCATTCAATCGACAACGCCGCCAGCCGCATCCAGATCACCGGGACGTTACGTCTGCCGAGAGCCAGCGCGTCGGCCAAGAACTTGTTGACCACCGACATCGTCGTAATAGCCAGGCCCCACCAGACAACCGTCCGGCTGTACTCCAGCGCCGAACCGGGCGCTCCCAAAGGAAGCCAGGTCAGAACGGCGACAATCCCAAGACCGCCGACAACGGCGAAGCCGGCACCTACACCGACCACGGAAACTGTCAAACGGTCGATGGCCAAACGGCCCTCGGCCACCGCTCGTCGCATCGCAGGCAGCGTGACCAAGCGAGTTCCTGCCACCGTGGTCAAGATCGGGGTGAACGGCAACAACACAGCCTTGATCGCCGACGCGGCCGCAGGAGAAACAGCCACAGCGATGACAAGCGGCAGAAGGTTGAACGCGGTGCTCTGAATGGCCTGGCTGCGGCCCATCAAGCGAACAGCCGATGAATCAACTTCACCAACCGACTTCGACGGCGAATCGACAGAAACCGGCGGTAGGCGATTCAAAAGCGCCCATAACAGCGACCCCACCACAGCACCCGCTACACCGCCGGCAACCCAAAATCCGAGGACGAACGACTCGGCGCGGCCAGCCTCCACGCCTGTCACCATCCATGACTCACCCTGCACGCTGCGCACGACCAAACCTGTGGCGAACACCGCAGTCCACAGCACGTCGAGAGCGACGGGAAACCACACTCGACCCGACGCCCAACCGAGGTGCCGCAAGCCGTCCTGCACTAGCAGCGGGAGCATGGCCGCCCCCATCACAAGCCACGATGACCTCGGCGAGCCGACCATCACGCCAACGACCGCAATGGCAACTGAGCCGCCCAACGCCAGAGCGACGGCCTGTGAGGACCGCCCGGTGAAACGAGCACGCCCAACAGAGCGGACCGAGTCGGTAACGAAGGTTTCGAATATCGCTGATCGGGCGACGGCCAGAACCAGGTGATAGACGGCCATCAGGGCGACGAACCGACCGAAGTTCGAGGGCGTCAGCGTCGAGGCCATCACGGCATAGAGGCCGAAGTTGGGGATGCTTGAGGCGCCCTGAGCTACAACCGACCAGCCGATACGCCGAACCCAGGTGCCCACGAACGGACCCGCTATCGACCGGAACCAGAGCGTGCCACGTCGAACCAAAGCCGCAGCGTGCGATCCCGCATCTCTTCGTCAGAAAAGCTGCGGACTCGAAGCCAGGCTGCGTCGGCCAGCCGACTCCGCAAGCGATGGTCAAGACCCAACCGGACAATGGCCTCCGCCAGACCGCTAACCGACCCAGGCGCCACCAATAATCCGTTGTGTTCGTGCTCGATGAAGTCACCAACGCTGCCAACGTCGGTGGCCACCACCGGCACGCCAGCGGCAGCCGCCTCCAACACGGTGCGCGGCAGTCCTTCCCACCTCGACGACGTCACCGAAATATCAAAAGCGTGCACCACCAGCGCGGCGTCAGGTCGGTGACCCAGCAGCCGAACATGGTCTCGCAAGCCAAGGTCGTTGATAGTCGCCTCGATCTCATCCCTAGTTGAGCCCTCGCCGACCAACAACAACGTCAGAGACGGCCCGAGGTCAGTTCGAGCAACTTCAGCGAGGCTCCGTAGGAGCGTTTCGTGATCTTTCTGCCGACTAAACCGCGCCACCATGCCCACGACCAAGCGATCGTCGACATCCAACTGCCGACGCATCCGACTACGAAGCTCAGCCGCTGTGGCGGCACTGTCAACCAGGCTGATGCCACTACGAATAAGGTCGTACTTGGCCGGCGAGCCCACCCCCCACTCCAAGCCCTGCGTGCGGTCCGACTCCCCCACTACAACGAGGCGTGCTGTAATTCGGGCCAACGCACGTTCCAGGCCGACAACGGCGAACCGCGCCACTCGCCCACTGACCGGAGTCGAGCCCCATCCGTGAACGGTGTGCACCACGGGGATACCAACCACAAACGCCGCGAGGCGACCCAACACGCCAGCCTTCGACGAGTGAGTGTGCACTACATCAGGACGATTGGTTCGCAACCATCGAATCAGCCATCGAAGAGCTCGAATGTCATCCAGCGGACTCAAGCTACGCACCAACGACGGAACCTCCACCACACCGACACCGTCAAGGCACGGCTGGTCCCATAAGGTCGGACCCTGAGATTGCTCGCCACCGGCCAAGACGTTGACCGACACCTGCCCCCGCCGCTCGACCGGAACGCGGCTTGTCCCCAAGACCGTTTCCTGCGCACCTCCGTGAGCCAAGCTGGTAACCACCTGTGCCACCCGCAAGCGCCCTGGTTCTTCACCGTTTGGTCGGGAGTCGTCGGGCCGGGAACCGTCGGAGCGGTTCAGACCGGCATCAGTGGCAGCCACCGATCAGCGTCCCTTCCGGTACAGGACCTGGCGGGTCGTTCGCCACAGGATTCGAGCATCGAGACCCAGGCTCTGGCGCCGCAGGTAGTAGAAGTCGTGCTGCAGCTTGTCGAAGGCATCGTCCTGGCTCGAGGCGTAGCCCTGCTTCACCTGAGCCCAGCCGGTCAGTCCTGGCCGAACGACATGACGGGTGTCGAAGAAGGCAATCTTGGCTGTTAGTTCCTCGACGTAATGCACTTGTTCCGGGCGAGGCCCGACCAGCGAAAGTTCGCCCCGAAGAATGTTGACGACCTGAGGCAGCTCGTCCAGATGGGATCGGCGGAGCAAGCCGCCGAACGCTGTGATCCTGACATCATCGGTCGACGTCCACGGGCTGTCAGCACCGTTGTGGCCACCGTCGACCGCGCTGGTTTGGGACATGTCGCTGATTCCGTACTCGGCCGGAGCCATCGTCCGAAGCTTCAGAATCTCAAACGGCTTGCCGTCTTTGCCGACCCGAATCTGGCGGTAGAACAACGGCCCGCGGTTCCAACCCCAGTTGGCGACAGCAACAAATGGAAGGGCAAGACACAACAAGATCAGGCCAACCGAGGCAAAGCCAACGTCGACGATCCGCTTTGCTCGTACGTAGCGGGTCCGATGAAGCTCGCCAATGTCGAACAGCAGCGAGGCTCGGGCCAGCTCGCTATGAGGCAGCTTCCCGATCCACTCTTCGTAGAACAGCGTCAGCGGCCGGATGCGACAGCCGCGGCGATGTAGGACAGCTGCCTGGTCGACAACAGGGGTAGTGCCCTGGGCCTCGGTGTCAAGCACCAGCAGTGAGGCTCTACATTGTTCGACCCGCTCAACCAACTTCGGCGTCGTCGTAGCCACGGCGTCGGCAACCGTCATCCAGCCAACAAGAACCGCCGGCCGCTCCAGACGATGGCTGAGATCCTCCTGCAAGCTGGCGGCGTCTTCGTCGCGACCGACAACGGCAAACACCTGGTCCCGAGCGGCGGCTCGGGCCGACACGTCACGAGAGAGATGCCACCCTGCGACCGCCCAAATCGGCAACAGCACTGCGACCAGGGCGGAAGATGATCGAGGCAGAAGCGGAGTGGCCAACAGGGTCTGAAAGCCGGCGATAACGGCAAACGCCAACGCCACGGCAACAACACCGCGAACGGCGGCACCGAAGCGCGACACCGGCAAGTCGGGAAGGCCGACCACGTACGTCAGCACCAAGTGAGTGGCGGCCAAAAGGGACCACCAGATAAGGCGCACGTTGGCGATGAGAAGGTACGGCTCCGGAGCGAGATACACCGAATGCAGATAGGCGGCAAGGCCAATCAGAACCACAGCGCCGAAGCTGTAGCAAAGGCGAACGGTCGGATTCACCGAGGAATCTCGACATCGCTGGAGCAGACGGGCATGCCGTCTCTATCGGCTTGATCAGGTCAGACCATAAGCCTGATGACCTATCGTCTCGGTTCGGTCAGTCCGAGGAGAGCACCGGGGCCAGGAAACGCCCGGTAAAGCTTTTCGAGGCCACAATGTCTTCTGGAGACCCTGTGGCCACAACGGTGCCGCCGCCGTCTCCGCCGTTTGGACCGAGATCGATGACCCAATCGGCGGTCTTGATCACGTCCAAGTTGTGCTCGATGACCAACACCGTGTTGCCCTGGTCAACCAAGCGGCTGAGGACAGTAAGGAGCCGCCGGATGTCTTCGAAGTGAAGACCCGTTGTCGGTTCGTCCAGCAAGTAGATGGTGTGTCCGGTTGAACGCTTGGCCAACTCCGACGCCAACTTGACGCGCTGGGCTTCACCACCGCTCAACGTCGGTGCCGGTTGTCCCAGCCGTACGTAGCCAAGCCCAACGTCAGCCAACGTCTGCAAATGCCGGGCGATTGGAGGCTGGTTGGCGAAAAACTCCAACGCCTCCTCGATCGGCATGTCCAGAACATCGGCGATGCTCTTTCCTTTGAACTGGATGTCGAGTGTGTCCCGGTTGTAGCGGGCGCCCTTGCACACCTCGCAAGGAACGTACACGTCCGGCAAGAAGTGCATTTCGATCTTGATGGTTCCGTCGCCCGAGCAGGTTTCACACCGTCCACCGGCGACATTGAAGCTGAACCGTCCGGGCATGTAGCCCCGGACTTTCGCCTCGTTGGTTTGGGCAAACAGCTTCCTGATGCGGTCGAATACACCGGTGTAGGTTGCCGGATTGGATCTCGGCGTACGTCCAATCGGCGACTGGTCGATGTCAATCACCTTGTCCAAGTGTTCAAGACCGGAGATCGCCTTGTGCAACCCCGGCGGCACCTTGGATCCGTACACCTGCTGCATCAGCGAGCGCAGAAGGATGGAGTTGATCAACGTCGACTTACCCGACCCTGAAACGCCAGTGACAGCCACAAAACAGCCAAGGGGAATGTCGACATCGATGTCTTTAAGGTTGTTCTCTCGCGCTCCGACGATTCGAAGCTGAGCGTCGCCGGGCTGGCGGCGCTGGTCGGGCAACGGAATCGATTTCTTCCCGCTGAGGTACTGACCGGTGACCGACCCCCGACGTTTCAATAGCCCCTTGACCGGACCGCTGTAGACGACGTCGCCACCGTGCTCACCGGCACCGGGGCCGATATCAACGACATGGTCGCTCACTCGAATGGTGTCCTCGTCGTGTTCCAC
>CALJMD010000179.1 GCA_937981915.1 uncultured Acidimicrobiales bacterium
TCAAACTCTCGCCAAAGACCGCCCACGCTCCACCGGCCGACAGCACCGGCACCGACAGAGTCATCAATGAGGTGAAGGTAAGCGTGACGTGACGGTGCGCCCAGTTGACAAGTAGGTGGCCGGTGGAAGGAATCGCCACCAGACCGACGGGATGCAGCCACTCCGCCCCCGTCGGCGGAGCCAGATCAGCGCCCAACACCAGACAGGCAACAATCAGCACCGGAATGCCAATGATCATCGAATAGGTCTGTAGCGCAAACGTCCCCAGCCCGGCTCTGGCCTCCTTGGCCGCCAAGAAGTAGGCGGCGAAAAACACCAACGCGCCGATGGCCAGCAGATCCCCCGACGTTGACCACCGAACCGACGATGACGAACCCAACACCACGGCCGCCACCCCACCCACGCCAAATACGGTGGACACCACAATGGACACCGGCACCGACTCCCGATACCGCCGCACCGCCACGCCCATCAACAACAACGGCAGTAGCGCGGCGATCACCGTTACGTTGGCCACTGTCGTGCGCTGAATAGCGGTGAAGAACAAGGCGATCTCGATGGCGATAGCCACCGCCGCCGGTGCAGCAACCATCGCCTGGGACAGCTGCAGCCGACCGGTGGTGGCCCGATACAGCGAGCTGTACAACACGGCGCCGATCACATAGCGCCACAGGGCAGCCTGAGGGCCATCCAACGTAGTGTCTCGCACAATCAAGTTGCCGAGCGACCAGCAGGTCACCCCGGCGATGACGGCCACCCGGCCCCATTTTTGCATCGGGCCAGCGTACGCGCCTCCGGGCGGTCAAAGACCGCCCGGAGACCAACGACCGCTAGTTGCAATTCGGCTGAATCAAGCCGCTGACCGGTCGGATCAAACGGCTAACAATTGCTTCGGCTTATTCGGCGCCGGCTGATCCGGCAGCGAGACTCCACAGTTCGGCGATGGCGTCAGGGCCAAGGGTGCCCGAGCTGCGGGCCACGATGTTGTTGTCGGCGTCGACGTAGATGGTGTAGGGGAATCCTTGGCCACCCATCTGGGCAAACGCTTCGCTGGCGTCAGAGTCACGAATAACCGGGAACGTGAACTCTTCGATGTCCAGCCAGCGGACCGGCGGGTAGTTACCCCGGGACGGGTCAACCGAAGTGGACACGGCGTAGATGTCGAGGGCGTCGGGCTTGCGACCTTCCTCAACCAACTCCACTACGTTCGGGACCTCTTCTTGACAGTGAGGACACCAGTGGGCCAAGAAGTAGACCGCCTTGGCCCGGCCGTCATTCTCAATGGCGACCGGAAGGTCGGCGAAGTCAGTACCGGTCAACGTCGGAAGCTCGGTTCCGATCGTCGGATCCACTGACGGGTCAATTGACACCTGATCTGGTGTAGGAGGCAGAGGCACTGAGTCGCTAACGACCTCGACCGCGGCCGTTTGCGGCCCGTCAAAGTTCGACACTTCCCGGCTCGTGACCACCGCGGCCACCGCCCCGATGCCGAGAACCAAGATGGCGCCGATGGCAAGCATGAAAAACTTGTTGCCGCCCTCGTTGGGGTTGGCCACCGGATTGTTAGCCGGATTGGCGGCGCTGGCCGCCTTGCTCGACTTCTTGTCTTTCTTAGGGTTTGTTGCCTGGGCCATAGTCGTATACCTGTTTGTGATTGATCTGATTCTGGAAAAGTGGACGTGGACGTAAATAGAGCTGAAGGGATCGCTACACCAGTGCGTCGTCAGCTTCGATGTCGTCGATGACGACGTGTTCATCAGCCGACACGATCGGGGCTCGAACCGCTACCAGCACCAACGCAATAATGGTGGCGAAGCCGATACCGGCCATGGTGGGGATGGTGACAAAGCCGAAGTGTTCGAAATACTTGGCCGAGCATGGGGCTCCGTCGCCGCACAACCCGCCGATCTCCGTGCCGGTCGCCTGCTCGTAGCGGTGGAAGATCGCTATAGGCAGCCCGATGAGGGCAAGTAGGGCGGCTGCTTTGGCTAACACCATCCGCTTGGTGAACGCGGCAACAGCCAAAAGAGCGGCCGCCGGATACATGAATCCTCGCTGTACCCAACAGTTCAAACACGGCTCGAAGTTCAAGACCTCGGACATGATGAGCGAACCAACCGTGCTCGTCACCGCTACCGCGGCAGCCAACTCGACCGCCACCGATCGCAGGCTGCGGATGACACCCAGCCGATCGCCGGTCAGCGCCGACACCGCAATCAACACGGTGATGGCCGCAGCCAGCATCGCCAGCATGGCGAAGAAAAGTGTGATTGTGTTTATCGTCGAGTACGACATGGTTCCCAACTTACTCGATGTGTATGAACTTGCTTCGCGAGCCCGTCCTCGCCCCCAACAACCGAACGCGGTGCTGACCGAGTAGACAA
This sequence comes from uncultured Acidimicrobiales bacterium, assembly GCA_937981915.1. Classification (GTDB taxonomy): domain Bacteria; phylum Actinomycetota; class Acidimicrobiia; order Acidimicrobiales; family SZUA-35; genus JAHELU01. The sequence continues at coordinate 2,385 of CALJMD010000179.1, forward strand.
AGCCTCCGAACGATCCTCACCATAAGCCGGATCGGTTAAGAGCGGCGTAAAGCCGGCGTCGATAACGCGTCGAGGCCCACCACCCGAAACGAAGCGGGCGGTGGGCCATCGACTCATAGCAGTACAAGTGTCGGAGCGGACTGGGCTCCGGCTAGCCGATCTCGCCGGGGGCGGGCACAGTCGGCAACTGCGTAACAGCTGCAGCCTGCTCGGCACCGATCGAAGCCAGCCAAGCGGCCGGATCCTGCTCTTCGCCGTCAGACGAGTAGAACGACATCGGCTGGTAGTCCGGGGCCTCGGTGGCGAAGGTCCGGTTACGGACCAGACCAGTACCGGCCGGAATCAACTTACCGATGATGATGTTCTCCTTCAGACCGATCATGCCGTCCGACTTGCCTTCGATGGCAGCCTCGGTCAGCACTCGTGTGGTCTCCTGGAACGACGCAGCCGACAGCCACGAGTCAGTAGCCAACGAAGCCTTGGTGATACCCATGATTTCCGGGCGTCCCTCAGCCGGTTGCTGGCCTTCGGTCACCAAACGCTTGTTGACGTCAGCGAAATGCCACTGGTCGCAGCGCTCGCCGGGCAGGAAGTCGGAATCACCGGGCTCGGAGATAGCCACTCGACGAGTCATCTGTCGAACAATGAGCTCGATGTGCTTGTCGTGAATGGACACACCCTGGTCTCGGTAGACCTTCTGGACTTCCTCCACCAGGTACTGCTGGGTCTCGCGGATACCACGAATCTCCAGCAGTTCCTTCGGGTCACGAGGACCGTCGACGATGGCATCGCCTGCGGCGATCTCCTGGCCATCAACCACCTCAAGACGGGCGGCCAACGGAACGGTGTAGTCGTCCTCGCCACCGTCGTCACTGACAACAGTGATGACCTTGCCCTTGCCTTCATCCTCGGCGATGCGAACGACACCGGAGATGCGGGCCAAGGTGGCTTTACCCTTCGGGCTGCGAGCCTCGAACAGTTCGACCACACGGGGTAGACCACCGGCGATGTCAGCTCCACCGGTCACACCACCGGTATGGAAGGTGCGCATAGTCAGCTGCGTACCGGGCTCGCCGATCGACTGGGCGGCGATAACGCCGACAGCCTCGCCAACCTCGATCTCTTCGCTGGTTGCCAGCGACATGCCGTAGCTGGCAGCGGTGATACCTACGGCCGAATCGTCAGTCAACGGGGAGAGGACTCGGACTCGACCGACATCGGGATCGTCGCGTAGCGCGACCATCTCTTCCTCTTCGACCATCGTGCCCTTTTCAATGACGGTGCCATTGGAAAGGGTGACGTCGTCGGCCAACACTCGGCTGTAGAGACGAGTCTCAAGGTAAGTACGGAGCATTCGGGCGTCAGGATCGGAGGCATCGGAAGCCTCACCGGTATGACGGTTGTAGTAGCCGTCCGGCTTGACATCTTCCAGCCACAGGCCACGAACAGCACGACCAGTCTCGAACGGATCCCGGTCGTTGATGATGACCTCCTGGGCCACGTCGACCAAGCGACGGGTCAGGTAGCCGGAGTCAGCAGTACGCAGCGCGGTGTCGACCAGGCCCTTGCGGGCACCCGGAGTAGCAATGAAGTACTCCAACATCGACAGACCTTCACGGAAGTTCGACTTGATCGGGCGGGGGATCATGTCACCACGAGGGTTGGCCACCAAACCGCGCATACCGGCGATCTGACGAACCTGCATCATGTTTCCA
>CALJMD010000180.1 GCA_937981915.1 uncultured Acidimicrobiales bacterium
AGCTGGCACCACGTGATGTCGGCCGCCAAGGTTGGGGCCAGAAACCGTTGTTTCTGTTCCTCGGTCCCGTAGTTCAAGATTGCCGCCCCGGCCAGAACGAAGCCTTGGAAGTTGGCGTACGGGGCAACTCCTCGCTCGGCACAAGCGACGCTCCAGCGGATGTAGTGCTCGGTGTCGAGCCCCTGACCTCCGTACGCTGCCGGCCAATGAACACCGGCGAACCCGCCGTGGAAGCAATGGCGTTGCCAGGCAATGGCCCGATCAAAGAGCTTCGGTGGCAAGATGGCGCCGTAGGCCGGACAGGCCAGGTCACTCTCGACGGCATCGTCAATGAACACCTCAGCGGCCCGGGTGAACTCGCTGGGGTTCATCACAGCGCCGGGCTGGACGATGTTCGCTCTGTTCGCCCGGCTGCCGCCAACCTGACTGCCTCGACAGCAGTGGCTGCCGGTTGCAGCAGGTGCCCGTCGTGATCGTTAACGAACCCGGCTTTGACGGCACCGGAAACGAACGCGAAAAGCGAGTCGAAGTAGCCGGCTACGTTGAGACAAACGGTGGGCATGGTGACCAGGCCAAGCTGATTCCAGGTCAAGATCTCGAACGTTTCATCCAGGGTTCCGAACCCTCCAGGCAACATGATCACTCCATCGGACAGTTCCGCCATGCGCTCCTTTCGGGCATGCATGGTCGGCACGATCTCCAGTGCGGTCAGACCCCGATGGGCAACTTCGCGGTCGACTAGTTGCTCGGTGATCACACCGGTGACTTGCGCCCCGGCGGTCAGCGCCGCCTCGGCAACAGTGCCCATCAATCCGACCCGTCCACCGCCGTACACCAGGGAGTGGCCGGCCTGGCCGAGCTCGGTCCCGATCTGTTCTGCACTGGACCTGAACCGATCGTCATTACCGTTTCGGGATCCACAGAAAACACAGATTCGAGCCACGTATGCCAACCTAGTGGACGTGACCGGTCGCCCGCCTGTTTGCCCGCCGAAGGCAGCGTGCTCGACAGCTACGGAGTGGTGCTCGAAGCCGAGTGCTTGGGCCAGGGCCAGGCGTGAGACCTAGGCCGGTGTGTACCAGTCCCAATACCAGTTACGAAATTCTGTTTCGCTGCGTGGTGCGGTGGAGTTGTCCCCCGGCCACAGACTTATCAACTCCAGCTGGAGGCGAGCCGCAGTCTCTGTTCCCCAACCTTCCTTGTTTTCCGCTACCCAGTGGCTCGACAGTTCAACTCCGTCGAGCACCACCGAACCGGTGTTTCGGGTTGGGTCGACGACAAACTCCATTTTGTGCCACTGCATATCAGGCTCGAGGTAGCCACCGCTCTTCCATGACCCCTGTTTGCCTCGATGCCAATAGCGCACGTCGCCCTGATCGGCCATCCACGGGTTGAGCAACCACTGGAAGCCGACACCGATGTCTTTGCGGATACCTCCGCCGTCCCAAACGAAAAGGCCGCCTTCTATGGTCTGGATGTTGTTAGGCCAGGCACCGATTTCCGGCAGGTACGGAAGTCGAAACTCGAACGAGCAGGCGTGCACGTTGTTCAACGCCTCGTCGTCGATGATCCGCCGAAAGTTGATGTTGTGCGCCATTACCCCTCGCTGCCAGACGTTGGCTGACAGGGTGGAGTGGGAGCCGTAGTGAGCGGCGGCCAAGTCGGAAACCGCGGGCGGTGCCTGCCCGGTTGCCGTCCACAGACCGTCTCCTAATACCATTTCCCAGCTATCGAGATCGGTGCCAGAGTACCGTCGGATGGGTGCACCGACAGTTCCCGGTGGCGCCGCCGGGGCGCCCGTTTGGGCAGCCGCCACACTGGGTAGACCCAGTCCTACGGCTCCGGCTGCCACTCCGGCAGTCGACATTTGAAGAAATTTCCGGCGATTGATCATCTAGCCCTCCTAAATGATGCAGTCGTTTGCGTATCAGAGCGACCTTCGACGTAGAAGGCCACGAGCGTGATACGGCACAACTCCGGAAAAACTTGATGAGTCACATGTCGCTTCTGCGACACGCTGTCCTAGTTCTGCTTGGTTGCGGTGCGCTAGTGCACCGTGTCGTCAAGAATCATCAGGGTCTTTAGATCGCTGTGGAAGTCGAGCGCGTGATCGCCGCCTTCCCTCCCGATCCCGCTAATTCCGCAACCCCCGAACGGTGCGGTCAGGTCACGAACCAGGAACGCGTTGACCCAGACCAGTCCGGCCCTGATAGCTCGTCCAACTCGGTTGGCCCGCTCAGCCGAAGTGGTCCACACCATGGCCGACAACCCGTAAGCGGTCGAGTTGGCTAACGCGACCGCTTCGTTTTCATCAGTGAATGTTTGCAGTGTGAGGACGGGGCCGAATACTTCGCGTTGCACGATCTCGGCGTCGTTGGAGGCGGGCTCGATGAGTGTCGGTTGATAGTGCAAGCTGCCCGACACCGGTGCGCCGCCTCGGAGGATGCGCCCCCCTTCGGCGACGGCCCGCTCGACAAAACCGTGGATTCGGTCGACGTGTGTTGGATGTACGGCCGGGCCGATATCGGTGTTCGGGTCACGGCTGTCACCCAAGGCCAGCGCGTCGGCGTGATGGTTGAACCGCTCCATGAAGTCGTCGCGGATCGATTCGTCCACCAAAATTCGGGTGCCGGCCAGACAGACCTGACCGGAGTCGTCGAACTGCCAGGCGGCCCGGTGAGCGGCGGCGTCAACGTCGGCGTCGGCCAAAACCACCAACGGCCCTTTGCCGCCGAGTTCGGCGGTGAACGGCACCAGATTTTCCGCCGCGGCGTGCCCAATGTGGCGCCCGGTTTCAGGCGAGCCGGTGAAGGTGATCCGTCGCACTCGTGGATCGGCCACCAGAGCCGCCCCCACTTCGGAGCCAATGCCTTGGGCCAGGTTGTAGGCCCCAGGGGGCATGCCTGCTTGCTGGGCCAGGTCGGCGAGAAGACCGGCGGACAGCGGTGACCACTCGGCTGGTTTGTGTACAACGGTGTTGCCGGCGGCCAACGCCGGTGCCAGCTTCCAAGTGCTCAACATGAATGGCGCGTTCCACGGGGTGATGACGACGGCAGGCCCGGCAGGCATGCGCTGGACCACATGATCCAGGTTCTTGGCGTTCCAGGCTCGCTCCGTGTGTTCCACCATCAGGTCGGCGTAGAGCCTGAAGTTGGTGGCGCCGCGGCCCACCAGGCGGGCCCGCATCGATTCGTGCATGAAGCCCATGTCCAGGGTTTCCAGCATGGCGATGTCATCGGTGTGTTCGATGATGAGGTCGGCGAGCCGGTGGAGGACCTCTGCTCGTTGGTGCACCGTCCAGGCGCCCCATTCGGTGAATCCGTCGACGGCTGCCCCCACCGCTGCGGCCGCTGTCTGAGCGTCGCCTCGCGCCATGAGCGCCAGCGGCCCGGCATCCCAGTTGAGTGGTGAGCGGGTTTCAAAGGTGGCGGACGTCGCCGAGTCCGGTTCGACCCATTGGCCGCCGATCATGTGTCCGGTTCGGATGGCGTGTCGAACAGCGGCCAGGTCTTCATCAATGGACTGGGCTGTGCTGGATCTATCGGTCATGTGAATCGCTTCTCTGTCGCTGTGGCTACTTCTGTGGTGGTCGGACGCCGCGGAACTCCCAGTCGCCGCCTTGAGCGGTGGAGAGTACTTCTTCTGACTCGCTGGGTTGGGCACCTACATCGCTTCGAATCGTGGTTGGCCCGGAGACGATGGTGTTGGTCAACGAACCCAGTCCTTCCACTTCGACGGTGACCACGTCGCCGGGATAGACGGTTCGAGAGTTGGCCGGGGTGCCGGACAAGATGACGTCGCCCGGGACCAGCGTGATGGTTCGAGCCAGGTCGGCTACCAGGTAATGCATGTCCCACTGCATCTCGTCAGTGGTGGCTTCTTGGCGAACTTCGCCGTTGACCAGGGTGCGGATACCTTTGCCTCGGAAGTCCCAGTTGGGAACCAGGGATGGGCCAATGGGGCAGAGCGTGTCGGATCCTTTAACTCTCAGCATTGAACCGGCGTCGGTGTCTCGGAAGTCGTGCAGGCCGTAGTCGTTGGCCACGCTGTACCCGGCGATGTAGGCGCCGGCTTCGTCCGGTGACACGTTTCGGCAGGTGCGTCCGATGACGATGGCGATTTCACCCTCGTAGTTCAGCCACTGGCAACCGTCGGGTCGTACGACGTCGGCCCCGTGTCCACACAGCGACGTGATGGGCTTGTGAAAGTAGGTGGGGGCGGGCGGCAGCTTGGCCATGAACTCGTCAACTCGGCTGCGGTAGTTGAGGTGAATGCAAATGATCTTTGTTGGCTCGGATGGCGCGAGGTGAAGCGCCTCGTTCGTCGGAACCGACCGGCCGTCTCCGGCCACCAGTCGGTCGCCATGATCGACTACCTGAGTTGGGTAGCCGTCGAGCAGAACTCGACGAGTCGTGGGGTGGGCTGCGTCGGGTGTTGTTTGAGTAGTCATCAACGAACTAGTTTGGTACCAAATCATTGCTCGGGCAACGGCGGATAGCAACTGTTCCCGGTTGTTGAGTAGACGAGGCGAATTTTGCGGTGACCAACTCAGGCAGAAACATGCATTCCGATGATCATCTGTTGGAGGCCGAGCGAGACGTGCGCAAGCGTCTCGTCGGGTACTCGATCGACTTCGACGCCGCCAACGCCGTGAGCAACATCTACCGGGCTGCGGCCGCCGTGCGACGTAGCGCCGAAGGCGGCGTCTTGGCCCCGCACAGTTTGTCGTGGGGTGGACTAACCATCTTGTGGGTGCTGTGGATCTGGGGCGAGCAGTCCACGGCCCGCCTGGCCGAAGAATGTGATCTTTCCAAAGGCACGTTGACCGGCATGGTCGGCACGCTTGAGTCGCAGGGTTTGGTGGTGCGACGCAAACTCGAGTCGGATCGGCGCCGTGTCATGGTCGAGTTGACTGAGGACGGTGAGGCGCTTATCGCCGACTTGTTCCCGCGGTTCAATAGCTTCGAAGCCGGTGTGTTGTCCGGCTTGTCGTCGGCAGAACAGCAGGAATTGGCGCGCCTGTTGCGAGTTGTCATTCGCAACGTGGAGTCACTGGAGTAGGGCTAGACGTGGGTCGAAGCTGCCAGTACTTGAATCGTTTGCTACCAAACGATTATGCTTGAGGTAATGAACGCCAACCTTCAGGGTCTCATGTACCCGCGAACCCCGACAGGCGCGGGCTCAATCCTGCCCAACCCACCTTGGCACTACTCGGGCGAGATGTTGACGGTCGAGTTTCGAACCGACCCGTCGAACGTGGCCGAACTACTACCCGACGGCCTCGAACTGGTTGACGACGATCCCGGTGCAGTGGCAATAATCTGGGCCGATTGGCAGAGCTGCAGCGACACCTTCGACGAACTGCTCGACCCAGCCCGGGCCCAGTACAAGGAAGTCTTTGTCGTCATCCGATGCCAATACCAGGGCAACGTGTACAGCCGCGCCGCCTACATCTGGGTCGACAAAGACTTCGCCATGGCCCGAGGCCACATTCAGGGCTACCCAAAAAAGATGTCCGAGATCTGGATGACTCGGCCTGTCACCATCGGCAAAGCCGGGCCCCGACTGGAAACCGGCGGACGTTTCGGTGCAACCCTCAGTACCTTCGGTCGACGGCTGGCCGAAGCACGATTCACCATCACGGGAACCTCAGAATCAGCCGGTTTCGTCAACGGTCACCCGATGCTCCACACCCGCCAGATGCCGGCCATCGAAATGGACGGCCGGGACTCCCTTGACGAACTTGTCACCATGCGGGGCTTCGACGCAGAACTAGGCCCGGTCTACTCGGGGGACGCAGAGCTGGTGCTGCAGGACGCCCCCACCGAGGAACTGGCCCGCTTTGGTGACATCGACATCATCGGCGGCTACTACCGTCAGGTCGGAAACTCAATGCACGGCGGCACTACCGTATGGGCGGCCGCCAACCCCATGGCAGGTTCCAGCGGTACCGAAACGGGAGACGCATGACCTACGTCGACAACTACCTGGGCGACCTCGGCCCAGACGACGCTGACATCACCAGCCACGACACCTATGTGAACGGCGTCCCACACGCCACCTTCGACCGGCTTCGAGCCACTGATCCCGTTCACTGGACTCCCGAGTCTGACGGCGGGTCCGGATTCTGGTCGATCCTTCGCTACGACGACGCGATCAACGTCAGCCGTGACGTCGAATCGTTTACCTCGACCGGCGGTATCCGGTTGGAGGAAATGGCCGACGACGAGAAGGCCGCTCGGCGAACCATGATGGAGATGGACCCACCGGAACACACCCGGTACCGGCGGTTGGTGTCCAAAGGCTTCACCCGTCGGTCGGTCGAGTCCTACGAAGACGAGATCCGCCAGCTGGCGGTCGAAGTGATCGACGCCGCGCTGGAAGACGACGAGTTCGACTT
>CALJMD010000181.1 GCA_937981915.1 uncultured Acidimicrobiales bacterium
ACCACTACCACCTGATCAGAGCCAAGAATCAGTTCGGCCGCGTCGTGAATGGTGGTGGCGGCGTCCACGGTTGGGCTGGTGATCGAGTCGATTGAGCTCATCACCACTGCGGTTTCCGACATGATGGCTCGAACCGTCAACACCTTGTCTCGCTGGACGTCCTGCACGAAGGCCTTGACGTAGTCGTTAGCCGGTTCGGTGACCAGTTCCTCGGGTGTCCCGAGTTGCACGATCTCACCCTCGTAGAGGATGGCGATGCGGTCGGCGAGACGGATCGCTTCGTCAAAGTCGTGGGTGATGAACACAATGGTTTTTCTCAGCAGGCGCTGCAACCGCAGGAACTCGTCTTGCATCTCTCGACGAATGAGCGGGTCGAGAGCGGAGAACGGTTCATCCAGAAACCACACGTCGGGGTCCGACGACAGCGACCGGCCGATACCGACCCGCTGCTGTTGACCGCCCGACAGTTCCCGTGGGTAGTAGTTGCCTCGGCCTTCGAGACCGACCAGTTCGAGAATCTCGTCGGCTTTGGCCAGCCGTTCGGCTTTGTCCACGCCTTGGACTTCCAACGGGAACGCGATGTTCTCGATGACGGTCCGGTGGGGGAACAGGGCGAAGTGCTGAAAGACCATGCCCATCTTGTGCCGCCGCAGCTCGATGAGCTCTTTGGCAGAGGCGGCCAGCAGGTCGACGCCTTCGAACGTCAGCTCTCCGGCTGTCGGTTCGATCAGCCGGGACAGGCAGCGGACCAGCGTGGATTTGCCGGAGCCGCTGAGGCCCATAAGTACGAGGATTTCACCGGAGTAGACGTCGAGGTTGGCGTCGACCACGGCGGGAATGTAGTCGGCGGCTTTGATCTGATCGGTCGACGGGTTGCCGCCATGTGTGGACAGGAAACCCTGAGGGTCATCCCCATACAATTTCCACACATGGCGACATGTGATGACGGCATCCGTAGTGGATGCACTACCGGCATCAGGTTCGTTCGCTGAGTTGCTCAGTTGTCATCTCTCCCGTCGATTACCACTTATCCCCGCTTCACTACCAGCGGCCGGTTAGCCCAGCCAGGCTTGCCAGGCTGCTTCGTTGTCGGCCATCCATTGATCGGCGGCGGCGTCCACTTCGAGTCCGTCAACGTCAACCAGGGCGGCCATGGCGGCTAGAGCCTCGTTGGTCAGATCGACCCGCTCGACGATGGCGTAGGCGCCGGGCATCTCATCGATGAAGTGCTGGCCGACACCGGTCTTCAGGTAGCCGTTGGCCGGGTTGCCACAGTCGTGGGTGAGATCGGGGTTGGTGCCCCAGGCCGGGTCGGTGCGGCACTCTTCAGCGAATTCGGGGAACTCGATGAACTTGCCGTCGTAGACCGCCTCGACGAAGTTGGGTGTCCAGTTGAACAACACGATTGGTTCCTCGTTGGCCACCGCAGCATCCAACTCGGACCAAAGAGTCGCAGCCTGTCCGGCGTTCACCACTTCGAAGTTCATGCCGAGACCTTCAACTCGTTCCTCGTCACCCTTCAACCAGTCGACGGGTCCACCGAGGAAGCGGCCTTTGTCACCGGTTTCGGCGGTAGCGAAAAGTTCCGAGCAGCCATTCAAGGCTTCCCAGTCAGGCAGGCCGGGGCACTGCTCCTCGACGTAGGTGGGATACCACCATTCCTCACGGGTTACAGCGTTGTGTGTGTGAGCGTCGATCACGCAGCCGGCGTCCACTTGTTCTTGGAAGGCCACACCGAAGGCGCCCTCCCAGACTTCGTGCACCAGGTCAACGTCGCCCTCGCACATGGCGGCGTAGACGGCCTGGCTATCGGAGGGCACATACTCCACTTCGTAGCCGGCGTCTTGCAGCACTCGACCGACCACTTCGGCACTGACCAGCTGGCTGGACCAGTTGTGGGTCGGGATCTTGATCGAGCGATCGGCATCTTCCGCCGTTGGTCCGGCTGCCTCCCCGTCGCCGCTGTCACCGTCACCTCCGGCTTCGGTGTCGCTCCCTCCACCACAGGCGCTGAGCACCATGACGAAGGCGAACAGAACCATTAATAGTTTCCGCATCTCCACTATCCCCTTTTGTTGTGCCTCGCGATGGAGGGCTTTGGGTGGTGCGCCACTAAGCGGCCTGCGGGTGTCCCTACTCGCAGTTGCTGCTTTTCGACGTTTCACCACAGTAGTGGCGTCACCCTTGGCATTCAAATGGTTGCTGGTGCCGCAACCGATAGGCTCCGGCCCTATGACCGAATCCGGCGAGAATCTGGAGCTCACTGTCGAGTCGGCGTTGGCGGTCTACGGAACGCTACGTCCGGGCGAGGTGAACGCGTTCGTGCTGCTCAACATGCCCGGCCAGTGGATAGACGGGTTCGTAAAGGGTTACCTCTACGACATCACGTGGGGCCCGGCCGAGGGTTATCCCGGTGTCACGCTTGACCGCCGTGGCCAATTGGTTCCAGTCTCGGTGTTGCTGTCTGACCGCTGGCCCAAAGAGTTCTGGAAGGTCGACCGCTTCGAAGGCCCGGGCTACGAACGTCGACCGACGACCCTGTACGACGCGGACGGCGAAACCCTCGGCGAAGTGTCCATCTACGAGGCCCTGACTGACGTCGAATAACTCGCTCAGCGAGCGTTGACGCAGCTAACACTGTTGACGAAAGAGATTGGTAAAAGTTGCCCAGTCCCGACGAATCGACAAGCTAGTCACTGATAGCATTCTGATTATCGGTGCAGTGATGTTTACGCCCTAATCGGCAACAAATCGCCCATCTGCACCAGTCGAAACCGAGTCGCCCAAGCCTGGTTTCACCGCCGCAACCTAACCGCCGTCGCAACGTCAGCTTCGCCGTACCCGGCCTCACGGTCGGTTCGGTTGGCTGACGCCTGGGAAGGGATCATGGCTGTCAACAACAGCGAATCCAACTATCCGCCACCTATTCCGCCGTCGCGGCGCACCAACGCATCAGCCGACGACAACGACTGGGCAGCCGGCAACGAAGCCAATCCCGACCGGGATGAGACACCCGCTCTGGAACTCCCCTCGCTCGACGACTTCGACCTGAGCGATGTCGGCGAACTCATGGCCCTCAACATCGGGCTCGACGAACCGGCGGCCAGCGCCGAAGAAACGCCGCCCGACCCGGAACCCGAACCGACTGCAGAACCGGCTGCCGAACCGGACTGGCCCTCGAGCGAACTCGTCGACCGAGCTTTTCCCGAACCGGAACAACCCGAGCCAACTGGGTTCGCCCCAACCGACTTTGGCGACTTTGACGACCCGGTACCCAGCAACCTGGACGGCACCGAATCCGCCTGGCAGACGGTCGATGCGGACGCGCTCTCGACGCCCACCGAAGACCCTCTACCCGTTCGCCACGAGCAGCTGCCACCGCTGAACGTGGAACAGTATCCCTACCGCGAGTATCCCCAGCAGGAGATTGAAGTCACTCCCCCGCCTCCACCGCATCAGGCCGCTATCGCTCGAGCGACGACCGGTGATGGCCCCACCGCTCTTTTAACCGAGACGTTGTCACGAAGCCCGTGGATGGTGGTCGGAGCGGCCGTCGCCGTTCTGGGTTTGGTGGCCACCGCCAACTGGTTGACCGGGTCTTCCGGTGACGAAGAAGCGCAGGGAGGCAGCGAACTGCTCACCACCCCGGACGTGGGTGAAACGAGCGAAACTCCCAACACCGACGGTTCGACCCCGCGGTCCGCACCGGCTCCGCTAAGTCCGGCCGCCATTCCGCCGGTCGACCAACCGGGCCTCGTCGGTTTCGAAGTTGACCTGTTCGATCCCTACACCGGGCGGGGAACCACTGGAACCGTCGATCTCTACCTGAACGCCGTGTCCGGACAGGTCTGTCATCAGTTCGAAGCTGACGTGATGGCCGCCAACACGTCGAGCGGTCGCTACCGGGCCTACATCCATGAAGCCGTCTACCCGCGGGAGGGTCCGATCGTGGTTGATCTTGGCGAGACCGTCAGCGCACTACCTCAGTGTGTGACCGCCAGCCCGATCGAGCTTGCCCGTTTCATGACCACGGCCGACCAGTTCTACATCGCCGCCCACAGTCCCGACCGCGACGTTCTACTCCGGGGCCAGCTGTCCAGCGCAGTCACTGCGTTCGAC
>CALJMD010000182.1 GCA_937981915.1 uncultured Acidimicrobiales bacterium
CCCAGTCGTTCACCATCCACGTGGCGTACTTGTCGCCAGTGGCGTCGTTGACCGCGGCCTGGAAGTCACAGATGGCATCGGTCGAGTTCTCATACATGAAGTTGTCCGGGTAGTGACCGAGGTTGGTTAGAACCTGGGCCAGCGTCTCGAGACCATCTTCAATACCAATGTGCAGGAGAAGCGAAGGCTGAGGCGGGTAGATGATCGTGCCGTCTTCGAATGTTTGATCGAACCAGCGCTGCTCACGCTCTACAAACGTTTCGACGTAATCACGGCCCGAGTCTTCCCATTTCTGCTTACCGGCCAGAATGTCGCCGGGTACACCTTTTTGGAGGCCGTCCATCCCACCGATTTCGTAGAATGTGAGAGCGGCAGCCAAGTGAGGGAGCACGTACATTTCGCGAGGCCAGCTGGCGCTGAGGTCGAATACCTCATCCTGGCCACCACGGGCCTGTTCGTAGAACAGGATCCACTGATGCTCGTAGTTGTCCGGTTCGGCCACCATCTGATCGATGATGCCGACACCTTCGGCGAGATTCTTGTTACCGCAGCCGGCACCACACGAATCGGTGGGAGTGGCGATGGCCTTCTTGCGGCCGAACTCACCGACGTTCCCCCGATACTTGCCTTCAAATACTGCGTCGTCGTTGATGAGGGTGCGCAAGATGTTGTCGGTAGTGGCCTGCCAGGCCAGCCACTGGTTGGCCATCTCCTGCGTGACCTGTCCAGGCGGCGTGTACATCAACATGTCGCCGTGGGACCAGGTGTCGTACTGATCTGCGGTGGCAAATCCGTGGTGGGTGTGGACACCGTGATAAGTGGCATCAACCGGGGCGACGCCAGCGGCGTCACTGCCGGTGGTCAATGCACCCACCAGACCAAGAACCACCAACAAAACAACGGTGGAGAAGCCAATCAGGTAGCGACTGCCTCGCCTACCTGATTGCCCTTCACCTTGCTCGCCCTGGGAATCGATGGGGACCGATGCCCCACTCTCATTCGAACCGCTGCGCCGACTAAACATGTCCTGCCAAACTCCTCCGCCTGCCCGGTTGACGGGCAAGTCAAAATCAACCTCTCAGCACGTACAGGTCACTAAGCGGTGAAAGTTGTGAGCCCTGGCAGGCAAACCTGGACGTTTCTTAACCAACCGCTTCCGGTTGTTACATCAAGCAGCCGTGATACGCCCGACCACGGCGACGATCGGCTCGGGCTCGGGGCCGTCGAGCGGTCGGGAGGCCGTCACGAATTGCTGGGACGCAGTGCCGTCGCAAGGCTCGCTGACAATCCGAGTTCGAGGATCGATCGAACCCCATTGGACGGTCAAGCAGGAGTTCGTTTGCGCCACGACCAGCGTCCGGCCGGACCATTGGAAGGTCTGATGAGCGCCACCGGTGCACGGCATGGCCGCCGACAACTCCGGGAGCAGCGCGTCCAGGCATAGCTCGCTGCCAACCAACTGCAAGGCAAAGCCACCCTCGACTGCCACCTGGTGAAAGCGTTGATTGTCTCCCCCGTGGCACTCGAACTGGAGCATGAACGGGTCGTTGACTCCCGGAAAGTCGACACACAAATTCGACTGAACGTTCTTGATCATCAACTCCGACGTTGCCGCGGCGGGCGCCCATGGCACATCGGGAACGGTTGCCTCCATCAAGGCTTGAATCGCGTGGCCGGGGTTTTCGGCCTCAACGAACTGTTGCGCCAGCGAGCCATCGCACGAGCGAGCCGTCATGCCGTCGTTGTCGCCCGGTGCGACACCAGCGACCGTGAGACAGAGACCCGAGTGGACCCGCAACTCAGTGCCGACCCATCGGAAAGCCTGACGCTCGCCGCCGTCGCATGGGAGCGCTTGACCGGACGCGGTTCCCACCTGGAGACAACGATCGGTTGATTGGAGTCGAAGGTAGAAGCCGTCACGGTCATCAGCCGCAACCGAGATGAACCTTTGTTGGGGATCACCGTGACACGTCCACTGGATCAAGTTCTCGGCGTCGGCGATGTCCAGACATCGGCGTGATCCGACATTGGCGATGACAATACCAATCTCATCCGGAGTGGCTTGCAGGAGCGGGTTCAAGGCCGGATCGGTTGTCGTGGCCAGTGGCCCAGATGATGGTTCCACGTCAACGCCGTTGACCCGTAGCGTTTGGCCCTCGCTGTCGATGCTCGAGCCGTCGGGAGCGGCATCCCCTCGGTCCTCAACGGAGGTCGGCGGAGGCTCGACCGGAGCGTCGGTCGGGGTGTTCTCCATCGGCTCCGACCCCCCAGCCAGAACGGCCATGGCCATACCCCCGGCGATGATCAGGGCAATAACCAGTCCATACAGCAAGCGTCGAAGCCGGGACAATGCCTGGAACTGAAGCTGGCGGGTGGCCGTAGCCGTCTTGCCCAGCACGTCACCGGCCTGGGCCGATGTCATGCCGTCCACCAATTGCAGGCGCAGGGCCGACGCCTGACTCGGCGTCAACATGGCCAACGCCTCTTCGAAGTTCATCTGGTCGATCAGTTGCTCCTCGAACGACTCGATGTTGTCGAAGTCCTCGACTTCAGCCGACGGGTCAGGCACCTGACCGCCCCGCTCGCGAGCAAGATGGCTGTCGACCGCCCTATACATGTAGGCCCAGTAGACCTTGGAGTTGTTGCTTCGCAGCCGCTCTTTCGCCCGGTAGAAATCAAACAAGGCCTGATCCACGACCAGCTCGGCGTCAAGGGCGTTTCGGCGCCGAGCGTAGGCCAGCAGCTTCGGACGGTTCTCCCGATACAGCTCGTCGAACTGCTCATCCCAGTCGGCCGGTTGAGACTCATCTCGGCTTGAGGCGGCGGAGAACGATCGGACCGTGGTTGCCCCATCATCGATCTTCATTGTCTGGCCACCATGTCTGACTGCGCCACCGCATCCGCTTTCGTTTCGATGCCCTCGCAGAGTGCATCGTTCGTCCGACCTTGAGTCATGCGGAGCCCTCGCCCAACCCGGATCTCGGTGATGACACATCACCGCTTACCTCTACAGGTCTCCGTTAGAACAAGATTGTTAGCACGAAGTTAAACTTTTTTCGAGGGAGCGGCGGTGACAGGCCAACGACGACGCTAGCGAGTCGGGGAGACCAGACCCGCTTCGTAAGCCATGACTACAGCTTGCACCCGGTCCCGAGCTCCCAACTTCACCAGGATTCGTTTGACGTGGGTCTTCACCGTGTTCTCGGCGATGAAGAGCTGTTCGCCCAACTCTTGATTGTTGAAACCCATGGCGATGTGAACCAGAACTTCGCGTTCCCGTTCGGTCAGCGCTTCGAGCCTGGGGTCGGCGGCCGCCGGGGTTGGGGCCGCAGCGAACTCCTCGATCAGTTTCCGGGTGACCGATGGGGCCAACAACGCATCGCCATCGGCCACCGCCCGAATGCCGGCGAGGAGGTCTTCGGGTGGTGTTCGCTTCAGCAGGAATCCGCTGGCCCCGCTGCGAAGAGCGCTGAA
>CALJMD010000183.1 GCA_937981915.1 uncultured Acidimicrobiales bacterium
CCGTTGACCACACGAGGTCATAGCGATACACAGCCTCGAGCCAAAGCGGAAGCACCAAGGCTTGAGTGGCCGCCGTTGCGGCGACCGAAGCACGGTCGATCCGCAGCGCCAGTACCAGCCCGAAGACGGCGATGGCGATGGAGGCGACCAGCGCTGGGGCAACATCGATCATTTCCAGCCAACGGTTCGCCGCTCCCGCGCTGATAGCGAGGACGAGGATCGAACCAATGCCGCTGGCCTGGCTCCAGCGAGGTCGAATGGTGCGCCAGGCAACGGCGGTCCATGCCAACGCCAAGCCGACACCGATGGCGGCGAGAAGCTGATGAATGGGTTGGATCCAGCCGCGGTTGATGGCGGTGTTGACCAAGAAGGCGGCGGCTGCCACTACTAATGCGAAGCCGGTCCACTTCAACGCTGCCTCGGTCCCGACGTCGTCCCAACGGCTACCGGCCACGTTCGTTTCGCTGGCTGTCCCGCCTGCAATAGCGGCAGGCGAGGGGGGCGGCTGCGGTATGGACTGTTCCGTCGGAGGGGGAGGGAACGCGGCGGCGGGTGGACGCGAAGCGACCTCCGCCTCTCTCACCGCTGATTGAAGGGTGGCTTCCAACCGTTCGAGGCGCAGCTCGATGGCATCGAGACGGCTCGTGATGGCCGCCGCCTCGGGGTTTGGCGTAGGTGTTCCCGATGGGCCCGATTCGTCCATAACCCTAAGTATCGCCGCAATCGGGCCCCTGGGAATGCGGGAAAGCCCCCAGTGATCCCTGGGGAGTCAGCTTCTACCTGCAGTTGGATTTAGTAGTACCAGGGGAAGCGGGACCAGTCAGGGTCTCGCTTTTCCAAGAAGGAATCTCGACCTTCGACGGCTTCTTCGGTCATGTAGGCCAAGCGGGTCGACTCGCCGGCAAACACCTGTTGCCCGATGAGGCCATCGTCGATCAGGTTGAGCGCGAACTTGCTCATTCGCTGGGCAGTCGGGCTCTTGGAGCAGATTTCCCTAGCCCACTGCAACGCCTGGTCCTCTAGTTCGGCGTGCGGGTAGACACCGTTAACCACACCCTGAGCCTTAGCTTCTTCGGCGGTGTAGGTGCGGCCGAGGAAGAAGATCTCGCGGGCCACCTTCTGGCCAACTTGGCGAGCCAGATAAGCCGAACCGAACCCACCGTCGAACGAAGCGACGTCGGTGTCGGTTTGTTTGAATTTGGCGTGCTCGGCGCTGGCCAGCGTCAAGTCGGAGACCACGTGCAGGCTGTGTCCACCTCCGGCGGCCCAGCCGTTGACGACGCAGATCACCACCTTGGGCATGAAACGAATCAGTCGCTGAACTTCAAGGATATGAAGCCGTCCACTGCGGGCCGGGTCGATGGCGGCTGCTTCCTCGGCGCTTACTCCAGCATCGTCGGTCGTTGTGTACTTGTAGCCGTCTTTGCCTCGGATGCGCTGATCGCCGCCGGAACAGAACGCCCAGCCGCCGTCTTTGGCGCTCGGCCCGTTTCCTGTCAGAAGAACACAGCCGACGTCGCTGGTCTGGCGGGCGTGGTCGAGGGCTCGGTACAGCTCGTCGACGGTGTGGGGTCGGAAGGCGTTGCGGACCTCGGGTCGGTTGAAGGCTACTCGAACGGCACCGACGGTCTTAGCCCGGTGATAGGTGATGTCGGTGAAATCGAAGCCGGGAACCTCGGTCCACAGGTCGGGATTGAACGTCTCGGAGACCGTCATGCGTTGCCGCCTTCAAGGGTTGCCTTCATGCCCGTGAGGTTGGCTTCCATGTTGCCTTTGAGTTGGTTGAGGCGGTTCTCGATGATCTTTGCCTCTTTGTCCGGCATGTGCTCGATGGCGGCGCTCAGCCCTGACGGCCCCGGTCCAAGAGTCGCCTTCTGAGACAAGGTGACGGATGTGGGGTTCGCCGATTCGATGGTGAACCACCATCGGGCGGCTGGCCCGTCGAGGTCTCCAACGGCCCAGGCGAACACCTCGTTGGGTTTGTACTCGGTGATGGTGCAGGTAACTTCCCACTCGCCGACCTGGGGGTGGCGGTTGCGGCCCTTGAACCGTGAGCCGACGGTCGGGTTGTCACCGTCGTCGATCCACTCGGTCGCTTGAAGCTCCTCGGAGTATTGGACCGGTGTTGCGATGTCCGACACCAGCCGCCAGGTTTCTTCGGCGGTGGCGTTGACCACTGTGCTTACTTCGACTGTTGGCCCATCCTCGTAGCGCATGCGCTTGAGTATAGGAATAACAGGATGTATTGAACTGGCTCAGTGGTGTAGCGAACGCCAGAGCCGCACACCGGTAGCGCTGCCACCGGTGTGCGGCCAATTGACTACTTCGGAGTGATGACGGGGTGTTATCCCTCGATGGTGAAGGTGTGGCGGCCGGTGAGGTGGCGGCCCGTTGAGCCGTCTTTGGCCGTTGGCGTCAGGACCATGGTGTAGGTGCCTGAGGCGAGTCCGCTGGTGCTCCAGCGGAAGCTTCCCCAAACGTCGGTGGCGACGTTGCCTGAGGCTACCTGTGTTCCGGCTGAGTCGATGATCGTGATGGCTACGTTGGCCTCGCCGTTGGTGGCTGCATCAACCGAGACGGTGCCGTTGCCGGGGTTGATGTACACGCCTGCCGGTGGGCTTGGTGGGTAGACCTCGCCGTCTTCATTGACGTTGACCGTGTAGTCATCGAACTCTTCGTTGGCGACTTCTTGGCCGTCAATGGTAAACGGCTCGGTGCTGGCGAAGAATCGACCAGGTGTGCCATCGGCTGCCTTCGGATCGAGGGTGAAACTGTAGTTGCCCGGAGCCAGTCCGTTTGCACTCCAGTTGAAGAAGCCAGCGCTGTTGGTTGAGACTGTCGCCGATGAAATCTGGCTTCCCGACGAGTTCACAATGGCAATGGCAACCACGGCTGGAATGTAGGTCGTCGATTTGATTGAGACAGAGTCAGTACCGGTCTTGATGCTTACGGCCCCGGCCTTCTGCGGGTAACCGTACTCGTTCTTATCACCTGGCTTGGTGACAGAATCTTCGGTCTTGCTGTCATCCGACTTGGTACTGTCGTCCGCCGGGACGGTCGTCGTTTGCCGGTTGATTGTTGTACTTGTAGCGGGCGACGTCGTTGGCGTGTCCGTATCGGTCGAACCCGTTGATGCTGTGGCGGGTGCGGCACCCCCGATGGTGAAGGTGTGGCGGCCGGTGAGGTGGCGGCCCGTTGAGCCGTCTTTGGCCGTTGGCGTCAGGACCATGGTGTAGGTGCCCGAAGCGAGGCCGCTGGTGCTCCAGCGGAAACTTCCCCCAACGTCGGTGGCGACGCTGTCTGAGGCTACCTGTGCTCCGGCCGAGTCGATGACCGTGATGGCTACGTTGGTCTCGCCGTTGGTAGCTGCCATGACCGAGACGGTGCCGTTCCCGGGGTTGATGTAAACACCTGCCGGCGGGCTTGGCGGGAAGACCTCGCCTCGTTCGTTGACGTTGACCGTGTAGTCGTCGAACTCTTCGTTGGCGACTGCTTGGCCGTCAATGGTAAATGGGTCCTTGCTGACTAGGAACCTGTCGGCTGAGCCATCAGCCGCCTCCGGTTCTAGCACCAGGTCGTAGTCTCCAGCTGCCAGTCCTCGGGTACTCCAGGTGAAAAATCCTCGCTCGTCAGTCTCGATGGAAGTGGAGGTAACCTCTGCGCCGGAGGAGTCGACAATCGAGACGTCGACAACTGCCGGAATGTAGGTGACCGACTTGAACGCCATTGAGTCAGCGCCGACCTTAATGCTGACCGAGGCCGCCCGCTGGGGGAATGACTGGGACGCGTCACCGTCGCTGGCCGGCTGCACAACAGTCGCACTGTCGACTTGGTCGGCACCATCGTCTTGAGCGCTCTCAGCTTGTGCATCGTTGTCCTGAGCACTGTCGTCCTGAGCACTGTCGCCAGCGGCGACGGTTGAATCGGCGACATCGGAAGATCCGTTGACGGCTGCCAGCCCCCCTACGGCCATCAGCCCCACCAGGACGGCTGCGGCGATCGCCATGATCGATCTGGCGGATGATGCGCGGTCCAGACGATCCGTTGCGACACCGCGCCATTTGGATTCTGAGACGCTCGTGGCATTCAGGAGGGGAAGGACGTTGGCCTTGTCATCCACGTTGGCCTTGTCATCCAGGTCGGCCTTGTCATCCAGCCCGGCCTTGTCGGTCGTGTTGGAGATGGATGTCTCGTCCGCTGGTTTCGGATCGTCGATCGTTGTCATTGCTGCCTCCTGTAGTTCAAAAACTTGTCGAATTTGGTCTTCGAGCAGGTTCTTCATCGGGGGATCTCCTTCGAGAGGGTGTCAAGCGCACGCGAGGCGAGGGACTTCACGGTCCCAGGGGCACAATCGAGGGCGCGAGCGATATCGGCTTCAGATAGGTCGGCGTAGTAACGGAACACAAGAACGGCCCGCTGACGGAAGGGCAGGGCGGCGAGGGCGTCGGCGAGTTCATTGGCGGCGAAGTCGACACTGTCTTGTTCGACCAGCAACGGCAGCTTGGCCCGCCGTACGTTGTTATGACGGTGCCAGTTGTTTGAGGCGTTGGTTAGCGACCGGCGAAGATATGCCTCGGGGTTGTCGTGGCTTCCCCAGCCATCGGCCATTTTGGTCAGAGCTTGTTGGGCGATGTCCTCGCCTGCGGTCTGATCTTGGACCAGAAATGCTGCCAGCCGCCGTGCCCATGGCCATGCCGACGAGAAGAAGTCGTCAAATGTCTGGTCCAAACGATCAAGCTCCAATGTCGTGTTGGGAACTTTCGTGCTCATGTTAACTACGACACCGCTGCAGCTCGGCCGGTTCCATCGGCTCCTATGTTTTCTCCCAAGGTCCGCTGCGGGGGTCGCGGCCCGGGCGTCGCCAAACAGCTGGCCACGCCCAATCGTCAAGAGTCGTCAAGAGTCGTCAAATGTTGTCGTTTGGCGCCCTCGACTACTGTGACAACGTGCCAGCGCTATCCGATCAACCGTTGCTGCCGCACCTACTCGCTCGCAGCCTTGAGTCTCGCGAACAGGAGCCCTGCATCCTGTTGGGAGACGAGGTCCGCACCTACGGCGACGTGAGGCGGCAGACCAGCCAGTTCATCCAAGCCCAACGCCAGCTCGGAGTTGGACTCGGAACCAACCTGGCTGTGCTGTCCAAAAATCGGCCGGAAGTGCTGACCAACATGGTGGCGTCGTTGGTGAACGGCTGCATCGTCACCCCGCTGCACCCCTTGGGTCAGCTGCCAGACCACGACTACGTCGTCGGCGACGCCGGGATTGACTGCCTGGTGTACGACCCGAGCCACTTTTCGGAGCGGGCAGCCGAGCTCAAGAAGCGACACCCGGCGCTCACCCTTCTCGCATTCGGCCCAGACGACGCTGGAGTGGATTACCTGGCGTTGGCCGACACCTTTGAGCCCCAACGTCTTGTCGTCCCCGACGTGGACGCCGAGGATCTGTGCACCATCGTGTACACCGGTGGCACGACCGGCAACCCGAAAGGGGTGCTGATGAGCCAGCGGGTGTGGGCGGCCATGACCTGGATTCAGATGGCCGAGTGGGAGCTGCCAACCGAACTGCGAATGCTGGTGGCCACTCCGCTGTCCCACGCTGCTCTGTCGTTGCTGGCACCGGTGCTGATGCGAGGTGGAGCGTTTCATGTGATGGACGGGTTCGATCCCGGACGCTTCTACGAGGTAGTGGAGGACAGTCAGATAACGGCCACCTTGATCGTGCCGGTCATGCTCTACGCCTTGCAGGCCCACGAACGGTACTCGACTGCTGATATGTCGTCGATGGAAACCATCTTCTACGGAGCCTCCCCGATGAGTCCGGCCAAACTGGCCGACGCCATCGAACACTGGGGTCCGGTTTTCTATCAGTTCTACGGCCAAACCGAAGC
>CALJMD010000184.1 GCA_937981915.1 uncultured Acidimicrobiales bacterium
GACCCTGGTACGTGCCGCCGCCGACGTCGCCGCCAACCAGGTTGGCGTTGTCGCGCTCCAAGTCCGGGGGCCGGGACACGTTCTCGGCCACCACGCTGTCTCGAAAGCCCGGGGCGAACCGCTCGATCTGATCTTTGATGGTGTCGCTCGAGTCTCGGGTTGAACCGTTGGGGACATGGCAGTACGCCCAAACAGTGTGATAACCGTCCGGTGCTCTGGTGGTGTCGAACAGCGAGTGCTGCGCCAACAACACGAACGGTCTCTCGGCGTGACGTCCATCAGCCACGGCGGCTTCGGCTCCCGCTACCTCGTCGAACGTCCCACCCAGGTGAACGGTCCCGGCTTGTCCAACGTTCGGGTCGGTCCACGGGATGGGCCGGTCAATGACCATGTCGATCTTGCAGGCACCGGGCCCATATCGAACGTTGCCCAGCCGGGAGCGATGCCGTCGAGGCAGTCGTTTGGAGACGATGTTGGCCACCTGTCGCGGGGTCAAGGCGTACACCACTGATCGACTCGGTGGCAGATCGTCCACGGTTTCTATTCGGCGCCCGGTGATGATTTCGCCGCCCAGGTCGGTGAGTTCCGCCACCAGAGCGTCAACGATTTTGCCTGCTCCTCCGGTCGGGAACGGCCAGCCGACGGCATGGGCGGCTGCGGCCAACATCAACCCGAACCCGCTTGTCATTGGGTTGGACAGTGGCGCGATGGCGTGAGCGGCGTGCCCGGCCCAAAGAGCTTTTGCCGCTTCGGTCGAGAATCGTTTAGCTACCAGAGTGGCCGGTGTGGCCATCAACGGTCCGAGTCGGCCGGCCAGGACCGGGTGGACGGCACTCCACGACGCCATCGACGTCGGGGTTCCCATCGTGAAGTCGACCACTTCGTCGAAGTGTTTGACCGCCGGCCCGATCAGGCGACGGTACGTCTTAGCATCGTCGCCGAGCGCTTCGGCTGTGCGGTCCAGGTCGTTCCAGGTCATGGCGGCCGGTTGATCGTCCAGCGGATGGGCGGCGGCGGCCGGTGGACGGACCCACTGCACACCCCGCCGGTCCAACTCAATCGACGACATGAACGGCGACGCCACCGCCAATGGATGAATGGATGAGCCAACGTCGAAGATGGCACCTTGGGGCGAACCCGGAATAGGCAGCGTGTAGGAACGGCACGCCCCTCCAACGGTGTCATTCGCCTCCAACACCAGAACCGACGCTCCGGCTCGAGCCGCGGTAATGGCGGCAGCCAAGCCGTTCGGTCCGGAGCCGACCACCACCATGTCCAGTGGCTGGAGGCCCGAGTGGGTGGTGGACTCAGAAGACAACATCAGGCTCAATCGTAATCAACTAGAGGTGAATGAACCTGTCGGCTCGAACGGTCGCGTGTCACGCGCCTGCGGGTGTGATTTCCGGCCTAGCTGGCACAATGGTCGGGTGGCAGTTCTCCGACTCTTCGCCCAGGCCCGCGAATCGGCCGGTACCAACCGTTTGGAGCTGCCCGGATCAACAGTGGGTGAGATCTTGGATCAGGCGTCGGGTAAGTTCGGCGAATCGTTCAACGCGGTGCTTGAGATCAGCAACGTGTGGCTGAATGGCGAACCTGCCGAGCGGGAGTCCGCTGTGACCGACGGTGATGAGGTCGCCGTCCTACCCCCGGTTTCGGGCGGATAGTACGCGGACAGCGTAAGGCGAACTCGTGGCAGCACCGTACCCAGGACCAGGCCCTCAAGGCCGCCAACCCGACGGCTATCAACAGCCCGGTGGCTATCAACAATCTGGCGGCCAGCATCCTGGTGGCTATGAACAGCCGCGCCCTCAAGATCCACCACCGGGACAGTACGGTCGTCCCCCGGCGCCGCAAGGTCCGCAGAATCGGGGTCAGCGTCGCTCGCAGCGGGAGCTTCAAAAGCACCGCACTCGCGAAGCCCAGTGGGCCTCCAACCGGTACGCCGTGCCGTACCCCACCGATGGCCCCAAAGTTTCGATGGGCATCATTTGGTTCGGTGTTGTTCTCAGCGCCATGCTGCTGGGCGTCACCTCGGAGAACTCTGCCCTCAGCGCGGTGGCGGTCGCCGTCGTTCTCGCCGTCGTCGCCGCCCTGGCCGGTCTGCAAGCCGGTTTCGCCTGGTTCCGTCGGGTGCCCAGCACCCGATCGTGGACGGCGATGGCCGCCGGGTTGACCGCCCTCCCCGGTTTCTACGGGCCCGGTGGTGTTGCCATCGGTCTGGCACTCGGGCTTGTCACCTTGATCGTCTACGTCGTGTTGTATCGAGGTCACCGGCGACCCCCGATCGAGCTGTTCGACGTGTTGGCCCGGTCATCTATTCCCGTTGGCCTGGCTGCCGCCTGCCTAGCGGCAATGGCGTTCCGCAATTTGCCGGCCGCTATTGGCCTGCTGTTTCTGATCAGCGCCTATGAGGCTGGTGACTTCATCGTTGGTAGCGGGGCGTTCAACCCGATCGAAGGCCCAATGGCCGGTGCGACCGCTCTTGCCGTGGTGGCCTTCTTCTTGTTCTTGATAGAGCCGGACCCGTTCAGCTCCGAGACCATTCTGATCTTCTGTGCGGTGGCTGCCATCGGTGCGCCGCTCGGTCAATACGCGGCTTCTGCGTTGTTGCCCCACGGTGCGTCGTGGGCTCCGGCGTTGCGGCGGCTCGACTCGTATCTACTGGTGGCCCCCATCTGGTTGTTGCTGCTGGTGCTGTTGCCCGACGCTCACTAGCGGACCGGGTGAAGATGCCCCGGTAGTCACCAACGGCCGGGTCGCCTCAGCTAGCGTGGGTTCAGTGCACGCCGATTTGCAACGACTGATGAACGAAGATCTGGTTTCGGATCTTCCCAAGACCGAGCTGTCGCTCCTGAGAGACACTCGTACCGATATGACCGCCGCTGAGGGCGACGTGTCGTTTGTACGACGAGTGGCTCAAGGGCGGCTTGACATTGTGGGCCACGAGTCGGCCCGTCGAGCGGCCGGGGTTGAACCGGGCGCCCAGTTGGAGAGCGAACTGCTCTACGACATCCCCGACATCTTGGCCGAAGTGACCGGCCGACCCGACCGTCGAGCCCCCATCGCAGGGGCGGAAGACAGTACCGGTGCGGTCGACGACGCAGAAGAGGGCCGGGACGTACCCCGGCGCAAGGTGCAAGTTGGCGAACCCGGCCCCATCGCCGTGTCGTTGCTGGAAGAGCTGGACGAAGCCGGTTCATCGTCGGACTTCGGCGAGTTGGCGTCGTTGAACGAATCCGACATTGCCGACCTGATGGAACGCCTCCAATTGTTCGAACGGAACCTGTCCGAGGTCCGCCGAGTGCTACACGACCGGATCGACACCATCCAACACGAGATCGGTCGACGCTACCGAGACGGCGAAGTGTCGGTTGACAGTGTCCTCAACAACCTGCGCTGATAGTCAACTGCTGACCCATCGGTCACACCCGGTGGAGTATCCCCAAACCGCAATCCCTACCATTAAGTAAGTGATTCGAAGAGCGGCAATCCTTTCGCTCCACACGTCACCGTTGGCCCAACCGGGAACCGGTGACGGCGGCGGCATGAACGTGTACGTACGAGAGCTGGTATCAGCGCTGGCCCAAGCCGGTGTGCAATGCCGGGTGTACGTTCGTCGCTGGCATGACGAGTTGCCCGAAGTGGTGTCGGTTGAACCGGGCTTCGAAGTGGTGCACGTGCCTGCTGGCCCGGTTGACCTGGCCAAAGAACAACTGCCGGACTACGTCGACCACTACAGCGAATGGGTGTACCGGGACTGCCTCGGGTTCAAACCGGACGTTATCCACGCCAACTACTGGCTGTCCGGGGTGGCCGGACGAACCCTCAAGCAGTTGCTGGGATTGCCTCTGCTCACCACGTTCCACACACTGGCCCGGGTCAAAGCCGAATCGGGCGATCATGAGCCCGAGTCGAGGGCAAAGGCCGAATCGGCGGTGATGGCCTGCGCCGACGTGGTGCTGGCCAACGCCGATGCCGAAGCGGAACAACTCATCGACTACTACGACTGCCCGCCCGATCGCATCGAAGTGGTACCCCCCGGCGTCGACCACGCCTTGTTCTCACCCGGCAGCCAAGGTTGAGCCCGTTGGGCGCTGAAAACCGATGACGCTCCGGTGTTGTTGTTTGTCGGCCGTATCCAGCCGCTGAAAGGTGTCGACGTTGCGGTGCAAGCGTTGGCCAAGGTGCAGCGCAAAGACGCTCGGCTGTGGATTGTCGGAGGAGCATCGGGTGCCGGCGGTGACGGTGAAGTGACCCGCATCCGCGACCTGATCGCCGATCTCGATCTCACCGAACGGGTGAAGTTCATCCCGGCCAAACCGCATCATCTGCTGTCCACCTACTACCGGGCCGCCGACGTTTGCCTGGTGCCCAGCCGATCGGAATCGTTCGGCCTGGTT
>CALJMD010000185.1 GCA_937981915.1 uncultured Acidimicrobiales bacterium
CGATTCTGGGTCAGGATTCTCGGTCCTGATTGTCGCTGGACTATACTCGGGAGTCCAACCAACACACCCCGCGTTCTGTTCTCCCGAGCAGAACGCAACCAGTGGCCTCTGACACTACCAACCCGCCAGTGTCAGAGGCCACACCCTTTTTGGGGGTCGGTTGTCGGCTAGATCTTGTAGCGGTAAACGTTGGTTTCTCGCATCTCGAATCCGAGCCGTTTGTAGAGGCGATTGGCGGCTTCGCGGGACGGACGGGACGTCAAATCAACCGTGGTGGCGCCCTCGGAACGGGCCAAATCGAGTGCGGCGTTGTTCAACGCTGCACCCACGCCTCGCCCTCGGGCCACGTTGTCCACGACAACATCTTCGATCCAGGCTCGGACTCCGGTCGGAATTCGGAACAGCACCAGCGTCAGGCTGCCGACCAGTTGGCCATCGACCCTGGCCATCAGCAGCCGCGACGCTGCCGACGACACAATGTCAGTCAGCTCGGCTTCTGGCGGAGGTGGATTGGACGACGACAGCTGGGGAATGAGTGTCTGGAAGGCGGAAATCAGCTCATCGGTGACTTCAGTGGCCTCGAAGATCTCAGGTGGGGCCTGCGACTCCTCCCCGCCCGTGTCCGATGTCCCAGAGGTAGTTGGTTGTTCATTGCTCACGCAAGCTAGTATTGCCCAATTCAGGCTCAGAACCGTGCTTGCCGACAAGCTGACCTAATGCCTTGTAAGCAAGCTCGCTTTCGACGGCCGCTCGGCTAGTCCCAGTAGTACCGTAGGTGACGATGGAACACATCCGCTGGACAACAGACCGGCCGGAGATAGAGAAACCCGCTCTCATCCTGGCTTTCGAAGGCTGGAACGACGCCGGCGAAGCCGCGACGACGGCAGCGCAACACATTGTGGACCGTTTGGTCGGCAACGAATTCGCCACCATCGATCCCGAGCCGTTCTACGATTTCACCGCCGCCCGCCCGGACATCGTCCTCACCGACGGCGACCGGGAAATCCAGTGGCCGACCAACTCGTTCAGTTGGATTCCCGGGACCAGCACCCGAACCGACCTGATTGTCATGTCAGGTATTGAGCCGCAGCTGAGATGGCGAACCTACACCGAGCAAATTCTTGCCATCGTTGAAGAGTTCGACGTGGACCTTGTCGTCACCCTAGGTGCCCTCATCGCCGACGTCGTCCACTCTCGCCCCACCGCGGTCTACGCGTCGTCCTACGATCCGAAACTGATCGCCGAACTCGATCTTGAGCCGTCAAGCTACGAGGGGCCGACTGGAATCGTCGGGGTCATCAACGAGGGTCTGCGAACCCAGGGCTACGGCGCAATATCACTCTGGGGAACTGTCCCCAGCTACGTGCCCCACGCAAGTTCGCCGAAGGCAACATTGGCGCTAGTAACCCGTGTGTCGACGCTTCTCGGCATGACCGTCCCCACCACGGCCCTGGAGATCGCCGCCAGCGCCTACGAACGTCAAATCACTGATCTGGTTGACGACGACGAGGAAACCAAGGCGTACATTGCCCGGCTCGAAGAAGAGTACGACTCGTCGATGACACCAGAGTCCGGTCAGGAACTCATCGCCGAATTGGAGCAGTTCCTCCGCGAACGAGAGTAAGCCGAAGCCTACGCCCTGCGACGCGTCGGTCTACGAGCGCCACACCTGATCGCGAGGCTGATCGAAGAACACGCCGTCAGCCGTACCCTCGATGCTGGCGAACGCGTGCTCGACCCACAAGTCGGCATTGGCCAACGGCTCTGGCAGATCATCCCGGGTGAACCACCCGACGTCCAGGCACTCCTGAGGATGGGCCATCAGCTCCCCACCGGTGGCCCGACACAAGAACACCAGGCTGTAAAGGGGTACCCGACCGAAACCGGCACGCAGCCCGTCGAGTATGGCGATCGGTCGCTCGACCCGACATTCAATGCCGGTTTCCTCTTGGACTTCTTTCTCAGCGACCTCGGCCGCCGAGTAGCCGACATCGGCCCACCCGGTCGGGTACAGCCACACCCCTGAATCAGAGCGCTGAATGAGCAACAGTCGCCCCTGGTCGTCGCCGACCACCGAACCTACCGCCACCTTTGGGGTCACGTACCCGGCAACCCGTCGACCGACCGTGCGGAGCCATGTTTCGACCGTGGCGTCCCTGTCGAGCTCTGTTGGCCCGGGCTCCTCGCCACCAATTCCCAACTCAGCGGAACGGATATCAGCAGCGATGGCCAGGATCTCGTGGTAGCGCTCCGCTTCGAACGAGCTCTCCGTGAACGCCAGCCCGGTTCGAGCCAAGCCAGCTAAGGCTTCGGACCAGCGGGCCAGATCAAGTCCGCTGGCTCCACCGGCAGACGCCGTCGGTTGGGAGTCGGTCACAATACGCCTTTCAAATGGAAACCTGGTAGTCCGCAGTCCCGGTCGGCGACGCAGCCCCGGCCGGCGACGCAGTCCCGGTCGGCGACGCAGCCCCGGCCGGCGACGCAGTCCCGGTCGGCGACGCAGTCCCGGTCGGCGACGCGGTCCCGGGGGGCTCCTGCTCGATGACTTCATGAATGGCCAACTCGAGTTCGCGCATCAGCTCATCGTCGTGCAGCTTGGCGCCGGAAGCGTCAGTCAGGTAGAAGCTGTCAACCACCTGTGGCCCG
>CALJMD010000186.1 GCA_937981915.1 uncultured Acidimicrobiales bacterium
CGTTGGTCGACACGTAGGAAACTCCTACAGCCACGCAACCGACCTGTTCGACCTCACGCGGCCCGACTAGCGAGTTAGGCCCAACTGCGACCGGGCTGCGGTGTACACGGTGGCGGCGAACAGCCAGGGAAGCGTTGGCA
This sequence comes from uncultured Acidimicrobiales bacterium, assembly GCA_937981915.1. Lineage (GTDB taxonomy): Bacteria > Actinomycetota > Acidimicrobiia > Acidimicrobiales > SZUA-35 > JAHELU01. The sequence goes on from CALJMD010000186.1 coordinate 141, forward strand.
ACAACAACAAACCGGCTCGCGCAGAGGCGCCAAACACAACGGCTAGGACGACCACCAGAGCACAAAGGGCAAAGAGGTTGGCTCCCAACGGCTTTACGATCGTTGAGTAGATCGGGTGGGTCCAGGTAATCGCGATGAAGACCAAGACGGCGCGTGAGGACCACGAGCCTGGGTCGAGTTCTCGGTAGCTGAGGAGCATGAGCACCGTCAGACCGATCCAGACGAAGACCACGACTCGGTCGATGAAACTGAGCCGATCTACGACGGCGGCGGGGTCAGAAAAACGGAACATTGGGTGCACTTTCGCAACGGGCCAAAACTTCAAGAGGTGGTGGCCAGACGATCTGCGGCGCACCAGAGTTTCCGCTGAGAGCTGCTACCTTCCGGTCCTGACTCGGTTCACGGGCTCCGGTCGCACAGGGTCCGACCACCACCTCTCAAAGCAGGAGTGAAATCTCCTGCGACGAGCAATTGCTTCATCCTGTATCGTAGTTGCCACAGCCGCCTTGACAACCTCAGGGTGGTGTACCGAGGAGGCGTGCGAGAGCGGCCGAACCGGCACGCTTGGAAAGCGTGTGACCTTCACGGGTCCGTGGGTTCGAATCCCACCTCCTCCGCCACGCGAAAGCCCTGGTCAGGGTGTTGGCCTCAGGAGGCTTGGCAGTCGAACAGCGACCGCCTGATAGCCATTCTGCTAGCCGAGCGGAACTGTGAGCTTTAGGAACGGTGTCGAGCGATTTGGGCGGCGGTTGCGATGCTGAGCGCAGCAACCACGACGCTGGCGGCGAGCAGCGGGCTGATCAGGCCTAGTCGGTTGTCGTTGACAGCGCGGTGAACCTCTAGGACGGGCGGGCTGATCATCACAGCGGTGCATGCTGCGACCGCCGTGAGTGTGGCGACTGCGCGATGTCGGAGGATCGGACGGTGGAGCCACACTCCAATAGCGACTCCGACTGCTAGCGCTGATGTCTCGAACCCGATAATGGCGATGGCTGTTACTGCCGCTGAGTGTTGGAGTTGAGAGACCGACACCAACACAAGGACTGCAATGACAACGATCGGGGCGAAAGAGACCGCCGCCGCAGCTATGGCGCGCAAGATGTGAACGCGTGCCGGTCCCCCAGCGGCCGCGGCGACTAGGTCCCGGTGGGCGTCGTCGTCATGATTGCCCGTGGCGATCGTGATCCATGTGGACCAAATCAGCACAGCGGGAAAGATCGTGCTGGCCTTTACTAGTGCCGGGCCGTTACCGCGGAGAGCGATAGTAGCCCAGGTTATGAGTACGAGGAATGGAGCAACCCATCGCATTGAGCGCATCAGGCATGCAGTGCTGAAACGAATCATATGTCAGTCACGGCTCGCTCGAACCCGATCCGGTGTGCTTGTTCAAGGAGCGGCCCAAGACGATTGGCGGGTCCTGTCAACGTGATGTCCACGCAGCCCTGCGATGCAGCAGTGCTGTCCTCGACTCCTGAGACGAGGGCGCCGGCCTGCACAGTCAGGACTTGGTCGGCACCCAATGTCGGTCGATCGTCCTGGTCAGCGAGCACCACTGTGCCTCCTTGGGTCCGACACCTCGCTACCAACATGGTGAGGCCGTCAATTCCATGAGCGTCGAGCCCAGCACTTGCCTCGTCGATCACTACCAACGCCGGGTTCGACGAGAACGCCTCAGCAATCATCAGTTTGCGCAAATTCCCGAACGACAACGCCCGACACGGCCTCGAGAGATCACCAGTGAAACCCAACGCACCCAAAACGGGTGTCGGGTTCTCTCGCCCAGAACGGGGTACGCCCAATAGCCACGCGCCAGCGTTCAGTGCAGGGGCCTCAACGAGTGCTGGCACATAGGCACACCGTTTAGGTCCAACACGGCGACCATCAGACGGGGCCAACACCCCTGCCAACGTCCGCAACAACGTAGTCTTGCCGCTTCCGTTACTGCCCCTCAGAGCTACAACATCACCCTCACCCATCACCAACGACACACCATCGAGTACCCGGACCCGGCCGAACCGCACCACAACATCGCTCAACTCGACAACAACACCAGCCATGCCCACAGTCTTGTCGAACCCCGGTGCCGATGCTCGTTACAGTCGGTTTTCGACCACCAACTCAGTCACCGCCTCCTCCGCCAAGTTTGGGAGAGAACGTTTTGCTGTTCGGACCCAGCGACCCGTCGGATCTCAGATCTTGCTGATCTGAATGTTTGGATAGGCGGCAGCGAGGCGTTCAAGGTCGTCAACATCGGACGTCAGAACCACGCCACCGCCTGTCTCGACGGCAGCTGCGACGGCATGGGCGTCAGCGAGCAGGTCAGACCTAGCACCCGCGGCGACCAACACTCCACCAACCAGCCGGGCGAAAGATTGATCGGTGTCTCGTAGCTCCACGCCGGATTCCCGGCTCAGCATTGAGTCGACAATCTGGCTTCGATTTCTGCCTCTGTACAACTCGGCCAGCGTGACGCAGGTTACGACAACGTCGCGTCCGAGCCTGTCCGCCGCCGTCAGAGCGGCACGAACCTGATCGAAGCCTTCCGAGCTGGCATCGCCAAGCGCTGTTACAGCCTCTGCGTCAAGGACTAATCGGGGACTCACTGAAGCAGGCGGGAGTAGTGGTCGACCAGATCTTCGTCGACAGGGCCGTGCAGTTCGTTCAGCTCGTCTAGCATTTCACCCAGGACTCGTTGCCTGCGGCGCCGAACAAGTTCGTTGCGGATGGCCTCGTTAACTTGAGCCGACAAAGCTTCCTCGCTCGCTTCCAGTTCGTCCACCAGGTCGGCATCAAGCGAAACGGAGACCTTTCGTTTCGTCGTGGTCATACTTTCATCTTACCTGGGTAGGAGTGAATGGGTCAATGGGTTTCGAACGTGGTCGCACTAGGGCCGCCACGTTTCGCCTGGCAGGGACGTCGTCACGGACTCCTCCCTAGGCTGGTCTACATGATCAGGTGGTTGTTCTGCGGACTTCTGGTGGCGGCAATCGCCGGTTGTTCGAATTCGTCGGACGACTCGGCGTCGACCTCATCGCTGGCCAGCGAGGAACTCAGCACCGACACCGAAGAGCCGGGGGAGGACTCCGCAGCGACATCGACAGCGACCTCCACCTCCGCGGAGGCGTCGACGGGAGCTGACTCGGAGGCTGACGACGCGGCTACGGAGTCGACGGTTGGTGCAATCCGTGCCTACGACGAGGGGCCGACAACCACCAACGCGCCCGATCCGACATCAGCTTGGATATCGCGAAGCGAGATGAGCGCCTCGGCGATCGAGGTCTCGTGGTCGGCCCCAGAGGGAGCCGCAGCCTACGACGTGCATCGCGTTCCCCGATTGTCCGATGACGAGCCCGCCGCCGAGGTGATGACGGTCGACAACCTGATCTACACCGGTGAGGCCCAGGGCCGTTTCACCGACGACGGCGTCGAGGAGGGCACCCGCTACTGGTACGGAGTCCGAGGTCTCTCCGACGACGGGGTTGTGCTGGCCCACGGATGGCACCGGGCTGACGCAATCACCGACACCCAACCGCCGGATCCCGTCGGTGCGCTATCGGCCGTTGTTGAAGGAGCCGAAGTGCTCGTTACCTGGACCCAGCCGGACGAGAACTATGAGCTCCATGGATATCAGATCTTCCGTAGCCTCGATGGTGGGGAGCCTGAACCGATGGCTACGACTTGGAAAGTCGAGCAGACGTCATTCGTCGACGACCGCCCTCCGGCTGCCGGCCAGGTCACCTATGAGATCGTCGCCTTCGACTTCCACTGGAATGATTCGGAACCGGCACGCGTCGCCGTCGACCTGCCATAACGCCTACCGGTCAACCGCTTCTTCCGGCGTTTGGTGGGCCGCATAGGGCCGGTAAGTGTTGATCACAGGCCGTTTTTGGTGGAGGATTACGCTACGTCTCAATTGGGGAGACCAATGCGGATTGAAAGCGTCATCATCCCGGCGATGCGATGGGTGCTCGACCGGCCTCGTCTCACCGACGCGCTGTTCAAGCTCGACTCGTGGGGCAATCCGTTCAGTGATGAGTTCGTCGAGGACCCGATGGTCATGGCGGATGAAGTCCGTGCCGGTGGGCCAATCCAATGGAAACCGCTGTATCAGCAGTGGTTTATCAGCGGGTACGACGAGTCTCTCGAAGTGCTGACCTCACCCAACACCGGCACGTCGAATCAGGTCGAGGTACTCGAAGAAGTCTCGCCGTTCTCGAAGATGTCGCCGCGGTCAAAGACGTTCCTGCGCAACATCCTGCTGCTCACCGATCCGCCCCGGCACACACGACTGCGCGGTCTGGTCAACCGGGCGTTCACGCCCCGTCAGGTCAGCGGCCTCGACGAGCGGATGAACAACCTCGTCAGAAACCTGATCTCCGACTTCGGTCCGCAACGGGTCGAGCTGATGGGTGAGTTCGCTTCGAAGTTCCCTTCCGTCGTCATCGCCGACCTCTTCGGACTTCCCGAAGAAGACCGGCCTTGGCTGCTCGGCGTGTCCAAGGTGCTCGCCCAGCTGCTCGATCCTTTCCGAGCCTTCGATCCGGCCGAGATGGACGCCGCCATCGACGACTTCCACCGGCGAATCATCGAGTTGGCCGACGAACGGCGTCGTGAGCCGGCCGAAGACCTGCTCACCGGCCTCGCCCTGGTCGAAGCTGCCGACGGAGACCGGTTGAGCGAAGACGAACTGGTTGCCGTTGCCGGCATCATCCTCGTGGCCGGTTACGAGACCACGGCGGGCATGATCGGCCTGTCGATGATCATGCTGCACGACCACCCCGATCAGCTCGCTCTCGTCAAAGCCCAGCCAACCCTGTGGCCGAACGCGGTCGAGGAACTACTGCGCTATGACCCATCGGTTCGCTCCATACCGCGGGCTGCGCTGGTCGACTTCGAACTCAGAGGTCATCAGATCAAGAAGGGCCAAAACATTCTGGTGATGCCGCAGGCCTCCAACCGGGACCCTCGCCGTTTCGCTGACTACGACCAATTGCGCCTTGATCGCGAAAACCCGGCGCCGGTCTCGTTCGGTCAGGGGATCCACTATTGCCTCGGAGCAAACTTGGCTAAGGCTGAGCTGGGCGTTGCGTTGCCCGCCCTCGTCGACGCACTGGGGGACTTCACCATCGACCGCTCCGAGATTGAGTGGCGGCGCTCGATCACCATTCGCACACCCGACCGTCTGCCCATCACCCGCGGCTAAAGGTCCGTCGACAAACAGATCTCTCAGCCCCCGGCCGTCTCACCTACACTTCGGTGTGCTCGATTCTGTAAGGACGGCTGTGTCCGACGCCATCCCGTCTCGTTCTCGGGCGCAGCCGATCTACACCGGGTGGAAGATCGTGGCGGTGAGCGCGGCGCTGTGGGCCTTGCAGTCGATGTTGTGGATGCAGGGTTTCGGCAACCTGGCGGTGCAGCTACGACAGCAGTTCGGCTGGTCGAAGACTCTGTTCTCGGTCGGCTTCTCGGGGACCCGGGCCGGCAGCGCACTGCTGGCCCCCGCTCAGGGAGCTGCTCTCGGCCGCTTCGGCCCCAGGGCCATCATGCGGGTGGGAGCAGTCTTTGTGCTGCTCGGATTTGGTGGCCTTGCCCTGGTCCAGACCAGGCTTCACTTTCTCCTTGCCTTGGCCGTGGCAGCGGTTGGCATCGCTCTGGCCGGCTTCCTTACCCTCACCTCGGCCGTGGTCCAGTGGTTCGAACGCAAGCGGGCGCGGGCCCTTTCGCTGCAGACCATGGGTCTGGCGCTCGGCGGGTTCGCCGGACCGCTGCTAGTAGTTGGGTTCGGGTGGTTCGGATGGCGGCCGACCATGGCCGGGGCCGGTGTTCTGCTGGCGGTGGCCATTGTCGGCGCGTCGTCGATCATCGGCACTGACCGGCAGGCCTCCGACGAACCGGTTGACGGTGTGCCACCTGAGCTGGTTGAAGACACCCCACGGGCGGAAGGGGTCAACGACATCCACTTCACCGCCCGGGAGGCGATGAGAACCCGGGCGTTCTGGATGATCTCACTCGGGCATGGCTCAGCGCTGCTGGTGGTCAGCTCCACCCTGGCCCACGTGGCCCTGTACCTGACCGACGACCGGGGCTTCACCGCGGAGAGGGCCGCCCTTATCGCCGGCATCATTCCGATCTTCCAGTTCGTGGGCACCGGGCTCGGCGGCTTCCTGGGCGACCGGGTAAACAAACGGGCGATCGTGGCGGTGGCCATGTGCGCTCACGCCGGGGGCCTGTTCCTGATGACCTGGGTCGACAGCTTCCTCACCATCGGCGCTTTTGTGGTGCTGCACGGTTTGGCCTGGGGCACCCGTGGCCCGCTCATGCAAGCCATCCGGGCCGACTACTTCGGCACCTCGGATTTCGCCGCCATTATGGGGTGGTCGTCCATCGTCACAACATCGGGCGTGGTGATAGGACCGCTGGTGGCCGGTCTGTTGGCCGATTCGACCGGGAACTACCAGCTCGGATTCACCGTTGTCGCCGTGCTGGC
>CALJMD010000187.1 GCA_937981915.1 uncultured Acidimicrobiales bacterium
CCGGACAAATCGCTCATCGTCGGGCGAACCGACGGTGTCGTGCCAGTCATCGGACACCACTCCGGCCAGTTGGATCTTGCGGTCGAACTGGTCACTCCAGAACCAGGGAACCGGACAGTACGGCTCATCGGGTTCCTTCCCTTGCAGGGCCGCCACCAGGCTTCGGCCGGCGTACTGCCCCATCTCAACCGCGTTGTCCCATTGTTCGACTCTCATCAATCGTCCCCCGAGCCGACCATTGGGCCATGCCGCCACGTCGCCAGCGGCCACAACAGCCTCGCCAGCTCTGCAGAACTCGTCGACGACCACGCCGCTGTGGGGCGCTCCGGCCAGACTCAGACCTGAGCCTTCGAGCCAGCCTGTTTCCGGCAAGGCCCCTATTCCGACTACGAGCACATCGGCCGGCAGTCGTCTGCCCGACGACAATACGACCGATGACACAATTCCAGACGTCGTCTCGACCGCTTCCACAGCTTGGCCCATAACCATCTCAACGCCATGACCGGCCAGAAAACCAGACAAAGCGCTACCGACGGTCTCGTCAAGGACTCGACTGAGGGGCGTTTCGGCCACGTCGACCACGGTCACACCCAACCCCAACTGACGGGCGCTAGCCGCCACTTCAGCGCCGATAAAGCCAGCACCGCAGATGACGACGTTGGCAGCACCGTCGGTCAGCAGCTGACGAAGGCGTCTAGCGTCGTCGAGCGTCCGCAGGGTGACAACTCCTTTGGCGTCCCAAGAGTCAGAGGTGGCGACGGCGTTGTCAAACGCTAAGTCCGTGGGTGCAGCGTCTGCGGGTACGGCCTCTGCGGGTGCGTCCGTCGGTACTGAGCGAATGGTGGCGGGTAACGATCGGGCGGACGCGCCGGTGGCGATTACCAGACCGTCGAACGCCAGAGAAGACCCGTCGCTCAAATCGATGGAGCGGGTCTCAAGGTTGAGCCCCTTAGCCTCGACGTTCAGGCGCCACGTTGCCTCCAGGCGGTCGCTGCCAGCCACTGGAAGCGGTAGTCGAGCCTCGTCACCGTCTCCGGTCAGGAACTCTTTGGACAGCGGCGGACGATCGTAGGGTTGATGAGGCTCTCGTCCAACGATTACCAACTGGCCGTCAAATCCGCTCTTGCGAATAGCCGAAGCAGCGTGCGCCCCCGCCAGTGAGGCACCCACCACAACAATGCCGGTCATCGCGTGACGACGGGTCGACAGCAAACGGCGGCTAGTCGAGCTCTCCTACTCGTCCTCAAGTTTGATTGCCTGCTTAGGGCAGCGTTCGGCCGCTTCGCGAACCTTCTCGTGCAGTTCGGCGTCGGGGTGCTCGCTGAGCACGTAGAGAAAGTCGTCATCTCGCACTTCAAAGACCTCGGGGGCGATTGCCATGCACACCGCATTGCTCTCGCACAAATCAAAGTCGACAACTACCTTCATGGATGCTCCTATCTCACTGCGCTGCACCGGTCTCCTCGAGCATGACCGGGGCCATGTCACCGACGTGACCTCACCAGGCCGCCCGCCGGTCGGTGCAGACGTCTCGACTCTAGTCGACCGATTGACAGCACCGGCAACGGAAGCATCAGGTTGGCCCCCGAACGTGGAGTCAACCTGGGATTGGACGTGGGAGTAGAAGTGCCGTTGTCGGTGCGATCGATGGCGGGTTAGAGGCCCTCTGCCAGGTCGAAAACTTCACCGGGCAACCCAAACCAGGAGCCAAGCAACTCGCCGTCGGCGTCCAGCAGGGCGGCACGGGGTTGACCTGTTACCTGATAGAACTGCCAGGTTTCGAATGACTGGTCCCAGACCATAAGAGGTGTGTTCAACTCGTGGCGCTGTTGGAATGTCTGGGCTAGGTCAAGCGAGTCCTGAGTCCCCAGTCCGACGACCTTCACGGTTTCTTCGTATTGTTGAGCGAACTGCTCAACTGCCGGTGCTTCGGCGTTGCACGCCGGTCAATGCGGAGCGAAGAACCACAGCAGCGTGGCCTTTCCGGAACCGGATAGCTCATCGGCGACGTTTAGTGGCTGGCCGGACGCAATCTCCACCACGTCCACATCAGGGAAGACGCTCCGTGGAGGACCGGCAAGTGTGGCGTCTTCGTCTGTCGCCGGCTCGGTGTCACTCGCTTCGGTATCACCGGCTTCGGTGTCACTGACTTCGGTGTCACTGACTTCGGTGTCACTGACTTCGGTGTCGTCCTGAGCGTCGGCGGCGCCGTTGGGGCCATCATCTGAGTCGGTGGACGCCTCATCATCTGAACCCGCCTCGCTTGGGGCTGATTCACCTGGCTCGGCCTCGCCGGACGAGACCACCTGATCTGCGCCCGTCTCGGCCTCGGCACATGCCGCCGCCGTCAGAGAGAGCACAGCAGCAATTCCAAGACCCCGAAGCCAAACCGAAGGGCCGGCACGTTCCAGTCGAGGCGGGTGGGACGCGGCGCTCACGTTGCAAGCGCGCCAAAACACAGTGCGACGATCTGTCATAGAACACTCAACCCATGTCCCGTAGGCCCAATTCCGCATAGGGACAGAAAGTTTTGTGTTTTGTTCGCACAACGTCGTGGCTTGGACGGTTGAACTCAAGCAAACTTGACACTAGATCGCCGGCAAAGGGCCAAACTCTCATGATCGAAACGCCAACCTACGAACAATCAACTGGAACGGCACCGGCCGCACACGACGCTACGCCGTCGAGCCCCCGGGGCCAGCGCCCTCTCGCTGCGCTAAGCGGC
>CALJMD010000188.1 GCA_937981915.1 uncultured Acidimicrobiales bacterium
CGTTCGCAGTACATGCAGCTGATGTACGACCCGCCAACACCGGAAGTGATCCGACCGGAGGCGACCGCAGTGGTGACCGCCGCCCGACAAGCCGGGTACGGAGTGTCGGTGTTGACCAACGACATGAAGGCGTTCCACGGCGACGAGTGGGTGGCGCAAATCGACTTTCTCGGTTTGTGCGACCATGTGGTGGACCTGTCCGACACCGGTCACCTCAAACCGGACCCGAAGGGCTACGCCGCCGCGGTCGAAGCCGTCGGCACCAACCCGGACCGAATCCTGTTTGTCGACGACCAGCCGATCAACGTCGACGGAGCAGTGGCGGCCGGTATCGACGCCATGTGGTTCGATATCGCCGACGCCGCCGGATCGTGGTCGACAGTGGCCGATCGGCTCGGCTTGTAATACCGGGCCTGCCGATACGTGACCGCTAGGTCACCGCAAGCGAGACCGGGTCCAGGGGAGGGCCGGTCAGCTGATAGGTGACGCCACTGGAGACATCAAACGGGGCGGTGAGACCACCGGTGAAGACGATGTCGCCTGCCGCTAGCGGCAGGGACTCGTCGGCCATGGCCCGCACGAACCAGGCCACCGCTTCCAGCGGTGACGTCATGGCGTTAGACCCCACGCCGTCTCGGGACTCAGCTCCGTCACTGAACGCCACCGTCAACTCGTCAGGATCGATCGATTGTTCAGCCAGTGTTGTTGCGGAGGTGAAGTCGCCAAGAGCGATGGCGGCACTTGATGAGTTGTCGGCGGTGTTGTCCAACGCGTCGAAGGTGAACGAGGGGAAGCGGGGGTCAACCACTTCCAGTCCCAGCGCCCACTGTCCACCGACCTCGGCGATGTCGGTAGCGGTTACGTCGCTTCCACTAAGGTCGGCAGGGCATTGCCACACAAGCTCCGGTTCGATCTTTGGATGAATGAAGTGGCGTAGGTCGAGACCGCCACCTGGTGCAATCGTTTGTGACTGCCACAGGGTTCCCCAATTCGGGCGGTCAATCCCAAGGGCCTGTCGCATGGCGGCTGACGTCCAGCCGAGTTTCCAGCCGATCTGAGTGTCACCAGCCTTAAGCCGAAGCCGGTCGGTCGCTTTGGCCACCCTCCGAGCATCCTCCCAGTCGAAACCAGGGAAGCGCTCGGTGAACAGTTCAACTGGACGTCCGCTAGACGAGGCGGCGAACAGTTCAGTTGCGACATCATCGAGGTCAAAATCAGTCATCACCGTTGGCCTTCCGGTGGTTGGGACCGGGCTTCACTCGTGATGTCATCGATATGCCGATGGACGATGGCCCACGAGGCGCTTACCGCCGACGGCGACTCAGTATCGAACAGCACCGTCCGAATGCCAAGCGAGTCAGCAACCGAAACGTTGTCGGCCTGATCGTCGACGACCAGTGACCATTCCGGTCGGCACTCGGCAACCAGTAGACAGCGCTGAAAGGCCCGACGGTCGGGTTTGAAGATGCCGTTGTCAGACCCGACGATGACGTGGTCGGTACATTCCTCCAACTCCAGGCCGTCAAGCCAGCTTCGGTCCAGGTCGTTGCTGAGCACAACGGTGGTCATGCCCGCAGCCTTGGCCGTGGTCATGGCGGCAACGGCTTCAGGCCGAATGATGTCGGCTATAGATCCCGACAGCTCGGAATCGTCAGATGCAGAATCGGCAGTCAGTTCACGGGCCGACCTGGTGCAAACGCCGTCGAAGTCAAGGATCAGTGCAGGCGCCATCGAGTTGTCGCGTGACCTGGAAGGCCGGTCAGATCCAGATGATGCGCTGGGCGTCGTCGTGCCAGTCCTGATAGCGGGGCATGTACTTGGCGTCAACGTTGTGGCGCTTCGTCTTGAGAGTGGGCGTCAGCAGATCGTTGTCTTCCGACCACACGACGGTGTCGACGATAATGGTCGACACCTTCAAGTGTCCGAGTTGCTCGGCATTGAGTTGATCCAGCGTTTCAGCCAGCGACGTCGAAACCGCCTCCCGGTCGGCTGCTTGACCGGTCTCGGAAAGGTTGACCATGGCGATCGGTTGAGGGATGCCGATACCGACGACGGCGACCACCTCAACATGGTCGTTGGTGCTAAGCACTTCTTCCATCGGGTTGGGTGTGATGAACTCACCCTTGGCCGTCTTGAACGTGTCTTTCACCCGGCCGATCACACGCACGTAGCCGTTGGCGTCCTTGGTGCCCTTGTCGCCGCTGTGATACCAGCCGTCGCGCACCACCTCGGCGGTCAGTTCCGGCTCCTTGTAGTAACCGGCCATAAGGTACGGCGTCTTCATGAGGATCTCGCCGGTGTCGGGCTCGATGGCGATCTCGCATCCGGGGTACGCCACACCAACGCTGTCCACCGGAGAATCTGGACTCGGTCCGGAGCAGATGGCGCCGCAGGTTTCGGTGGCCCCGTAGCCTTCGATCAGGTGGGCATCGAAGAGAGCGAAGAACTCTTTGATGTGTGCCGGGGTGATGGCGGCACCTGTCCCGTAGATGACCGCGTCGCGCATTCCCATTGCCGTCTTCAGTTTGGCCTTCACCACTTTGGACACACCGGGGATCTTCAGAAGCTGACGAAGTCTCTTCTCGGGCACCTTCTGAGTAATGGCCTGGTGGTAGCGAGTCCAGATGCGGGGCACAGCGAAGAAGATCGTGGGCTGAGCCGCTTCGAGGTTGGCCGGGAACGTGTCGAGGTTCTCGGCGAAGTAAACGACGGCGCCGGTGCCCAGGCTGAAGGTCACGTCAGTGACTCGGGCGGCGATGTGGTTCAGCGGGAGATACGAGATGACCTTGTGGTCCGGGTAGCGGTACACACCGAGGAACCCGGTTTCCATTTCGTCTTTGAGGATGGCGGCCGGTGAGCGATGGTAGTGCATCGCTCCTTTGGGGTTACCGGTAGTCCCAGAGGTGTAGAGGATCGACCAGATGCTGTCGGGGTCGGGAGTGGGGTTGCCCTCCATTGCTTCGTGTTCGGCAACCAGCGAGTCCCAGCCCAGTCCTTCGGTGACGGCGGCCGAATGGGTGTATCGAGGGAAGCGGATGATCGGCACATGCTCGGGAACCGCTTCGGCTCGTTCGCCCCAGTTGTCGAGCTTGCCGACAAAAAGGGCTTTGACGTCGCTGACGTTGATCACATCGTGAAGTTGATCGCCGGGCAGGGTGGCGTAGTAGGGAACCGAAACGAAGCCGCCCATGTGGCAGACCAGGTCGGCCATGAACCAGTGAGCGCAGTTCTTCGACAAGATGCCGACGTGATCACCGCTCTGCAGCCCCATAGAACGCAGCGCGGTGACAATGGAACGGGCCTGGTAGCCGGCCTCGAAGAACGTGTAGGTGATGAAGTCGTCGCCTACCGGTTGTTTGAGCCAGACGTCGTCGGGACGGGTCGACTCCCAGTGGTAGAAGTATTCGACCATTGTGTCGAAGCTCTTGTATTCCGAAATTTGAGCCATTGCCGCTGCCTCCACTGGACCTGCCGCCACGGTCACGTGGCGATCTCCTTCAAATCTACCTGTAAATCAAAACCAGCGGATCTGTTGCGCTAGCGCCCGGTAAACGTCGGCGGCCGACGTTCGGCGAAAGCGGTTCGGCCTTCAACGTGGTCGTCGGTCGCCGCCGAGCGACGGTGGTTGACCACTTCGGCGTCCAGACAGTCGGCCAGTTCGCCGTCGATCGCTCGGTTGACGTTGTCTTTGACTGCGGCGTAGGCGACACGAGGCCCGGCGGCTAGCCGTCGAGCCAGGTCACGCCAGGTGGCCTCGAAGTCGCCGGCTGGTACAGACCAGTTCACGAGGCCAAGGTCAAGGGCTTGGTGCATGTCGAGTTTGTCGGAAAGGAACATCAACTCTTTGGCTTTGGCCGGGCCGACCAGCCGAGTCAGGAACCAGTTGATGCCGTAGTCGCCGGACAGACCGACCTTGGTGAAGGCAGTGGTCATGATGGCGGTGTCGACTGCAAGCCTCATGTCGCACGACAACGCCAATCCCAACCCGGCCCCGGCGGCCGGTCCGGGCAGAACCGCCAACGTGGGTGTAGCCATGGTGAACATGGTGGCGCTGGTGGCCCGGGTGTTGTCCTGCTGATGGGCGACGACTTCTTCGAAGGAACGTTCGGGTGGGGGAGCGCTTGATCCATCGGCCATTCTCTTGACGTCGCCGCCGGCACAGAATGCGCCTCCGGCCCCGGTCAGTACCACACAGCCGACATCGTCGGCGCGTTCACCGTCGGCTAGGGCGGCGGCCAGGCCGCTCCACATTTCCGGCAACATGGCGTTGCGACGTTCGGGGCGGTCCAGGGTTATGACCAGCACGCCGTCGTCATCCACTTCGGCGTGGACGTGCTTGGTGTCGGTGTCGATGGTTCGGGTCATGATGTCGGCTCCCGCTTTCGCTTCGCAGTAGGAACCACAACATAGACCGATGTGGCCGATGCCGACCTAAACGGATCCGCCGTTTGGATCGTTGACCTGTTGCTCTCCGAACTCCATCGACTTGATGGTCGACCATGCCGCCTGAGCTGCTGGGTCGTGTCCGGTGATGGCTCGAAGGAACGGTTCTTGCCCGATGGCCAACAGTGTGCCCGGCGCTGTTGCCGTGATCGTGGCGGTCCGGTTTACGTTGGCCAGGAGAGCGACTTCACCGAAGGAGTCGCCTTTGCCTGCGGTTCTCATGTGTTCGCCGAACATGGTGACATCAAATTCCCCTGACATCACGGCGTAGAACTGGTCGCCAGCCTCACCTTGTTCGATGACGACGGTGTCGGCCTCGACCTCCATCAGCGTCGACTCACGAGCAACCGTTTCCAACGTCATAGGTGGTAGCGGGCCAAAGGCGGGAACGCGGCGGAGAAGATCCATTTCAACAAGGGGAACCGTCGCCGTTTCTTCGGCGTTCTTGACCGATCGCCGAGTGGCGACGAGCAGGAGTAGGTAGCCGACGCCTAGAGCTTGGAGGGCCAAGATTGGCCCTGACAGCGCCAGCATCACCTGGGTGATGATCGATCCAAGGAGAATGCCAACACCGGAACCGAGTTCCATGAGGACGAACACCGCGCCGATGGTTTCGTTGTCAGCTGATCGTTGCAGCAGCGCCCTGGATACGACAACGACCACAAAGCGGGCCGCTCCCAGAGGCGGTAGGCCGATGAGCATTGGCAGTATCGAGCCGGTGCTGATCGAAAGTGCAATCGAGATGGCAAGCACTGCTATGCCGGCTGCGGCCAGGCCCAAGCTTAGCGAGGAGGCCAGTCGAGCCGAACGGTGAGCGTAGGTGCTTAGCGCCACCGCGCCGAGAGCCCCGATGCCAAAGAAGGTGGTGAGCAGGCTGGGGGCCGCGTTGTCCAACCCGAGAGTGTCGAGAGCGATGACGACGAACAGCAGGTCAAGAGCGCCTACCACGGCGAACTGAAAACCGATGAGGGCGATAAGGGTCAGAGTGCCCGTTCGTTGCCTCAGTTGGCGGAACGCCGAGCCGAACGTTTTCCACGGTGAGGGAGGCGCAGCACCGGAGGGCTTCGAAGCAGGTGCACCTCGTTGGTGATCGATCATCTGCAGACCGATGGCTACCACCAGCAGTAGTCCGAATCCGATGAAGACCACAGCGGGGCCACCCACGACCATGAGGATGGTGGAAAGTCCTGGTCCGGCCAGGGCGGCGGCGGAGTCGCTGTGACCGATCCAGAGATTAGTGGTCGACAGTTGTTGTGGCCGGTCGGCCAGAGTTGGGATCAAAACCGCCTGACTGGGACGTAGCAGCGTGAACGATGACAGTGCCACCACTGATCCGACGAGCACCAACGGCAGCGGTAGTTCAAGGGCGATGGCGGCTCCGGCGGCGAGGCAGCCTGCGGCCATGAGTGCCAGGGCCAACAATCGAGCCCGATTGGCCGGCAGACGGGCGATGGCCAGGCCAGCCACGGGTGAGGCGCCAATGGTTGATGCAAGGAGAATGACCGAGGCCAGCCCGGTCCCGGCGGTGCCTCCCTGGCCGAAGGCGTAGACGAAGGCGGCGATGTAAACGCACCATTCCGCCGACGCGGCGATGAAGTGACCGGCGACAAGACGCCGGAGAGGCGTGGTCCATGACGCACCGCGATCGGTCGCGCTAACACTGTTACCTTCGGGCGCCATGACGACGGAACTGTACCAGTCGATCACTCAGGGGTGATGGACTTGCCTATTGTACGGTCATTCGGATAATCTCTTGGTTTGCGGGCCTACGGCCATCACCAACATGGAAGGGAAACCCATGATCTTCGAGCAGCACTACTTGGACTGCCTTTCCCAGGCCTCGTACTTCATTGGCGACGAGTCAAGCGGCAAGGCAGTGGTGGTAGACCCCCGCCGCGACATTGCTCCATATCTAGCCTCTGCGGCCGAGCACAACATGTCGATTGACATGGTGATCGAAACCCATTTCCACGCCGACTTCCTTTCCGGTCACCTGGAGCTGGCCGCCGCTACCGGCGCTGCCATCGCCTACGGCTCCCAAGCCGAGACCGAGTTCGAATCTCGCAAGCTCGACCACGGCGAGCGACTGTCCCTGGGGCAGGTGCAACTAGAGATCCGCCACACCCCGGGCCACACCCCGGAGTCGATCAGTGTTGTCATTTACGAGAACGCCGATGATGAGACCCCGTACGGCGTCCTGACCGGCGACACACTGTTCATCGGCGACGTCGGCCGACCGGACTTGTTGTCATCCAAAGGTGTCACCTCCGAGCAACTAGCCTCTCTCCTTTATGATTCACTGCACCAGCAGTTGATGTCGCTGCCCGACGAAACCCGCGTCTACCCGGCTCACGGTGCCGGTTCCGCCTGCGGCAAGAACCTGTCGACCGACACGTCTTCCACCATTGGGGAACAGCGGGCCGACAACTACGCCGTCGCCCCGATGAGCAAAGAAGACTTCATCGACGCCGTCACCGAAGGTCAAACAGCCCCACCGGCCTATTTTGCTTTTGACGCCATGTTAAATCGCGAACTCCGGCCGCTGCTCGACGAACAGGCCGCACCGACGGCGCTGTCGATCGATGAGGTCATCGGCCATCAGCGTCGAGGGACAGTTGTTCTCGACACCCGCGACCCTGTCGAATTCGCCGGCGGCCACCTCGTGGGTTCAATCAACATTGGTATGGCCGGCCGTTATGCCGAATTCGCCGGCGGCGTCCTGCAGCCCGGCGCTCCGATCATCCTGGTCACCGACGACGGCATGGAACGCGAAGCCAAAAACCGGTTGGCCCGCATTGGTTTCGATTCGGTGGTGGGCCATCTGGCCGACCCGACACAAGCGCTCGCTTCCGCCCCCGAAGAGGTTACGCGAAGTTCTCGAGTCGACGTCGCCGGGCTCAGCCAGGCAATCAGCGAGATCGATGATCTGCAGCTGGTTGATATCCGCCAGCCGGGAGAGACCGAGGGTGGCATCATCCCCGGGGCCATCACCATCCCTTTGACCCGGCTGAACGAACGGCTGTCGTCGCTTGATGCGTCAAAGCCGACCATCGTCTATTGCGCCGGAGGATTCCGGTCGTCGATTGCGGCCAGCCGAATGGCTTTGGCCGGTTTCGGAGACGTATCGGATCTGCTCGGTGGTTACGGCGCCTGGCAGGCGGCTCAAACCACCGCCACCTCAAGCGCCTGACCCGACACCGCCCGTCGAATTGTTCGGCGGGAAGGTCGCCCGGCAATACTTGATGGAGAATGGACTCCGTCAACAGCGCTGCCAGCGAAGAACATATCCGCAACCAGGTGCTCACCTGGTTTGAGGGAGCGTGGGACCCGTC
>CALJMD010000189.1 GCA_937981915.1 uncultured Acidimicrobiales bacterium
CCGAAGACACCTCTACCGAAAACTCCAGCGCCGAAGGCGTCGACAGGGCAGCGCTCACCGACTCGCTGGTGCTGCTTGACGAGGCGTACCGGCGCATCGATGGGGCCTGGCAAGGATTCCAACCCACCGAGCACCCTGTTGTTCTTGCCTGGAAGAACGGCGGAGACGTTCTCGCCGCGGTCGCCATCAACCACCCCAACCCAGATGCCCTGGGTCGGGCCGAACAAATCGACCATGGTGGCTCACACCTGGGCCCCGTACACCTCATCGACAATCTCGAAACCTCGGCGGCCGATGTTCTTGGACCTCTGGTGAACTTCGAGTTCGACACCGAAGTCGGCGGGGCCAGCAGTTTTCTCATGGAGGCCAACACCGCCGACGAATTCTTTAACCCCACGGCTCTCGACTACGGCTCAACCCTGATTCATGAGATGTTCCACCGCTACCAGGGCCTCAACCCTCAAACCTTTGACGGCGACGGCTTCCAAGACGTCGACGGCTACGCCTACACCGCCGACAACATTGAGATGGCGGTGCTGGAAGACCGAGCGCTTCTGGCTGGGTTGGCCGCCGACAGCGACGACGAGCGAGACAACGCCGCCCGGCACGTGGCCGCCATTCGCATGGCCCGACTACAAGCCGACCCTCGAGTCATTTTGGATCAAGACCAGGAGTTGGCTGAAGGATCCGCCCGCTATCTGGAACACCTTCTCGGCCAAGACGACACCAGCTACACCTACCACAGCGGAAACTTCGGCCGAGAGCTGTCCCAGTCCCCCGCCGAGGCCTTTGGCGTCAAGGACACCTACGGATTCGGCCGCTTCTACGCCTCAGGGGCAGCGATGTACCACCTGTTGGCGCAAGCGGGAAGCCAACCGGACGCGCTCACCGAACAGTCCGGCACGCCACCGGCCCAACTTCTAGCCGAGACCCTGGGCGTCGACGAAGCCAACGTGGCTCAACTAGTGGCCGACGCCAAGGCCGCCTACGACCCCGACGGTGAACTGCCCAGCCTGGCCGCTGAGGCGGAGGCAACCGCAGCCGACGAGCCAAGCCCGTTCGCTGAGGAATCCGGCGACCCTGCCGCTGACGCAGCAGGAGACGGATCCGAAGAGTTCATTGAGGTGACCGCAGAACAGGCCGACTGCCTCGACCGGGAATTGGGCATCGACGACACAGAAGACCCAGACGACGCAGAAGATCCAGAAGCCGGCGAGAACGGCGTGTCCATTCCCGACGACGTTTGGGAGTTATGCGTCGGTGACGGCTAGCCCGACGTTGCCGACTCGGACTGCTCCACGGAGCGAACGGCGGCCACAATCGCCTGTCGAACCGCCCGGGGGTCCTCGGTCATCATCGAGTGACCGACCCCCCGCAGTTCCTGTACGGTGACAGACTCAGCGGTAGCGGCGGCAGTCAAACGGGCGGTGCCTTTCGGCGACGTCATCTTGTCTTCGGTACCGACCAGGACACAGGTTGGGACCGTGACCGCGGCCATGGCATCAGGGGCCTCAACGTAACTGGCGCAGGCGTTGAAATCAGCGGTGAGAGCCCCCGGCGGGCTGTTCTCCACCAGGGCTCGAGCGCCGCCCAACATCCACATGCCGGGCACCGGGTTCAGTCCGACGTGAGCGGCCCGACCGTGCGACCAGGCCGCCATCAGAGCGGCTGCCCGATCGAGAGCATCTTCCGACGATGAGATCAACTCCGGGTGGACGGCCATGGCATCAGCGGTCCCCATCAACACCAGGGAACGCACCAGCTCTCGGTGGCGCCGGCTCGTCTCAAGAGCGATCATCGAACCCATCGAATGACCGACGAGGTGTACGCCACCGGTGCGGTTATTCAGCCCGGCGGCCGCCACGAACCGAGCCATCCAGTCAGCCATGTCTTCGATCGACTTCAGCGGTTCGCCACCACTGCGACCATGACCGGGCAGGTCGACGGCTACTGCCCGCAGATCGCGGTGGGCAAGAAAGCGGGTCTGGTTCTGCCAGACCGTCCCGTCCATCCCGGCGCCGTGAATCAACACCACGGCGGGGTGCTGTGTAACGTCCGGGCCGTTGGGGTCGACCCCGCCGGTGGCGGCGTGGACAAGCTGTCCGTCTACTTCAAGTTCCATAACGACGCCCCTTATCGCTGGCTGGCTTTGAGAGCCCGCTCGAGATCCTCGACAATATCGGCCGGATCTTCAAGACCGACCGAGAGTCGGATCAGGTCTTCACCAATACCGGCCGCCTCCAATTGGTCGGCCGACATCTGCTGGTGGGTGGTGGACGCCGGGTGAATGACAAGCGTCTTGGCGTCACCCACGTTGGCCAGGTGCGACGAGAGTCGTACTCCTTCAATGAACTTCCGCCCGGCGTCACGTTCACCTTTGACGCCGAAACTCAAAATGGCACCGGCACCTTTCGGGTACAGCTTGGCCGCCAACTCGTGATCGGGGTGGGAGGGCACTCGGGGGTGGCGGACCCAGGCCACTGCATCGTTGGTTTGCAGCATGGCCAGCACGGCGTCGGTGTTGTCGACGTGGCGGGCCATCCGCAACGGCAGGGTCT
>CALJMD010000190.1 GCA_937981915.1 uncultured Acidimicrobiales bacterium
ACCTCTTCCGACTCGCGATCTTCAAGCCACCGGTAGTCGTCAACGACAGTGTCGTCCCAATAGGTTCGTTCGAAGGGCTCCTTGCGGGCCTGCGGTGGCGGCGGAGTCAGCATCGAAACTCCTTGGTTGGTCGGGCCATAGCCGACGAGCTTAGACCCGTTCGACTGCCGGGGACGCCATGCTTGTGCATGATGGCGCCAGGCCATCGCGAGGCCTCGCTCCTACACCTCGACAGCAGCGATGCGTGCTGGGATTGAGTAGACGGACGGCGGCAGTGGTTAAACAACCCAGCTGCAGTGTTTGGCCCTGTCGAGCAAGTATCCTGACCATCAGAGTGGCCACTTAGCGTATCGACATCGACACGCCTGGTGGCCGCAACTGCGTAGCTGCCGTAGCATTGGTTCACGTAGTCTGTCTCAGACGGCCTCGCCCTTCGCACACCGGTGGAGGGATCGCCCGTCGACACCCATGGAGCTGTAGTTGTTCTGGCGAGAACGGTACAAAATTGCCTCTAGCACCCTGTTGTTTATGGGCGCGGTGTTGGCCGTATTGGACTATCTGGCCCGTGATCCAGCTCAGCGAGGCACCTCAGTGCTGTATCTGGGTCTCGCATTGGTGTTCGCCGGCATCTGGGCCTTCTTCACCGACTGGGACCGACTACCCCAGTTGCTTCGACTTCTCCCTGCCCTAGCCGTTCTGGGTGCAATGGTGGCGTCCATCTATTGGGCGCAGGCCGCCGACACTGCCCACGCCGTGATCGGCTTTGCTGCAGCATCGGTGCTCATCCTGGCGTATATCGGCTTCGTGCTTCCACCAGGGTCATCGCTTCTGTTCAGCCCGCTCGTGATAGGCGTCGTGCTGTTGGCCAATCGGCAAGACGCGTTTCGGGTTAGCCTTGCCGTACCTCTGATTGGTGTGCCGGTTGCCGCCGCCGTAGGTGAGCTGATCTCCGCTCTGGTCGACCGGAGCCTGCGAACGGCGCGATGGTTCTCCTCTCGCACGGAGCGTCTTGCCCGACTCGACGATGTCCTGCGACGGTTCAGGCGCCCATCTACGCTTCCCGAAGCCGCCGAAGAGGTGGCGCAAGCGGCAAGAGAGATCTTCGAGGCCACTCGCTCAACCGTCGTACTCAGGGACGTAAGCGGGGGCCTGATTCCGGTCACCGTGGGCCCATTCAGTGGGGAAACGCCGGACGCCGAAACAGCAGTCCTCGTTGCCGAAGCGATCGGCGGTGACGAACCTCGCTTGGTTCCGTCGGGCAACGACACCATGCTCGTCCTCCCCCTACCGGCCGCCGATGTGCCTGCCGGGGCCGTTGTAGTACATCCCGTACCGAACGAGGATCCGGCATACACCGTGGATTTGGCACGGCTGTTCGGCACGCAGGTCGGCATCGCCATCGAGCATCTCTTTGTCATCAACCAGCTGGAGCGGGCAACAACCCGCGACGAACTAACTGGAATCGGCAACCGCAAACATGCCGATGCTCTGCTCAACTCACTCGGCGGTGGAGACGCTCTCATCCTCTTGGATCTCGACGGATTCAAAGCAGTGAACGACACGTTCGGTCATGCCGCAGGCGATCAGGTGCTACTCGACCTGGGTCACCACCTGCAGCAGTGCCTTCGAGACTCTGACACGTCAGCCCGCCTTGGGGGCGACGAGTTTCTGGTCGTGGCGCGACGAGCTTTTGCCGATCCGGCTGCGGTCGCCAAGCGCATACTCAGCGGGTGGGCCGATGCCGGCCACGCGACAACCCTTAGCGCCGGGGTTGCCCTCCACGACGACCAGGTCGACGTAGCCGAGACCTTCGACCGGGCCGATCAGGCCCTGTACCAAGCCAAAGAGGCAGGGAAGAACCAGGTTCAGCTCTGGTAGCCGAGCAAGGTTGCTTCAGCCAGTGTGCATCGGCTCCGGTGGCTCCAACCGATGATCAGCCGAGGTTGGCGGCTTCCTCGACGACCGGCTCCGTGGTGGCTTCCTGAGGGTTGAGCGCCACGATCTTGGCATCGACCTCGTCTTTGATTCCGGCTAGCGGAAGAACGTTCAGTACACCCTGACCGTTGCGAACCAGGTCGATGAGTTCCTCACCGCTACGGGTGAGTACCGACGTTGACCCGTGGATGACCAGATTGGCCGAAGCGATGTCTTCCCCCAGTTGCTCACGCATGAAGGTGAACACCTCTCGCACCGACTCCAAGCGGATACCGGCGTCAAGCAACGTCTTGATGACCTTCAGCTCAAGCAGGTCCTTGTAGGAGTATCGACGGCGAGATCCGGAGCCCTGAGCGTCGGAGACAGATGGACGCAGCAGATCGGTTCGGGCCCAATAGTCGAGCTGACGATAGGTAATGCCAACGATCTCGGCCGTTCGCTTACCTGAAAAATTTGCCTCAATCGACATTTTGGATCCAAATCTCTTCGCCACCGCACCGCAGTAGCAGCCATCGTCATCGCAATTCCGCCAGTTCACCGCGCTACTACGAAAGACGTAATTACGGGCTGCGTATTTGCCTGTCTATGATCGTAGTGAGCTGCGCGCGTAGAGTCAATGATTCGCGCGCACAGCGACATTTTTCAGGATGGCCAAAATGAATCCCACTGATGAAGCAGTCGTCCTGCGGCTACTGCGAACAGCCTTCGGGGCGTCTGCCCCTCGCCCCCTCACATTCACTGACGCCGGCCAGGGGCGCGGCGTCTTCAGCACCGTTGTGCGGATAGAACTCCAAGCGACGTCAGATGACGTGCCAACGCACCTTGTGGCCAAACTCCCGCTGAGCGGCCCCAATGGCGTCGCAGCAGCGGCGTCAGGAGCCTACCGACGAGAAGCACACGCCTATCGGGCCCTGCTTAACCGCTCACCGGTGCGAACACCCGAAGCGCTGGCTGTCCTAGAGACCTCAGGAGGCAACGCCTTCCTCTTAGAAGACCTCTCACCTCTTCGCAGAGTCGATCAGCTTGACGGACTGGACGAAGCGGATGCAATCGCCGTTGCACGCTCCCTCGGAAGCCTGCATCGACATTGGTCAACCGACATCGGGTCGCTCCAAAGTGCGCCCGTGCGCAGAGACGTCATTGACAGCATTGATCCGGCGATGATCCAAGCGGGGCTGGACGCACTCGATCGTGGCTGGGAGGAAGCGTTGTCGGCGGAACGGCGACGGGCGTTCACCCAGCTGGCTGACGCCATCGGCGGACGTACGGGGAACGCCCTCGGCGCCACAGACAAAGTGACGTTGTGCCACGGCGACCCACGGGCCGACAACCTGGTCTTCGAGCCTGACGGCCAAGCCGTCTTATTCGACTGGCAGCAAATCATGATCAGTCCCGGGTCATACGACCTTTCATGGTTGGCGGCCACTAGTCTCGCCATCGCCGATCGGCGTCAGTTCGAGCGCCGTGTCGTAGAAGCCGGAAACGGAACCTTCACCGACTACCGGGCAGGCTTTGCCGTACCCGCCTTGCTGGTTCTCCTCTTGATCCAGCGCGATCTACGGCCGGCCAGACTTGCGAAAATAGCCGAAAGCAGCCTGAACAGGATCGGCCAAGCACTAATCGACTTGGAGGTAGCCGCGCACTGGAGTTGACCCGCCAGGGCCAGCGCAGTCGCACCACTGAGACCTACTCGGGAAGGAAGTCCTCGGGGTTGACCTGATCGAGGAAACGCCGCAACTCAAGCACCATCTCCTCCTCATCGCCTTGTTCGTCGGATTGCGGCTCTTCAATACCGGCTTGCTCGATCAAGTCCTCGTCGGCGAAGATCGGACTACCGGTTCGAGCAGCCAACGCCACTGCGTCCGAAGGACGGGCAGAGATGATCTGATTGCCACCGGAGACATCTTTGATATGCAGCTCGGCAAAGAAGGTTCCACTGCGCAACTCGGTCACCACTACCCGGTCCAAGGCGGCGCCAAGACCGTCAATTACCTCGGCGAACAGATCGTGGGTCATCGGACGTGACGGCGGCTCGCCTTGGAGCGCCAAATCGATGGCGTGAGCCTCTGGCCCACCGATGTAGATGGGGACGATTCTTCGACGCCCAGTGGACTCTCGCAGCAGCAGAATCGGTGTGTTGGTCGGCATCTGGACCCGAACCCCGACAAGTTCCATCTCGACGGTCATAATCGAATCAACCCCAGACGCAGCGAAGTGAGTTCAACATCCGCTGTAAGGTTCGAAGCCGCTTGGGCGTGCGCGTCGTTCATTGCCGTCGGTCAGTCCTGTCGAGCCAAGGCCAGGTACACAAGTTTGAACTTTCCGACCTGCACCTCGTCACCGTCAGACAGGTCCTGCTCCTCAACCCGCTCTTGATTCACATAGGTGCCGTTAAGACTTCCCGCATCGGAGACAACGTAGCTGCCAGCATTCTTTCGAACGAGTGCGTGACGCCGCGAAACTGTCACGTCGTCGAGGAAGATGTCGCTGTCGGGGTGTCGGCCAATTGAGATTTCTTCGCTGTCGAGCGCTATCCGACTGCCTTTCTTCGGCCCTTGCCGAACCACGAACATTCCGACGGTTCCCTCGGGAAAGTCGACATCAAGATCGATTTCAGAGCCCTCGGGGTCTTGAGGAAAGTCGAATGCCTCGGTGGCGTCCACCTCGGACCGGTCTTGCAGCGGAGTCCCGCAGGAGCTACAGAACCGGGCGGCTTTCGGATTCTCGTAACCGCAGTTCGTGCAACTGGCAGTCATCTCAACCTTCCGTCAAGTCGGCGTAACCGGCCGCGTCAAGTAGCGAGTCCACCGACCCGGGATCCGCTAGTTCGATCACAAAGATCCAACCGTCTCCGTAGGGGTCGGAATTGAGCTTGTCGGGAGCATCCGGCAGCTCGGCGTTAACCTCGACAACTGTGCCGTTCAGCGGCGCATAGATGTCCGAGACCGACTTTGTCGACTCGACTTCACTGATCGACTGGCCTATCTCGACAGCAGCACCAACCTCAGGAAGATCGATGAACACGATGTCCCCCAGGGCATCCTGTGCATAGTCGGTGATGCCGACCTTGGCACGGCTGCCGTCGAGGAGAATCCACTCGTGATCACTCGAATAGCGAAGATTATCCGGTATCAACATTTCCACTACGCTAGCCGAGCCCGACGCGACTCTGCACATGCTTGAGAATCTGAAATCGGGGGCAATCAGCCGTCCCGACGTAGCACATGGGGCAAATACTGAAACAACGTGGCAAACCAGCCGTATGCCAGCCCGGGAACAGCGAAAAGCCATGCCAACCAGGCCAAGATCGGGGCGTAGCTGAGCTCGCTGGTGGCCCCGAGGAACATCGGAACGGCAAACATCAGTAGGAATGCCCCCGTTTTGCCTTCCCAGCTGACGTCTATCCGGGAGGGACCCTTAGTGGCTGCGATGACGGCCAGCACAACGGTGACCGCCTCACGAGCCAACGCCGCCAGCGCCACGGCAACAGGGATGGACGAAACCAAAAGCAGGCTGGGAACCGCTACCACAAACAACAGGCGATCGACCACCGGATCGAAAGCCGCGCCGAACTCACTCATTTGATCCAGGCGCCGAGCCAACCACCCATCGACCCAGTCGGTGGCCCCTAGCAAGGCGAGAAGCCACGCAGCGGCCCCTCGATTCTCCACGCCGAACAAGAGCCATAGGAACACCGGAATGCACAAGAGCCGCAGCAGGGTAAAGGCGTTGGGCCAGGTGAGGATTGGGCCCCACTCCCCTTCGTGAGTCTCAGCGGACGTAGAGTGCGACGCCATTGTCCAGATTGTCGTATTCGAGTTCGAACTCAAGGTCTCGTGCCATTCGGGCGTCGAAGTCCTGCCGCTCCTCCGCGGTTCTCTCAGGTATGTCCCGGTCGATGGTCAGCACCGCCCGTGTGAAGTCGGGAAAGCCCATGTTCACCGCCGCAGGAGCAACATCGGTGGCCAACGGATACAGCCAGGGCCTGTCCGACAGCCTGACTAAAGCCGACGGCGAAGCACGAACCGGGGCCTCTGGTCCAAGCTCGTCGATCGCCTCCTGAACGGCAATGTCGACTGCGTCGCGGTCGCCCCAGGTCCAGGGCTGCTCGTAGGGGGACATCGGCGAGGACACGACAAAAGATAGTCCACTTGCGACCGCGAGAGCGAGGAGTATCCGCACATCAAGAAACACGCGATCGACGCCCATTGCTCCAAGCCGATTCAGCGCGTACACACAGGCAATCAGGACAAAGGCCAACAGCACTGCAGACTGCTCGGCAAACGGCGTCTGATCCGAACTGGTGACCAGTAACAATCCGGCTAGCGGAGCTACGGGCAAGAGGTGGCGCAGCGACAGTACGGGGAGAAAGATCACCGGTGTCAGCAGAGAAACTACGAGGGTGATGTTGTCCTGAGTCAGCAGATCACCTAGCGACATCATCGGATCTCGCAGCGAGCCGAGAACGGTGTCACCGAGCGTTTGACCGTTGTACGCACTCCAGGAGACGGCGAGGCCGGGCTCAGAAATGATGGGCTGGCCAACGAGGAGTAACGCCAGCGACCACAACAGGCCGATCCCAAGAGTCCACACTCCAGCTCGGCGTTCCCCATCGCCCAGGAGAACGAGACCCCACAAGCCGATGGCCAGCCCGATGTCGGCTCGACACAACAAAGCGATCGCTACACAGGCCCAGTACGGCGTCCACCTCTTCGTGGCTCCGAAGTAGGCAGCGCCAAGCAACGCCGGTATGGCCAGTGCCCCCGGGTGAAAATCAATCGCCCCGATGCGATGGGTGGCCGGGTGAAGGCAGTAGGCAAGGCTGAGCGCCGAGGTCGCCCCAACCCTCAATTTGGCTACCTGACGGGCGAGGCCCCATAGCGGAAGCACCGCCGCACCGAGCGCCACCCCCTGGGCCACGACCAGAACCTTGGCCGGTTCGAAAACCAGACCGGCCAGGGCCAACGGATACATGATGAATGACCATCTGAGTTCAAGAAGGTGAACTCCGGTGCCGAACATCGACGCTCGTGGCTCATAACCCTCGGTTATCAGCCACAGGGCCTGGCTGTACCCGGCAAGATCATCACCGGTCATGAAACCTTCGATGCGCTCGAGTCCGGCCCACGACAGAAAAATGCCAAGCAGCGTCGCGAACGTCAGCGGAATCCAGCGGTCGCCTACTCCAGCCTCCAGCCGCGCTTGCGCTCGAACCACCAACCGGTCGAGTCGCCGGCCGTTGACTTCCTGGCGGAGAATCGCCACTAGGGCTGCCCCAGAGGTTCGACAGCATCAAGAAGGTGTTCGGCGTTGTTCGCTACCCGGTTGACGGCGGTCGACACCGCACGCAATTCGAGCAGGCCGTCGGGTGCCGGGACTGCCAAGTCGGCCAAGTCTGCTTGAGGCGTCCCGGGATCGAGCCATGAATCCCAAGCCGATGGAGGGATCATGACCGGCATACGGTTGTGCACCGGCTCCATGTCGGAGTTGGCGCTGGTCGTGAGCACGGTGAACGTTTCTATGGTCTCCGGCACGTCGCCGTCTTGTGCCTTTGGCGTCCAGCGCTCCCACAACCCGGCGAAAACCAGTGGTTCACCGTCGGAGCGGTAGATGTAGTACGGCTGTTTGTTTTTCTGGCCCGTGACCTTGGCCCATTCGTAGAAACCGTCAGCTGGGATCAAGCAGCGACGTTTGGCGAACGCACTGCGGAAAGCGGGTTTCTCGGCCACTGTTTCGGACCGGGCGTTGATCATCTTGGACCCGATTTTGAGGTCCTTGGCCCAGAACGGAACCAGTCCCCATCGGAGGAGACTGATACTCCGATTGTCTTCCACCGCTCGAACGATGGGCACCTCATGAGTCGGCGCAACGTTGAAGTTTGCTCCGAGGGCTGCGGAATCAATGGCAGCGTCAAAATAGTCGGCCAAATCCTCGGGGCTCGATGCTGAAACAAAGCGACCGCACATTGCCCATTACCGTACTCGATGCAGCACGCTCAATCGGCACGTTGGGCGTGAACCGTGGGCCGAGCGACCTTCCGCTGCGATTCGGCTATGTCCGCTCAAGCACCCACCGGGCTCCGTCAACGAGACGCCAGCCGAGATAAGCCACGAGGGCAACGACGACAATCCAGAAATGCCAGGGAATCGGCTGCTCGACATTGGCGACGGAGTCGGCGGCATCCACCTTGTTCCCGCAGTCGGGGCACGACCCATCGGTCTCGGCCGCACTCGGCGCCAGATACTTGTCGCAGGAATCACACCATGGCATCGAGAAGATTCTACGAGCACGGAGTCGAAGTGGTACCTGCGGGAGCTTCCGAGGCGTATCGAGAAACGTGATCAGCGACCCCGGTTGCGTGGATGACTTCGAGCTTGCCGCTCGTTGCCCCGCCGATAGTTGCCCGTCAACTTGGCCATAAGCCCCTGCGGATCGCCGGAGTCGACCTCGTCAAGGAACCGGCGGGCCTTATTGCCTCGCAGGATGGTCGCCGTCTTCCCATGGTGGGAGATGATCACCGAGTCTCCGCGCACCTCGTAATCGAAACCTTCGGGGCCAGCCACCTCAGAACTCAGCAGGCCAGGTGGGGCCATCGGCGACGCACGATCCCAGAAGTCGGCTATGCATCCACGCGGTCATAGTTCCAAGAAATCCCTGAGATTGTTGTCGGGCTGGGGAGATTCGAACTCCCGACCTCTTGACCCTCAGGCAACTCTGGCGAGGCGGGTCGCAGAAGAAATGTAGACGTGACATCCGCTTGTGATCCATGGCGTCCACGGTTGTCCAGCGTCGTTGGCTCTCCAAGTGGCTCCCCGACAAGGTCAGCCGGGGAAAGGATCGTCCAAGCGGTTGAGGTAGAGGCCAACGGTACTGTCATCAGCGAGGTGGAACCGTCCCGCACCATTGGGTGGTGACGGGTTTGGTGTTGATGCGGTTGCGGGCGAGTCCGTCGAGCTGGCCATAGTTGGCGGAGCGGTCGATGCGCCAGACCCGCGACAGCGCCTCAGCACCGTGCTCAGCGGTCGCCAACCAATCTAGGAACCGACCAACCTGGGAGCGGTATGCATCACGTGAGCGAGCTGCCAGCGATTGGCGATCCAGCCGTTCCGCATACTCCACCATGACCACAGCCGTCTTGACCTGTTTCGACCCACGCGTCTTCTTGGGCTTCGGCATGCCAGATCCCCTGTTAGCAGAAGCAGAAATCGAACGCTAAACGTTCGAAACGTCCACATTCGTAGAAGCCGGGAGCCCATGTGCTTCTACTAATCAGTCTTAGTGGAACTCGGCGAGAATAGCTCGGACAGCAGTGAGTACGTCCTCGTGGTCTTGATTTGGGTGCCGCACGAGGATTGAGCGCATGCCGCATTCCTCGGCGCCACACTTGTCGGCGACTGGATTGTCTCCGATCATCCATGCTGTCGACGGCTCCGTGTTGCCGCACGCGATGCTGAAGGCTTGAGGATGCGGCTTTTCATAGCCAGTCAGCGCCGAGGTAAATACCCTGTCTACATATTTATCTAGCCCGAGCTTCGAGCTGATGTTCAAAAGCTCGGGCACGTGGTTGGATAAGATCACAACGGGGACACCAGCGGAGCGCAGAGTTTCCATTGCTTGCAAAACGTCCGGATACAAATTGAACTGCGAGTGGTCACAATAGTGCGCGCGGACGGCAGTTCGTAGGCGTTTGAGTTCGTTCCTCGGGACCCCAACTGCGAGGAAGGCCCGGTCGAGAAGTCTCCCGAGCATCAGCCACCAGTCGTCGGCGCTGGCGATTTCCGTGTGCGGTGTTCCTGGGTCGTGCCAGGGGAATCCGTCTTGCAGCTGTGCTCGGACATCTTTCATCGTGACGCAATGGTCTGGTCGCTCTGTGTCGAGCACGTCCATCAGGCATTGAGACCACATCCCTGGGCGGTGCGCGAGCGTCCCATCGAAGTCGAACGCCACCAGTTTCGCTGTCATGATCGACTCCGCTTCTTCGTCACCTCTTCTTGATTCCTTGCTATTTGCACAAACTAGCCAACTGCGAGTTCGGCTGTGGTAGCAATTCGAAGGTCACATGGGTGCATCAACCACAGGGTGGTGTGAGGAGGATTGGCGCAGGATCCTCGATGGCGACCGGACCGTTGACCTGACTGCTCGGTCTCTTGCCGCTGAGATGTCAGCAGATCACTGACATCTCTAGCGGTCGCCGACG
>CALJMD010000191.1 GCA_937981915.1 uncultured Acidimicrobiales bacterium
GAAGAGGACCGGGCTTTGCGACAGTTCCCGGCTCAGCCCGTCGCGTGAGGCCAGCACGTCTTGAACGCCGAGAACTGGGGAGATGTACGACACCGACTGGGTGATGTTGGCGGCATTCTCAGGGTTGTACACGAAGTTCATGAACTGCCCGGCGGCGGCGATACTGGATGACCCTTTGGGAATGACCATGGTGTCGAACCACTGGATGGCGCCCTCATCGGGGATAACAAACTCGATGTCAGGTCGTTCGGTCTGGAGCAACGCAACGTCGCCCGACCAGGCCATTGCCGCTGCCAGCTCGCCGGTCTTCAATAGGTCGGCGAAGTCCTCGAACGTGAATGCCCCGATCTGCCCCGCCTGGGCCGCAGCGGTGATTCGATCCAGGCCGGCCTGAGCGGCCGCCTCGGTAGGTCGGGAAGGGTCGGCGCCGTCGGCCAGCATGGTCAAGCCGACCGCTTCGCGCATCTCACCGATGAAGCCAACCCGGCCTGCCAGCGACGATTCGAACAATTGGTTGACTGAAGTGATTGGTCCGCCGGTCAACGCAGGATCGTAGGCAATGCCGGTGATCCCGGCCTGCCAGGGCATCTGATAGCGACAGCCGCGATCCCACGAGTTGGTCAGGAACGACGGATCAATGTTGACGTGGTTTGGAATCAGCTCGATCGGTAGCGGCTCAGCCCAACCGTTGTTGATCATCTGGGCGGCTCGCCAGTTGGTGGGAACCACAATGTCGTACAGAGGCGGGGAGGAGTCAACGGCGTTGTTGACTATGAGGTCGAAACCGCTGATGTTGTCCTCGTACTCGGCTCGGTAGTCGACGCTCAACCCTTCGTTGATCAAGCGGGCCAGGGTTCCGCCGGGGTAGTACACGTTGCCGGGAACATCAGCGTCGATGTAGTCAGGCCAGTTCAGCATCACCAGGCGACTGGCATCGCCGTAGTCGGTGGACCTGGTCGTGCCGGGCGACACGCAACCGGCCAACCCGAATCCGGCCAGGCTGCTCGCCGCCATGCCGCCAAGGAACCGGCGCCTGGTCATGGGAGTGCTCGGCGCGCGGCCGATTTGGGGCTGGGGGCGTGACGTCATCGGTAGTCCTGTCGCCGTTGCTGTATCCCGGCCACCGATAGCAGCGCCGCCACCACGCTTAAGGCCAAGACGACCCAGGGGACGATGTCTACTACTTGTCGCGCCGCGGTTGCGCCGTCCAGGAACTGGGTTCGGTTGTCGAGCAACGAGCTCTCGATCCCGGTGTTGAAGCCGTTGAAGTTGGAGAGGGCCTGGCCTTGCAGCAGCGCCGCTCCCTCTTCGGCATCGCCGCGCCGCCCGGCATCGGCGATACTCGTTGCCGTCTCCCGGTAGCGCTGCCACCGGATAGCGAGCGTTTCCGCTGCGGCTCGTTCACGACTGGAGTCGGCAGCTGTTTCGACGGCGGCCACCGAACCATCGAGACGCTCGATGAGGGTCTGGACTTCCTGTCGGCGTGGCACGCTTTGGCTTTCGTCGAGGAGAAGCAGCCCGAGCGACGACTGGAGGGCAAAGGCATCGCTCTGTAGTTCGCCTGTTGTTGTCACCGAGTCGTACCCGCCGGCCAGCGCGTCGGTCAGCACGGCATCGCGGACATACAGCGACCACGACAGCAGGGCAACGATGGCCACGACGGCCAGTGAAGCGGCCAGGAGGTACCGGTTAAGGATGCGGCGGGTCCGATAGGCCAAACCTCGTTGCATCCACATCATGATGATCAGGGCGAGAACCGCCGCGCCTACCGCGCCGAGGAGAAAGACGGTGCCTTCGGCAATCAGTTCATCCACTTGATCCTGGCCGGTGCCGGTAAGGGCGCGAACAGCAGGCTCAACTTCGGTCTCCACCGAAGACAGGGTCTGGATCAGAAGTGAGTCAGCCTGGGGCAACCCGTTGAGATTGGCGATCCGAGCTGCTTCTATCCCCGCCCGGTAGTCGGCGATGGAGGCCCCAATTTCGTCCAGCCCGTCGAGTGACGCCCCGGTCGCGGCCGTGGACACGGTTTCGGCCAGTGCCCGGTCGACGGCGGCCTCGTACAGTCCGCGGCTTGCCCGATCTTCGGTTCCGGCAGCCCGGACCGAAAGATGAGCCGACGTTGCCGCAGCGTTTGCTTCGGCCACGCTGGCCAAAAGGTCCTGCATGTCCACCAGGGCAGGAGCGGTACGATCGGCCACCGATCGGGCCGACTGCTGAGCCAGAAAGGTGAGCGCGACGCAGGCCGCAGCCATCAACCCGAGAACGACGGGAAGTCGCCACAGCCAATGATCCAGAAACCGCCGGGTGCCCGATGAACGAATCGGTGAGGTGTTGACCGGTGGTGGGGGCGCACCGGGTGTTTGCCGTCGGGAGGCCGCGCCTGGCCGACCACTGGTCTGGGGCGGAGGGGGTTGGGTTGCCGACGCTGTCACCAGTTGCGATCCTAGTCGCCATCGGCAACGATGGCTGCGCAGTACCATCAGCGTCACCCTCGGGATCTATTGGGAATCCGGCGTTGTACCGACCAGTTGCGTGAGACCGTATGACTCGAAATAGGCCGAATCCACAGAATCAGCGCTCGCTGTTGGAGTCGATCGCAGGTTTTCGAGCTGCTACCAGCCACCTGCTCGACGGGCTGAATGAGTTGGAACAGCTGCCGTCGCACCTGATGCTGGCCGACGTTGAGCCGGGCACGAGGACGGCGACCGACTACCTGGCTGTCGGGGTGAAGGCCACTGATCTCCGTCGAGCCCTCGGTTCCGTTAGTGCTCAACTTGATTTGGTCGATGCTCTGACCCAGGGTTCGGAGCGTGACCGACTGCGAGCGTTGAGCGCACCATTTGACCTGGGTCTGAGGGCGAGCGCGGCACAACCGGTGTCGTTGGCCGCCGCCGTTGCCCTGATACGCACTCGACTAGATGCCCTCGTCGATTTCGTAGCCCGAATCGATCAAGTGTGGCTCCAGAACTTGAGCCGACTGGACGCCGCCAACAAGACCCTCAACCGACTCGACGCCGAGGTGGCAAGCCTGGGAATCGTCGAGCCACTCCTCGGGCGAACTCGCCAGCGGGTCGAACATCTTAAAGACCTACTGATGACCGACCCACTGGCAGCTGAAGTCGATGTTGGCGCGGAAATCGATCGGCTGGTCGCCGACGCAGCGCGGCACGTTTCGATGGCTCGCCTAGGTCGTGACAACCTTGACTCCGATCTGGCTGACACGGAGGTGCTGTTGGCCAACCTGCGGGTTCTGCGTAGTCGAGCGCACGCAGCACTGGACGAATCTCGAGCCAAGCTGGTCGATGTTCCGAATCCTGTTGTGGTGCCGGCTGCGTCGGTGCTCGACGGTCAGGGAGGTTTGGCTGAGCAACTTGATGACGTAAACGAAGCCATGGGGCGACCCCAGGCCTCGAGTCAGCCCGATTGGGCGGTACAACGCAGTCGTCTGGACACCTGGCTGCGGACCGCTAAGAAGTTGGAGGCCCAGTTGACTGACGCCGTTGAACGTAACGGTGCCGGGCTGGCTCGCAGGCACGAGCTGCGGGGGGCGTTCGGGGCGTTCGAAGCCAAAATGGCAGCCTTGGGGCGGGCCGAAGATCCGCAACTCATGGACACCGTTGATGAGGTGTGGAATGAGCTGTACACCGCGCCAACCCACCTCGACCGAGCCGCTGACGGGCTAGCCCGACTGGCAAATGCACTACGTTCAACGCCGGCTGCTGACCCCGACGATCGTCCATCGGGCGAGGCGAGAAGCATCACCGGCCAGCAACCGTAATGGCGATCCTGGACTCGTCTTTGGGAAACGGTCCCCGGTGCACGCCGCCGGGCCGTCCATGTTGGCGACTAGTGTTGAACCGATGAGCGGTATGGCCTCTGCCGGTAGCAGCCCGGCGTGCACCCAGCCGTCGTGCGACGGCTCGATCGATGCTGACGGGTATTGCGACACGTGCGGGATGAAGGTTTCGTCTGGCGGTGCATCCGCCGGTGTCACCAAACCGGCGAGCCCCCCGGGCCCAGGTTCCGGCGTAGCCGTCAATCGGCAGGCTGGTAACGCCGTCGCGTCACCGCCTCGCCAGGCCAAGAGCCCCGGTGCAATCTGTGGTCGAGACGGCTGTTCGGGCACGATCAGTGCCGACGGCTACTGCGACACCTGTGGGCTGTCGGCCCAATCGGCCGGTGGCGCGCCGGCGGGCGGTTCGACCTCGGCTGCGCAATCGTCTCCGACTCAGGGGACCGGTTCCATGCCGTCCATTGCTGTGCCCGTCGCGCCCAACGCGTCGACTACCGGGCAAACGGCGGATTCACCCAGCGGCCGCACCCGGGTCAACTCATCCCGGCGGACGGGTAGCACCCGATCTGGCCTGGGCCTGGGAATGGTGGCGGTGCCGCCGACCGAGGTGGGTGACCCGGCACTGGCCGTCATGTCAGAAGATCGGATCCAGCAGGTGCTCGGTGTCGTCGCCGAGGACGAACGCAGCTGCAGCTCGTGTGGAAAGCCGGTTGGTCGAGCCACCGGAGGGGTCGAAGGACGTGTCGAGGGGTTCTGTGGCAACTGCCGCGAACCGTTCAACTTTGTCACGAACCGCCCGTCGTTGAGCCCCGGTGAGCTGGTGGCCGGGCAATATGAGATTCTCGGGCCGCTGGCTCACGGCGGGATGGGGTGGATCTATCTCGGCAAAGACAACGCGGTGTCGGATCGTTGGGTCGTCCTCAAAGGTCTACTCAATCAGGACGACCCCGACGCCATCGCCGCCGCGGTGGCCGAGCGACGTTTCCTCGCCCAAATCGAACACGCCAACATCGTCAACATCTACAACTTTGTTTCCCACCGCGGTGCCGGTTACATCGTGATGGAAATGGTGGGCGGCGAGTCACTCAACGCCAAACTGAAAAACCGTCGAGCGGCCAACAACGGAATTCCCGACCCCCTCGACATTCCCGACGCCATCGCCTACATGCTTGGCATCTTGCCGGCGTTGGGCTACCTGCACGATCTGGGTCTGGTGTACAACGACCTGAAACCGGCCAACGTGATGGCGGTCGGCGACGACGTGAAACTCATCGATGTGGGAGCGGTCATGCGCTCCGACGACGTTCAGGCCGCCATTTTTGGCACCGAAGGATTCCAGGCCCCGGAAGTCGCCACCCACGGCCCTTCCGTTCAGTCGGATCTCTACACGGTGGGCCGAACGCTGGCCGTGCTTGTTATTCGCTTCGTTTTTCACACCGGGGAGTACCAGTACAGCATTCCCGACCAGGTGGCCGAGCCGCTGTTCCGCCAGTGGGAGTCGCTGTACCGTTTCCTGCTGAAAGCAACGGCCTACCACCCCGATGATCGCTTCCAGACCGCCGGAGAAATGACTGAACAACTCAGCGGAGTCCTGCGGGAGTTGGTGGCTGTTTCCGACGGGCAACCGCGATCATCGGTCTCGCACCACTTCGAGTCCGACCGTACCGCTCAGCTGCTGTTGGACAACGTCGATGCCGCTGCTGCCTC
>CALJMD010000192.1 GCA_937981915.1 uncultured Acidimicrobiales bacterium
CTTGATGCGGAACTCGATGCGTCGGTTTTCCGCTTTGCCTTCGGCTGTTGCATTGTCGGCAATCGGATCGTTTTCGCCGTAGCCGACCGGGGTCATGCGAGCAGCGTCAATGCCTTGACCTTCGAGGTAGGCAAGAACCGACTCGGCTCGGGCCTGACTCAGGGTCTGGTTTGAAGCATCGTCGCCATCGGAGTCGGTATGACCGGCGATCTCGACCTCAACATCAGCGTTGGTGGCCAGATACTCAGCGGCCTGATCAAGTACTGCGGTGCCTTCAGCGGTGATGTTGGCCGAGT
Source organism: uncultured Acidimicrobiales bacterium (assembly GCA_937981915.1). Classification (GTDB taxonomy): domain Bacteria; phylum Actinomycetota; class Acidimicrobiia; order Acidimicrobiales; family SZUA-35; genus JAHELU01. The sequence goes on from CALJMD010000192.1 coordinate 297, forward strand.
TCACATCAAACGTGATCGGATCAAGATCCAACGCAGCGTTGATGGTGGCCGGGGCATCTTCAGCTTCTTCTTCGGCTTCGGCAACAGTGATCTGATTGTTGACTGAGGTGACGCCGGCCAAGGCCGACACCGTATCCTCGGCGCCCTGACGAGCGTCTTCGGTTTCGACCTCGCCAGTCAGCGTGACCGAACCGTCGTCAGCGGCAACGCCGGTTACGCCGGAGTCGCCCAAGCTGGCATCAACGTCAGCCTGCAAAGCGTCAACGTCGATACCGTCGTCGGTTACTTCCTCGACCACTTCTTCTGCGGTCTCTTCGACGGCTTCGACAGCCTCTTCGGCTTCCTCAACCACTTCCTCAGCGGCGTCGCCGACGGTAGCTGCACCGTCTTCAACGACGTCACCGACATCGGAACCGCACTGGCTCAGCAGCCAGGCGAGGACGGCGAGTGCAACCAGTGCGCCCAGGATCCACCAGAGCCAGCCAAGGCCGCCCCGTCGATCACGGTCACCCGGGTCGCCAACGTTGAAGTCGCGATCAGCGGTCAGCGTTTCGTTGACTCGACCTTTGCCGGCCGAAACAGCGCTGCCGGCCCGGTCGGAGACCGAACCCATGGCTGATGCACCTGCAACGCCGACACCGGCAACTCCGGCGGCGGCTGCGCCCATCATGCCCTTGTTGAGTAGACCACGCTTTTCCAGTGTGGCTTGTTCGTTGCCCAGCATTCTGGTCAGACCGGCCTCATCGAGACCGTCGTCGGCGGTTCGTTTGGCCAGCACGCTCATGATTACCGGAGCAATCATGGGCAGCGCCTTTCCGACCAGTCCGGAACCGAGCCCGGTCTGGCTGGCCAGCGCCGACACCATTCCGGCCTTGTTGTTCCCGAACAGTCCGTCCAGCATCGATGTGCCTGCTGAGGGGTTTCCGCTCGACAGGAAGGAGCCGATGTCGCCCACTCCTGGAAGTCCGCCCGAACCGAGCATTCCCATGATGGCTGAAGCGCCACCTGGTTCTGCGGCCCGTTCGGACATGCCGCCCAACAGAGCGGGTCCTGCTGCGTTGAGCAATGAGCTTGTTTGGCTTGGATTGGCTCCGATTGCGGAACCAAGCGAGTTCATGTTTTGTCCCTGACCCATCAGAGACGTCACGGATTCAAATAGTGATGCCATTGTCGCCCGACCTTTCCGGCATAAATGTCACTTTATGTGTGTTGTGTTCCCGGTCACGGCGATGTGCCTGCCGGGTTCGGCGTTGTTGCCCTAGCGAGGAGCTGTTCTCCCGAGCGCCACATGTAATGACTTACAACGGTGTCACTTAGTCGCGTCAGGCCATATGACCTACGTCACCTACATCGCTGTCTGTGGCCGGACGGGAGGGTCCGGCAACGGCGTTCTAGCGACGGTATTGGTGAGCCACAAATGGCGTTTTCGCCACTACACACTGCACATCTTTGCCTCTGACGTCAGCGGTCAGTTCGGTGCCGATCTCGGCTGATTCCGGCGTCACGTACGCCATGGCCACCGGGGCGTCAACCGTCGGTCCGAAGCCTCCGCTGCACACTGTGCCGACCGTTGCACCGTTGGATGCGTCACCGGTTTCAGCGCTGGATTCAGAGCGGAGCTCGCTCGGCGGTCGAACCGGGCGTTTGCCGGTTGGCTGAAGCCCGACTCGAATGCGACTCGGGCCGTTTGCCAGCTCGCCGAGAATACGCTCCGACCCTGGAAAGTCACCGGCTTCGCGACGTCGCTTGGGGATCGTCCACAACAAATCGGCTTCAACCGGGCTGGTGGTCTCATCGAGGTCGTTGCCGTACAGGCACAGCCCGGCCTCGAGTCGAAGCGTGTCACGAGCACCCAAACCGATTGGCTTTACCGCATCGTGTTCTAGAAGTTTCCTGGCCAGCCGGTCGGCGTCGCTGTTGGCCACCGCGATCTCGAACCCGTCTTCGCCGGTATAGCCGGAGCGACCGGCGGCGACCTGGATGCCGTCCAGCTCGGTCATGATGTTGTCGAGGAAAACCGACTGGTTGATGGCTGTCGCCGCGTCTCCGCTGGCCAGCGCTTCCACTGCGGCGGCCGCCTTCGGGCCTTGGACGGCGATGAGGGCGATGTCTGGCTTTTCGATGATGTCGACATCGGTGAGGTTGGCTCGAAGAAACTCGAGGTCGACGTCGCGACGTGACGCGTTGGCCACCACGGTCAGGTGCTGTCCCCAGTTGGTAACGATGAAGTCATCAACAACCCCACCGTCGTCGTTCAACAGCAGCCCGTAGCGTTGTCGGCCTTCGGCCACGGTGGTGATCCCGGCCGGGGTCACTTTCTCCAGCGCCGCCGCTGGGTTGTCGCCCCACAACTCGATGACCGTCATGTGTGACACGTCGAAGAGACCGGCTTGGGTTCGACACCAGGTGTGTTCGGCCAACACCCCTTCGAACGACACCGGCATGTCCCAGCCGGCGAATGGCGCCATGCGGGCGTTCATTTCAGTGTGAAGGTTGTGCAACGGGGTCTTCGCCAAGTCAGTCACAGAGCCGACACTACCACCCTGTGCGGCGCAAAATTCGGGTGGCACTCAAGAGCCCCAGCGGTGGCTCTTGGCGTCGCGCTAAGCGCTAGCGCGATGGGGCAATAAGCTAGAAGTGTGTCCACCGAGTTTCTGAACCCAGCGATTGACGTCGGCGACTTACCGCAGGTGGATCAACACGCCTTCGAGCCGCTTCACCCGAACTTTCTTCGAGCCAAGATGGCCGGTGCCGCACTCACGGCGGCTGTTGTCGCCGCGATAACGGTGGTGGTTGCCATCTTTGTGCAGTCTGAGGGCGGTCGAACCACAGTGGTTGTAGTGGCCGGCCTAGTGGCGTTGTTCCTGGTCGTGCTGTCGGCTGTGCTCCAGCGGGTGGCCGTCCGGTACATGGGGTACCTGGTCCGTGAGCATGATTTGTCCTATCGATACGGCGTTTTGTCCCGAACGACGCAGACCATTCCTTTCAGCCGAGTGCAGCACGTCAGCATCGACCGGGGGCCGGTCGAGCGTCGGCTCGGTCTAGCCACGCTGCGGCTTCGTTCAGCCGGTGGAGTTATCGCTATCGCCGGGCTGAGCGTCGATGCGGCCACCAGTTTGAGAGAAGTCGTGGTCGCCAGGGCCGATGTTGAGCCTGAGGATTTCGACGAGCCCGCTGCCCCCGGTGGGCTTGCACCATCGCCGCCTCCGGTGAGCCCGCCGCCAATCGCTCCGCCCCCAATTGCCCCGTCCTCAATTACTCCGTCCCCAATTACTCCGCCGCCAACTGCTCCTTCATCCATCGATGACTGACCTGGAAACGTCCGACACAGACCGGGCTGCGCTATCGGAGCCGTCACGGCAGTCGCCGCTGGCGGTCGTGTTTCTGGCTTGGCGAGTCGTCCGCGGCATAAGCGTGGTCAACTTGATCGTGCTTGGCGCGGTGCTGACCACCAATCAACTTCCCGTATCCGCTTTCGCTCTTGCGCCTCTTGTCGTCGGGGGCCTCGGCATCCTCGGGTTGATTAGCTGGTGGCGATACACGTTTGTTGTCGACGGCGATGAGCTAGTGGTCTCCCGGGGCGTCGTCTCGCAGAACCGGCTGGTTATCCCTCTCGACCGGGTTCAAAGCGTTTCGCTCGAGCAAGGTTTGTTGCACCGGGCGACTGGCCTGACGCGGGTTGGTTTGGACACCGCTGGTTCCGCCGAGGTCGAGTTCTCCATCGATGCCATTCCGCTTGATCAGGCCGAATCGCTGCAACGGTTGGCGGCCGACTATCGCCGCAGATCGGAGCGGTCACGGGACGCCACCGTTGAACAGCATGCGGTCGGAAGTGACCAAATCGGATCGCAAGAACACGAAGAAACCGAGGTGTTGGTAACCCGAAACTTCGGTCAGCTTGTCCGCATAGCCTTTGGGCATTGGCCGTGGGCCGGGCTGGTTTTGTTGGCACCGCTGCTTGCGGCGGCCGACGACATCGCCGAACTGATCGGGCTGGACTTTCTGAATCGTCTTGAGGAACAAGTCGGAGGTTCACCGGACACCGCTGTCCCGTCGATCCCGATCGGTCTCATCGTGGCCGGTGTGGTGCTGGCTATCGCCGTCGGAGCGATTCTGAGTTGGTCGCTGCAGCTGGTCCGTCAGGTGCTTACCGATTGGGATCTGACCGTGACCCGAACAGGGCGTGGTCTTCGACGGGTGGCTGGACTCACCAATCGCACCAGCGTTGGAAGCAGCCTGGACCGGGTTCAAGTTCTTCGTACGTCCGCTATCCCGATGCAGCGGTGGTTGGGTATCGCTCGACTCAACATGGTGACGGTCGGTGATACCAACCTGGTGGTGCCGGGCACGACTCAATCGGAACTTGAGCGGTTTCGTGAGCTGGTCTTCGAAGGGCCGGGCCCTGACCTCGACCGGCGTCTGTCGCCGGCCATGGTTGTTCTAGCCGTCCGCAACGCTGCGGTCGTAGCGGTTCTGGCCACCGTCTTTTTGGTGCAGTCGCCGGTCGGCTGGTGGGGTGCGCTCGCCCTGCTGGCAGTACCGATCGAGTTCGTTATGGCCCGCTGGCGGTTGCGCCGTCAACGGTGGGGTTTGACAACCAACCGCCTTGGCAGAGTGAGCCGGTTTGTGACCCATCGAACCGAAGAGATCGATCCGATCAAGGCCCAGTCGGTCACTGTTCGTCAGTCGTTTTTTCAGCGGCGCCGTGATCTGGCTAGCGTGCATATCCGAGCGGCCGAAGGTCGTTTCGAGTTGCCGATGATCCCACTGGCTGAAGCGACTGCGCTACGTGACCTGATCCTCTACCGGGTCGAGTCCACCGGACGTTCGTGGATGTAGCTGGACACCACAGGCACTAGTCGTCCGCCGTCCACCCGCGCTACCCGTCGAGCTGGCCTTCGAGCTGCCATGGCTCGATCTCCGGCTCGTCTTCGGGCTCCGGGTAGCTCGACGGTTCCGCTGCGTCGACGGCAGGGGGCGACCCGGTGGCAATCTGATCGGCGAACCACAGCACCTCGGCGTTGATTAACTCGAATACCCGATGCGCCGTGATCGGGCCGGTGTCTTGACCGAGCAGGTGCCCCCACGGTGAGAGTAATGCGCCGTCGCTGAAGTCGAGGTGGTTGGCTCCACCAATCATGACGTCTCGAGTCGGTTTGCCTTGACTGTCGGTGGCCGCCTGCATCTGGTCGAATCGTTCGTGGTTGATGGGCTCGAAGAACCCGAAGCTGGAATGGCCGAACAGGCCGAGTACCGGTACGTTCAACCCTTGGGTCAGAGCCTCTTCAGAGGTTGGAAGCATCCATGCGTCCAACCCGACCGCCCCACCGCAGCGACTGTCGCGGAAACAGAATTCGAACATGGCGCCGGCCCCGGTGGACTGCCCGACGGCGACAACCCGCTGGATGTTGATCGGACCGACGTCGGCGCCGGTTTCACCAGCGGCCAGTGCATCCAGAACGGCCGAGGCGTCTTGCGCCCATGACACGCCGAGCGCTCGCACAGCTGTGTCTTGTTCCGGTTGGGTGAGCCCGTCGCCGAACAGGGCCGGATCGAAGTCGACCAGTGAACCGTCGGTCAGCGACGTGGCGAATGCTCCGCCGGTGTGGTCGGGGGCGATCACCAGGTAGCCGTTGGCAGCGAGCGCTTCGGCCAGGAAGGTGTTCTGCTCTTTGAATCCGCCTCGACCGTGGGAGAACACGACCACGGGCCATGAGCCGTCCTGATTGGCCGGTTGGGCCAGCGGGGCACCGGAAATGGCGTGACCTTCGAACAGCCTGGCGTGGGACAAGAACCACGACGGTAAACCGGCGCGGGTGGCCAGCAACGGCAGGCGGTCCTGGGAGTCAGCCAGCCACTGGGCTCGAGGGCCCGAAGCATTGTCGACGGCCGGATACCACAGGCGTACGGGCAGGGGGCGATTGCGGGCGGCGTCGAGAACCTGCCCGTCCACTGTTCCAATGGTGACCACCGGCCCTTGCGGTTCCGCCAGCCTTGGCATCGGTAGGAAGGTTGGAAGCGCGGCCAAGAGGCCGGCGCCGACGAGGCCGAGCACGCCGCGAACGGGGTGACGTGACACTTCGGGTACCTGCATCATCACCCGACCGAGATCGATGAGCACAAGCAGCACGGTGGCCACATACACCGGCACCATCTGCCATCGCCATCCCTCCAGCAGAACGTGTGCGAGGAGGACCAGGGCAGCGACCGCAGTAGGCACGAGGCGGGCTTGTACTCCCCAACCGGCCGGGGCGAAACAGGCCAAAGCTCTCAGACCAAGGACGACTACCGCTGCCAGCTCTAGAACTCTCACCGAACGTCAACCGTAGTCGTGATGGTCTGGCGGCGCGACGTGGTCAAGTAAAAGCGTGGCCGTCATCAGACTGGATGCTGTCGTAGGCTAGTGACCGTGCAGGTTCTTTTCGCCACCGCTGAACTCAGTCCAGTGGCCCGAGTTGGCGGGCTGGCCGAGGCGGCATCTGGTTTGGTCCGGGCACTTCGCCAGGCCGGGGTTGCCCTGAACGTTGTGATGCCGGACTACGGCGACGTCGTCCTACACAACGAAACGGTGCGCGACGTCGCGGTCCCGGAATGGGTCGGCCAGTGTCGGGTTCGAGTGGGGCAACACCCATCGGCCGGTCAACTGACCCTGGTCGACGTTCCCGGTATGCAACGCCCACATCCCTATGTCGACGAGACCGGAGACGGCTGGCCCGACAATGATCGACGGTTCATGGCGTTTTCTGCGGTCGTGGCGGCCCTGGTCGAGCGTGACACACCGGACGTTGTGCACCTCAACGACTGGCACACTGCGGCGTCGCTGGGCATGATGACGGACAGGCCGCCGACGGTGTTGACTATTCACACCCTCGGGTATCAAGGAGTCACCGGCCCGGAGTGGATGGAGAACCTCCCGGTCGGTCGCGAGAATTTCGAGTGGTATGGCGACACCAATCCGCTGGCCGGAGCCGTCAACCTTGCCGACCGGCTCATTGCCGTCAGCCCGAACTACGCCGCCGAAATCGTTCAGCCGGAAAACGGAATGGGCCTCCACCAGCGACTGCTTGCGCGGGGCGACCACCTGATTGGCATTCGCAACGGAATCGACGACGGAACCTGGAACCCGGCGCTCGATCCTCATATCCCAAGTCGCTTCAGCTTGTTGGACATGAGCGGCCGGGACCAGTGCCGGGCCGAGTTGCGAGCCCGAGCCGAGTGGCCGTCGGACACCACACCGGTCATCGGCGTCGTCAGCCGCCTGGTGGATCAAAAAGGCATCGACCTGCTACTCGAAGCCGTGCGGTTTCTGCCGTCCATGTCGGCTCGGCTGCTGGTGCTCGGTGCCGGTGATGCCCATGTAGCCTCCCAGCTTCGGGCGGCCGCCGACGCGACACCGAGTCACGTCTGGTTCCACGACGGTTACGACGAAGAGCTGGCCCATTGGATCTTTGCCGGATCGGACCTGTTCGCCATGCCGAGCCGGTTTGAACCATGCGGCCTGGCCCAAATGCAGGCCATGGCCTACGGATCTATTCCGGTTGTCACCGAGGTAGGTGGACTGGTGGACACGGTGCTCGACGCCGACCGGTTCCGAACGACCGGCACTGGTTTCACCACTGCGGTTGACGTGCCGGCCTTAGTCGATGGCCTCCACCGGGCGGTCCGGGCATGGCGTCACGGAACCCGTCGGAAGTCCATTCAGCGTCGCGGGATGGAGATCGATTGGTCGTGGGCCGGTCCGGCTGCCAGACACATCGAGTTGTATCGCGAGCTGCTCGCCACAAGTTGAGACAACGGCTGGCAGGGAGCTAGAGCACGACCTTCTGGCCCTTGGCCAAGACGACGATCCCACCGGGGGAGATGTGGTAGTGCTCGGCGTCGCGGTCGGCATCAAAGCCGATCTTGGCTCCCGGCGGCACCTCGACGTTCTTGTCGATCACGGTGTTTCGAACTTCGGCCTGTTCGCCGATGACCACGTTGTCGAGCAGAACACAGTTTTCGACCTGGGCGCCACCGTGCACTCTGACTCCCGGTGACAGCACCGACTCTCGGACGGTTCCACCGGAGATGACTACGCCATTGCTCAACAGTGAACGACGGACCGACGAGTTGCCGAACGTGCCGTCGTTGACCACTTTGGCCGGAGGGGCGATGCGGCCCTGGGTGAAGATCGGCCACTGCTCGTTGTAGAGATCGAAGGCCGGGAAGTCGTCGACCAGGTCCATGTGGGCGTCGTAATAGCTGTCGATGGTTCCGACGTCGCGCCAGTAGTGTCGGCCGTGGTCCTGGCCGGGCACGACGTTAGTGGTGAAGTCGTAGAAGTGAGCGTCGCCTTTGTCCACCATCATGGGAATCAGATCGCCACCGACATCGTGTCGGGTGCCGGGTTTACCGGCATTCTCATGTAATAGCTCGACGAGGAGGTCGGCGGAGAAAATGTAGTTGCCCATGGAAGCCAGCGCTTCGTTTGGATTGTCGGGCATCGTGACCACGTCGGCCCGGTCCGGCTTCTCGGTGAAGGCATTGATTTTTGTGCCTTCGCCCGGTGAGATGATTCCGAACTGCGACGACTCATCGGCCGACACCCGGATCCCGGCCACGGTCACCCCGGCCCCAGACTCGATGTGCTGATCAAGAAACGGGCGTGGATCGATCCGGTAGATGTGGTCGGCGCCGAAGACGAATACGTACTCCGGTCGTTCGTCGTCGATCAGGTTCAGATTCTGAAACATGGCGTCGGCCGAACCCATGAACCAGTGGGGCCCCTGACGCATCTGGGCCGGTACTGACGTCACGTAGGCGCCGAGCAGCGTGCTCAGTCGCCACGTCTTGGAGAGATGAACGTCCAAGCTGTGGCTCTTGTACTGGGTGAGCACCACTATTTTGCGGTAGCCGCCGTTGGCTAGGTTGGAAAGGGGAAAGTCAATGAGGCGGTATTGGCCGCCGAAGGGAACGGCCGGTTTGGCCCGATCAGCGGTCAGCGGCTGAAGGCGCTTGCCTTCACCACCGGCCAGGACCACGCTTAGCACTCTGGGTCGGGCGGTCATTTCCCCCATTGGGGCTCCTCGCTGTGGTCGGGTCGAACGGTGCGAGCCCGTCAGCGGGTACCGATTTCACCTCGGGCTGAAGGGCTCTATCTGTACTGTCGCATATCTGGTTGAAACTAGGAAACCGGAACGAAAACTTGGATCGATAGACCCGGCAGATCCATCAGTAAAGACTGACTGCGGCCGTGCGACGGTTCAAGATCGGCCTCCACAGTGGCACCTGTTGTCTGTGGTTCACTGGCACCGCCGAACGTTGCGTCATCGCTGTTGAGCACCCGCTGCCACTGTCCGTCAACATCTACTCCGAACCGGTAGCCGGGCCGTGGAACAGGAGTGAAATTGGCGGCTACCACGGCGACGTCATTTCCGTGACGTCGGTTGAAAACGATGACGCTGTTGTCTCCGTCGTCACCGACGATCCATTCGAAACCTTCCTCGGTGCAGTCGCCGCCGTGCAGAGCGGGTAGCGACCGGTAGAGCCGATTGAGTTCGGTGACCAGGTGGCTCAGCGCAGCGCGCTGTGGTTCTGACGCCTGGAACCAGCTGAGTTCGGCCTCGTGGTTCCACTCACCGCTCTGGCCGAACTCGCTTCCCATGAACAAGAGCTTTTTGCCTGGCGTGGTCCACTGGTACGCCAGCAACAGCCGAAGGTTGGCTAGTTGCTGCCAGTAGTCACCGGGCATCTTGTCCAACAGCGACCCTTTGCCGTGCACGACCTCATCGTGTGACAGCGGTAGCACGTAGTTTTCCGAGGTTCGGTAGACGGCCCGGAAGGTGATGTCGTTGTGATGGTGGGTGCGATGGATCGGGTCGCGCTCGACATATTGGAGGGTGTCGTGCATCCAGCCCATGTCCCACTTGAAACCGAAACCCAGGCCTCCCTGGTCGACCGGTCGGGTGACCCCGGGCCATGCCGTTGACTCCTCGGCCATTACCTGGATGCCGGGGTGATGGAGGTACAGGGTGCGGTTGAGCTCTTGGAGGAAGGTGATGGCACCAAGATTTTCGTTGCCGCCGTGTTCGTTGGGAATCCACTCACCGTCGGCTCGGGAGTAGTCCCGGTACAACATCGATGCCACTGCGTCGACTCGAATCCCGTCGATGTGGTAGTGCTCGGCCCAGAAGTGTGCGCTTGAAAGGAGGAAGCTTCGGACCTCGTTGCGCTCGTAGTTGAAGATTGCGCTGTCCCAGTCCGGGTGGTGACCTAGTCGGGGATCGGCGTGCTCGTAGAGATGTGAGCCGTCGAAGCGGGCCAGTCCGAATTCGTCGGTCGGGAAGTGGGAGGGAACCCAATCCAGTATCACGCCGATGTCACGGTTATGTAGCTCGTCGATCATGGCCATCAGATCGGTGGGGGAGCCGTAGCGGGAGGTCGGCGCGAAGTAGCCGGTGGTCTGGTAGCCCCACGAACCGTAGAAGGGGTGTTCAGTTATCGGGAGCAGTTCAACGTGGGTAAAGCCCATGTCGGCGGCGTAAGCGGCCAGCTGGGATCCCAATGCCCGGTAGCCACCCGGCTCGTACCGCCAGGAGCCCAGGTGGACTTCGTAGATGGAAATAGGTGCGTCGAGGGCGGCTCGGCCGCCTCGCTGCGACATCCAATCGTGGTCGTTCCACTGATAGTTCAGCTCGGCGATCACACTGGCCGTGCGGGGAGGTTCCTCGGTTGCGAACGCGTAGGGGTCGGCTTTTTCGACGGTGTTGCCGCTGGCGTCGGTGACAGCGAACTTGTATCGCTGGCCCGGTTCTCCCGGTCTGGTGATGCGCCACACTCCCGATGGGTCTGCTTCTAACCCATCGCCGGGCTGCGGCGTCCAGTCGTTGAAGTCGCCGACGACGGCAACTGCCGATGCCGACGGTGCCCACACTCGGAACGTGACCTGGCCGCCGTCGTGGTGGGCTCCCAGTACTTCGTGGGCACCGATGTGCGTGCCCTGATTGAATGACCATGCATCTTCTGCAGTGAAAGCTCGCACTGCTTCCGATGCTAGACCCCAGGGTTCACCCAACCACAGTTTTGCTCCGACCGAAGGCTATAGGCCACGGCGATTCCGGTCGATAGACCAACTAATGAGTACACCGGTAGGCGACTTCTTCGGATTCGCCGACTGGGAGGTGATCGTGGACCAGGCCCCGACCGCCACCCTGGTCGTTGGCGATGTTGAGCCGGGCGCGCCCGACTCTCAACGTCGTCGGGTTGTCGCCAACGCTGCAGCCAGACAGCTGCTCGGCGTCGATCGCTACTTGTACCTTGACGATGTGGCCATCGGTCGGCTCTTCGACGAAGCCGATATCGCGGTCGACGAAGACACAGGGGTCGCCGAATTGACCGGCAGCGGACTCGACGCCCTGCTGTCGCCAGAGTCCAGCTACACAATCCAGGTCAAATCGGTTTCCGCCGAGTTGACGATGGCCCAGATCACTCCCTGCCCGGCACGCCGTGAAATCGACCGGATTCTGGCGGAACAGCAACGATTCCGCGCCGCGTTGATGGAGCTGAGCGAACTTGCTTTCGAGGCTGAAGACGACGACGAGTTCTACCAGCGCCTCATCGAACGGGCCGTGCAGGTGGTCCCCGGTGCCCAGGGCGGGAGCGTTCAGCTAAATATTGCGGGTACCGCCAAGTTTCGTTTCGTGGCCGCCGTTGGCTACGACCTTGAAGGTTTGAAGCGTCACGCCCTGGAACAGCAGCACTTCTTTCGCAAT
>CALJMD010000193.1 GCA_937981915.1 uncultured Acidimicrobiales bacterium
AGCGACTGAGCCTGTCGCTCGGACTCTTCTGCCGACACTTCGGCGTCGGCCAGGATCTTGGTTGACTCGTCCAACACCATGTTGCGGTGCTCGTCGGCTTCGTCTCGTACTTTTTGGGCGGACTCGTCGGCCTCGGCGGTGACTCGCGCCACCAATTCCTCAACCTCGGCCTGCTTGTCGCTCAGATAGACGCGGGCTTCTTTGCGGGCCGCGCTCAGTGCTTCGTCAGCTGCTTCCAGTTTGTCCGAGGCGTCGGATTCCGACCGTTTGATAATGTCGGCCGCTGCAGAGCGCGCCGACTCAAGAACTCTGGCCGTCTCCTGGCCCAGCAGTTCAATGGCGCGGTGCTCGTCGATCTCCCCCGGCTCGGCGGCAGCGTCCTCGTCGTCTCCGGAAACGGTTCGTTGAACCGACTCCAGCTCCAACTCCCGGAGTTCGCTGCGGAGCGTTTCGTTTTCCTCTTCGAGCTCCTCGATGCGATCCTGCGTCGTTGTCCTGGCCAAAATGGCCAAACCATCGTTTCCGGTCTCCTCCAGTGCAGTCGCCAAGCGGCTCAGGAATGAGCGGACGGCATCTGGGTCATAGCCCCGGAAGGCTGTCGGAAATTCGGCGGAAGCAATCTTCTTGGGAGCGAACTCGTCGTCACTCGTCGTTGCCATACAACGATGCTACGACGGTTGCCGTCCCGGATGCTGGATGCCCCTACTACTGCCCGGTCTCAACACCGTCTTGTAGTGCGGCCGCAAACTCGTCGACAACGCCGACATTGCCGCCGATTTCCTCCAGAGCGTCCAAGGCTTCTTCGATGGTTGCTACCGGCATAATTCGCAGGTCATCACCGGCCCGGTCTTCGAGGTCTTCCAACGTCACCGCCCCGAGATCAGCCGGGACCAGGAACACGTCGGCCCCCATGTCTCGAACCGCTGCGGTCTTTTGCACGACACCGCCGACCGATCCGACATTGCCGACCACATCAATAGTGCCGGTAACGGCAACATCGGCCCCGCCGGTCAGTTCGCCTTCGGTCAGTTGATCAAGCACGGCCAGTGTGAAGGCCAAACCGGCGGACGGGCCGCCGACCGAACCGCTGTCGATCTCCACGTCAAAGTCGAAGGTCTCGTTGAACATCAGGTTGTCCACCGGAGTGATCCCGATGAACCCACCACCGGGTATCTCGGGGTGTTCACCCAGAACCAGCGGAACGACCTCAACCTGTTCTTCACCAATTCGGCGAATCTCAATCTCGATTTCGTCTCCCGGGCCGTAACCCGACAAGACTTCTCTGAGTGTGTTCGTACTGGGAATCGGGACGCCGTCGATAGCGACGATCAGGTCTTGAGGCGCCAACAACCCGTCGGCCGGATCGCCTTCGGTCGTGTTGACGACGATAACGGCATCGGACTGCACGGCATCGTAGCCGAGACGTTCCAAGGCCACGGCAACCGCGATTTCTTTCGACTGGTCCATGAACTCGAGGTTCTGGCTGCGATTTTCTTCCGGGGTCCTTCCGTTGAGAATGAGTTCCTCGGGAACAATCTCAACGTCACGATCGGCCCGAAGCCAGAGGTACTCCCAAACGTTGGGCCGCTGTCGCATTTGAACAGTAGTGAACAGAAACGTTCCGTCGCTGGGGAACTCTTCGATTCCGTCTACGGCCAGCAGCGGCTCGGTGTCACGGGCCGACCCCGGCATCAGGCCGATGTACGGCACGTCGACGAACACTCCAACAGCTACGCCACCGGCCAAGACCAGTGCCAGCAGTAGGCCCACACCGCGGACGATCGTTCGGACCCGTCGGCCGTAGGCCTCGGCAGGACCGGCCCCTTCATCGAAGACCGGCTCGGAGGCGGCATCAAACAGCGGAGTCGTTGCCGCCGCTGTTTCCTCGGCCGCAAGCTCATTAGCCGCGTACTCATTGACGGCATCCTCTTCGATCCCGTTTCCGTCGATCGGATTTTCCATCGCCGTACTGCCTCCGGGGCCGCCTAGTTCGAGAGCTTCGTGACCTCGGTGGTCGTCACCGCGTACACTGGGAGAAGCGTCATCCATCGTTCTCTATCGGACTGTATGACGACCAAACTACAGCGGAGACCTAAACCTCCCGAAAAAACCCACTCAAATTGGCAACAATTGATGCTTTTGTGTGGTCCGCGACCGCCGATCGTGCCCTTAACCGACCATCATCGGTCGTAACGGCATTAATCAGTTCGACTCCTACCAGGTGTGGCCCAATGACGGCAAGCAGCCAGACAGCTCCCGAAAAGCCCCGATCGGCACGAATTCCTCTGTGGCGACGATTCACCGCCGTCATCTCACTGGCGGCCATGGTCCTCATCGGTGGGTTGGTGTTGGCCGGACTCATCACCATCACCATTTTGTTGCTGATTTTCCTCGTCGAACAGGCCATCGCCTGAGCCACCAGGGGCTGAGCGCGACAACGGCCGAGGGGAACAACCCTCGACCGATGCATGGACTTCGTCTTGCAACGCCGTCGTTGAGGGCCGGCGAACCGGCACGGTAACGACCTAGCGGCCGAACAGGCCCCGCTTGGGGCCGTCATCGGTGGCCTCATCGACTACGGCTACCGTCGACCCGGAGTCTTCAACCGCGTTGGCTACGGCGTTGCCGTTGGCGCCGTGCGACACCTGAGCCATGCCAACCTCGGCCGAGGAGTCCGACGGCAAACTTCCGTTGAGTTCATCGGCCCCCAACGTTCCATCCGACGTGATCGTGGTGCCATCGGACAGCTCGACCCGATAGTACGGCTTGTATTCGAACACGACTTCTTCGAGTCGGAAGATTCGGGCATGCTCTACGCCACTATCGTTTCGCATGCGCTCCACAAAGCCGACGGCATCGTGGATGTCGTCGGTCTGGTGATAGCCCGGCTTCCCGTCGGAGCCTCGGTAGATGACCATGTGAGACACGTCAGAACCTCTTCATTCCCTTATCGGCGGTGGGATGTCGGACGGCGCGGCGGTGCGCGAACGACATGCGGCGGTGTGGCTAGAAAGTATAGTGGCGCAATCAACGACTTGTGGCAAAAGCGCCGAGAGGTGACGATGGCCGGACACACCGGCACATCTTCGGACAAAGAGGTGGCGCACGATCACGCCTCGTCCCTGGTGCTCTCGGCGTTGACCGATGAAGATGCTATGACACGGCGGCTGGCATTAGGATCCGCCGACCGGCTCGGACTACTCGACATCAACCGGTTGCGGACCGCCCTCGCCGACCCGGCCGAGCAGGTGACCCGACGCGGCATCGAACTCGCCGCCCGTTCCCCCCACGGGCCGGAACTGTGGTCCGAGCTCGTTGAGCTGTTAAACAACGACGCCCATTGCGAGGTAGCCGCATTCGCTCTAGGCGAACTTGAGCTCAGCCACGATGCCATGGCCGAGGCAACCACGGCGTTGTCTCACCAGGCCACCACCCACTCCGACCCTTTGGCCCGCGAGTCCGCAGTGGCGGCGCTGGGCGCACTCGGTGTTGGTTTAGACGCGGTGCTGGCGGCTACCACCGACGTGGCCACCGTTCGTCGGCGAGCGGTGCTGGCACTGGCTGCTTTCGACGACAGTCGAGCGGAAGAGGCGTTGTCAGCGGCGTTGACGGATCGTGACTGGCAGGTCCGTCAAGCGGCTGAAGATCTCGTCGACATCTGACCGCCCGGCAGTTTGCCGCCGGACAACGGTGGCAACGTGTTGTGACTGGCGTTAGTCGACGGCCTCGACGCTGACGATGTGTTGCGCCTCAAGACCCCAACTGGTGCCTTCAGCCCAGTCTTCTCGTTTCCACACCGGGACCGTCGACTTGAGTGTGTCGATGCCAAATCTCGCCGCGTGGAATGCAGCATCGCGGTGCGGGGCCGAGACCACCACGACAACCGCGGCCTCGGTCAGGGGCACCTCGCCCACCCGGTGGATCATGGCGATCCTGGCCACGTCGGGCCAGCGGTTTCGAATCTCATCGGCCACGGCTTGCAACCGGGGAACGGCTTCGCTTTCGTATGCCTCGTACTCCAGCCGGGTAACGCCTTCTCGCCCGGTCGAATGATCCCTGGCCGTGCCCGTGAACGTCACCACCGCCCCGCAACTGGGGACGGTCGCCCAATCAGATGCTTCATGCACCGGCAGCCGGGTTCCGCTGATAGCCGCCCAGGTGTCGGCGTCGGTTGGAGGGGCCACCGGATCGTTGTCAGCCGGGACACGGTCCTGGGAAGCCGATGCTGTGCTGTCGCTGCTCACACAAGGATTTTAGGCTGCCCGGCGGTCCGGGCGGCGCCCCAACCGTAATCAAATCGACCCGTTGGCTTTCGGCGGGCATTTTTGCCGGGCCGACGGAACGCTTGAGGTACCTAGCACTACTCTGTAGGTTCGTGGCGGCAGACGACGAAGTCGAACCGACAATACGGGGCCTTCCTGACCCGTCGCAACGCGCCTGGCGCCACCCCTCGGAAATGAGCGGATCGTTGCCATCCGGGTCGGCCATGGCACCGACTTCCGGTACGACCGTGACGTCGCCGTTCTCCAGTTCCTTGCTGTCCAAGGGTTTGTTTGGAGTGGTGGCAATGCTGGTTGCGTCGGCCACCGTCTACCAGTTGACAACCGCTGGCCGGGTCGATCTGGCAGACGAACTGACGGCAACAATGATCGATGATCCCGACCCTACTGAAGAGACGCCATCAGATTCCCAGCCCGCACCAACACTCCCCGACCTGACGCCCAACCAACCAGAATCATTCGCTCAGAAATCCATGGCTCAGGGCTCGCTGTTCGCCTCTGACGATGCAGACGCTCCGGTGGCCACGGTGATGATCGTGGGCGGCATCATGATTACATCGGCCAGCGCCGTCGAGCGCTACCCGACGCTGTGGCTTGACGGAGCGGGGGAACGAACCGCCTTTGACGTGGCCATCGTGGGCGTCGACCGTTTCGCCGACATTGCCGTTCTGGCATCACCGGCCGCGGCTGATTCAATTGCCGGTGAGCCTGCGCTGATTCTGGAGGAGCTCATGGCTCTTCCCCGCTCCGTAGCCGGACAACAACAAGACGTTGTGGTCGGCGACGAAACAATGTCGGTTTCCAAGAACGGCGCCATCATCGGAGTCGACGAAGCCGTTTCGCACTACTCGGGCCACACCATCTACTCAGCCATTATCACGTCGATCCCGTTCGAGGATCACCTGGCAGGAGCGCCGCTCACCACGCCGGCCGGCGACCTGGTCGGCTTTGTGGTGAACGCAGCGGGAGCCGTAGTGGCCGCTCTTCCCGTCGACGATTTCGTACGGCTGGCCCAGTCGCTCCTCGCCTCCGGCGACAGCGAAGGTCAGGACTTCGCCCTTGACGTGTCACCGGACGACTCCGGCAGGCCGGTCGTCGCCGACGTTGACCCGGCGGGTCCGTTCGCCGACGATCTGTTAGGCGGCGACGTCGTGGTCGAAGTGAACGGGATGAGCCTGCTCAACCCCGATCACCTGACGCATCTGATGCGACGCGTCGAGCCCGGCGAGTCAGTGGTGCTGACCGTGGAGCGGGCCAACCGTCGCTTCGAGACCGCAGCGCTACAGGTGGACGAGCCTCACCTAGCGGTTAACCCGGTTCCGGAGCCATAGCGCACCGCCGGCTGTCGCCGCGCCAACCACCCCAAGGGCGCCGAGAACAAATTCTTGCCGCTCGCGGGGGCCGAGCGAAGCCAGGAGCGGCGCTGCCGTCCCCGCCATGTAGCTCTCTTCGTTGCTGAACGTCGGTTCCCAACCTTCGGCTCGCAACCGGTCGTTGGCAACCACCCACGGGTAGCGAACGTAGGGCTCGAGGCCATCCAACAACGCCCCGTCGACCACTCGCCGGGCCAACCGGTGGCGAACCTCGCTCAGCTGCTCGGGAAGGCGAACCTCGATCTCTCCTCGAAGAGCACGGAAGGCATCAGCGCCGATCCAACCGTCGGCGGAAACGTTGTAGACACCCTCCAGCCGTGCCATGGCAGCGAGAACGGCAGCCGACGCCAAGTCGTCATGGTGAAGGAACTGCATTGGTGGATCGACCTGCTCGGGTCGAACGGTGATGGCGGCTCGAAGCGCAGCGGCAACCCAACTGGGGCCATCCTCGGAGAACGCCGTTGTGGGTCGAAGGACAGCCAATCCGGCGTTTTGCGTTTCAGCCCAGCGACCGGCCAAGCCCTCAAGTTCGGCCTTTAGGTGGGCCTGCATGAGAGCCTCAATCGGGCGAATGGGATGAGCTTCGGTTAACGGAACCGGGTTATCAGGGTGGGCGCCGTAGACAAGAGCCGAGGACAACACAACGAGGTGTCGGGCGCCGACGTCGGACGCCGCGTCCAGCAACCGCTGCATTATCGACGTGTCGTGTCGTCGTCGACGAAGTCGCCGATTGTCCTCGGCCAGATGAATGATCGAACTGGCGCCCTCAAGCAAAGGTGACAGATCACCGGCTCTCATATCGACGGTTCTTGGAACCAACCGATCGTCACCCGAGACCATGCCATCAAGCCCCTGAGCCCAGTGTTCAGGCGCACGATCGAGAGCAACAACCCGGTCGATCCGAGGATGCTCCAGCAGCTTGGCCACCACTCGACGACCCACTCCGCCACCGGCTCCGGTAACAACAATGGACTCCACTGCTCTACCATGCCCTTGTGAGCAGTAGTAATCCACTCGGTGGAGATATCCCGTTCTTCGACTTCAGTGCTCTCCTCGGCGGGCTGGCAAAGTCCGATCCGTGGAAGGCCGCCATCGACATGGCGGCGTCCATTGCCTCCGACGGCGGGACCGAACACAATCTGAATCCGGCCGACCGGATCGCCATTGAGGATCTGGCCCGCGTCGCGGAGCTACACGTCGGCCAAGTGCCCGGTCTACGACTTCCACCTTCGCTGAAGGTCACGGCCGTCACAAGGTCGGTGTGGAGCACCCAGAGCATCGTGGCCTACCGACCGTTCTTCGAGCGATTCGGTGAAGCGCTGTCGGAGAATCTGGCGGCGGCGCCGGGCTTTGACGAAGAGCAATCCGATGGCGCCGATCTTGAACAGGCGGCTGAGGCGTTAGGCGCTGACCCGTTCGGCGGAGACTTCGCCGCCCTGTTCCCCGCTCAGATCATGGGACAGCTGTTTGCCTCTCTCGGCCCGTTCCTTGTCGCCACGTCGGCTGGCAACATGCTGGGCCACTTGGGTCGACGGGCTCTGGGCCAGTACGACCTGCCCGTTCCCAGGGACACAGCTGAGGTGCTGGTGGTCCCCACCAACATCGATCGTTCGGCCAAAGTCTGGAACGTTCCGGTCGATGATCTTCGTCTCTGGATTCTGATTCATGAGATGGTCACCCACGCTGTCCTGAGCGTCGATCACGTTCGCAGCCGTCTGGAATCGCTTCTCATTGACTTCGCCTCAGCGTTTCGCCCCAACGAGGAGGCCATCGCCGAGAAGCTCGGTCCGGTCACCGATATGGCGCAGATGCAGGAGGTCTCCGAAGCGTTCAACGATCCCGACACCGTGTTGTCGCTGCTTCGCTCACCGGCTCAGGACCTGCTGGTTCCTCAAATCGATGCCCTTCTGTCCGCCATTCTCGGTTACGTCGATCATGTCGTGGCCACGATCACCGAGTCGTTGATTCCTAGTCACGCCGAGATCCGCCGTCGGATGGCTGACCGGGCCTCGGAGGCAACGCCGTCTGATCGGTTCACCGAGCGACTACTCGGGATGGAAGTTGGCCCGGTCACCATCGAACGGGGTCGAACCTTCGTGGCAGGAATCGTCGAGCGAGCCGGCCACGATGGCCTGCAACGCCTTTGGGCCGACGAACTGGATCTTCCCACTGCAGCTGAGGTAGACGCTCCCGGTTTGTGGCTGGCCCGAATCGGTTTGGCCGACGACACCGACGGAATGGGCCTCAACGTGCCCGACGACCTGTCGGGGCTCGAAGGCTTTGACGACGACGTTCAGGACGAGTCGGAGTAGCTTCCGGCCGACGTGTTGGCGTCCGGTTCGTTCACTCTGGCCCAGGTTCGGGCCCGAAGACGTTCCCCCAGGCCGGCAGGCAAGAACCCGGCGAGGCGATCGAGATTCTGGGCGACCACACCATCGGACAGCACTGCTGCCGGATTTGGGGTCCGTCCAACCCAGTAGGTGGCGGCCACAAACGCCGCCGAGGCTGCAACTAGCAGATAGCCGATGCGGGCCGGCAACGGAATGGCAACCGGGATGATCGCTCCGATCACCCAGATCAGCTGAAAGCGGCTCTCGTACCGGCTGAACGTTCGGCCCAGGTTGGCCCGAGGTGCGTCCCGCTGGACGATGGCGTCGAAGGCCTGCTTGCCGCCCTGGGCGGCAAGGGCAGCTCCCATACTCATGAGGAACGCTCCAGCCAAACCGGTTGAGAGCGCGGCCAACACGGCAAGCACCGTCAGCGCGATCAAGCCGTAGGCGAGGATTCGTTCCTCACGGAGATGGGCGCGAAGTCGAGGGACGGCGATCGAACCGAGCAGGCCGCCCAGTCCAACACCGACCAGGGCCAGCCCGAAGTGCCAGGGCGGTGCTCCACCACTGGCCAGATCCAGTCGTTCAAAGCCAACGGCTTCGCGGACTTGATGTCCGATTTCGACTCCGGCGTTGGTTGGGCCCGGGTCGATGCCGCCACGCAGAGCAAACGCCAACAGCATGGTGACAAACCCGGCGACGCCGCGCAGGTAGCCCATGGCGCTTGACGACACCAGAATGCCGGCTCCTCGCAGCTCCTCTCGCTCCCTGCGGTCCTCAGCTCTGGTAGCCACCGTGGTGGAAGGAATCGCCACACCGAAGAACGCGGCGGCTATGAAAGCAACCACGCCGAGCGCGAGCACCCATTCCGCTCCCCCGAACCGCAACAGGAGTACGCCAGGGAGGCTGGCCGCCGCCCCTGACACGGCCGACAAGATGGCCAGTCGGGAGTTTGACCGGACCAGGTCGGCTTCGGTGGCCACAGTGGTCGGGACCACGGCACTCTTGGCTACCGCGTAGGTCTTTCCCATCACCAACATCGAGAAGGCAAGTGGGAACAGCGGCCAGTCCTGCACGTAGCGAACCAGAGCTGCCATGACGCCCGCTCGGATCAACGCCGAGAAGATGATCATGTATCGGCGGCCGCCAGGTACTCGATCCATGACAGGACCGAGGAACGGCGCGACGAAGGCGAATGGGGCGATGGTCAACAGCAGATAGGCGCCGACCCGCCACCGTGCGTCGTTGGGGTCGACATTAAAAAACAATGAGTCGGCGAGGGCGATCGCCAGGAGCGTGTCACCGGCCACCGAAAACGCGTGGGTCCGGGCGAGACGCTGGAATGGGGTCACCCCGCCATCGGCGCGTCGAGGCCTCTGACGGCTGCGTCGGACCGTATCGGCCCGATCTACACCAGTGTTTCCGCCTTGTGCCGAAGTAGTCACCAGGTCCTGATGGTAAACCGAATAGTCGCCGGACCAAAGACAGCCGCCATGTCTGTCCGCTGTCGGCTCAACGTTGCCGGTCGAATTTGTAACCGAGACCTCGGATGGTGACGATGACGTCAGGCTTGGAAGGTTCTACTTCCACTTTGGCTCGGAGTCGTTTGATGTGCACGTCCAACGTCTTGGTGTCACCCACGTAGTCGTGGCCCCACACCCGATCGATGAGTGAGTCCCGGGTGAGTACCCGACCGGCGTTGGCCATCAGGTAGTGCAGCAACTCGAACTCTTTGAGCGGCAACGACACTTCTTGGCCGCGGATGACTACCTCGTGCTTGGAGGCGTCCAAGGAGATGTCGTCGACCACAATGGCCTCTTCGACGTCGTCGCCGCCCTCGGCTGCCGTGGCCGAACTTGATCGGCCGACTTCAGCACGGATGATGTCTTCTCGTCGAAGCAGTGCCCGGATTCGTGCGATCAGTTCCCGAATGCGATACGGCTTGCTGACGTAGTCGTCGGCGCCGACTTCCAGCCCAACAACCGTGTCGACCTCTGCCGACTTTGCCGTGACCATTATGATCGGCACGCTCGATTTGCTGCGAAGCTCTCGACAGACGTCCAAGCCGGAGACTTTGGGAAGCATGAGATCGAGAAGCACGATGTCAGGGTCACATTCGTCGAAGCCGGCGAGGGCTTCCGCCCCGTTGCGAGCTACCGACACGTCGAACCCTTCCTTGGTCAATCCCACCGTTAAGGCGTCGACATACGCCTCCTCATCTTCCACCACGAGGACTCGACTACGTTCGACGTTTTCCACCCAAGTTTCCCTTCGCTCTGTCTCTTGGAACACTCTGTCTCGTTCGAATTATCTGTCTGTTAGGCGTGTCTGTTCGGAGCCCGCTACTCGCTGCCATTCACCTGCAGTTGGGCCGAGGACAACGGAACGCGAATAGTGAACACTGAACCTCTCCCCTCGACGGAATCCACCTCAATGGTCCCTCCATGGTTCAAGACGGTGTTGCGGACGATGGAAAGACCGAGCCCGGTGCCACCGGTGTCCCTGCTCCGGGCGGAATCAACCCGGTAGAACCGTTCAAAAATCCGGTTGAGATCTGTCTCCGGCACCCCGATACCCCGGTCGGCCACCGCAAGAATCGCTTCAGGTGGATCGGTGGGTGACGAACCACCCTTGATCTCGAGGCGGACCGTCACCGGTGAATCGGTGCGGATTGTGCTCACGGCGGTCGATCCTCGGTTGCCCTGAGGCCGCGCCTCGGGGACCTCAGCGGAGTTGGCGTCGGAATACTTGATGGCGTTGTCCAAAAGGTTGGCCACAGCCGATACCAGCTGCCCCTGTTCTCCATCGACCAGTATCGGTCCGCCTTGCCGGTTGTCGACGGCGATGTCAATGCCGCGTTGGGTCGCTCCTTCGCTCACCCGATCGATGGCCATGGCCACGACCGACACCAGATCCATGGTGTCCGATGCGGTGACGGCGCCGGCATCGAGGCGAGACAAGACCAAAAGGTCGGCGATGGTCTGGCTCATGCGCCCGGCTTCTCGCTGGATACGGGTGGTGAGTCGCTCTGCTACCTCGAGATCGTCGCAGTCGGCCAAGGTTTCGGCTAGAACACTCATTGCACCGACGGGGGTCCGCAGTTCATGGCTGACGTTGGCCACAAAGTCGCTGCGAACACGCTCGACGTGTCGGGCTTCGGTGACATCTTCGACTACGGCAGTCACGCCGCTGACGTTCTTCCCATCAATGATCGGCGATGCCTGGACACGAAGACTTCTTTGTGGAGGGCCGTACAGGTCGAGGCTCTCCTCCAGCGAAAGGCCGATAAGGGCGCCTTCCACCACCCGCTCCAGCGCGGCTTCGGTGAGCGCATTGCCGTGGCGGGCGGTCTTGAACTCGTCTGCGGCGTGGTTGCGGTACAGCTCTTCGCCGTCACCGTCAAAGACCACTATCCCCAGCTGCAGGTCGGCTAAGGCCTTGGCGACGAGATCGGTGGCCAGTGTCTCGTCACCGGGCGGGAGTGAACCCTCCTGCAGCGGCGTGGTGGTCGCAGACTCAAGCGGAACCGGTGCGTCCACCTGGTCACCAGGTGCGACCGCCGAAGACCGTGAGCGGCGGCCACTCCACGCTGCGCCTGCGGCCAGTCCGATGGTGGCTGCCACGACGGCGATGACGACCTCCACCACAGCTGGTTACCTATTCTTCTGCCGAGGAGTCCGAGGCGTCTCCATCACGGTGAGAATCCCCGTCCCCACGAGCGGCTCCGGCCTCAAGCTCGTGCTTGCCGGTGACCATGTAAATGACACGCTCACCGACATTGACAGCATGGTCGCCGACTCGTTCGTAGTATCGGGCGATCAGGGCCAACTGAACGGCGCCGGAGAGTTCGATCGTCCGGTCGCCTTCATGGGCGAAGATCGCCTCCACCATGTCACGGTTGAGTTGGTCAAGCTCGTCATCGATATCGGCTAGGGCGGCGGCCAGCGAAACGTTGCTGTCGGCGAATGCGTCAAGGGAGAGGCGCAGGAGTTTGTTGGCCTCTTTGCTCATGGAAGCGGCCAGACCACGAATTTGTGGTGTCAGCGGCTGGCCGAACATCCGTCGGCTCGCTTTGCACACGTTGACCATGAGGTCAGCCGACCGCTCGATGTCGGAGATCATGTGGATGCAGGTGACCAGGCGGCGCAGCTCACCGGCCATCGGTGCCTGACGGGCCATGATGGACAGGCACTGCTCTTCAAGCTCTGCCGCCAGATCATCAACGATGTCGTCGGCGTCGATGACCTCCTGGGCGTCGCTCAAGTTCCCGGAGAGTAACGCCTCTGTTGCTCGCGGAATGGTCTCGCAGGCCAGCGCTCCGAGACGTAAGATCCCGTTGGTCAGGGACTCCAGTTCTCGGTGATAGGCCTTGCGATGGACGGTCTGCGGAGGCTGGTTGGTGGTGGTGTCGTCGATGCTCAACTCGACCCTTTCTTCGTGGGTTACCCGAACCGGCCGGTGACGTAGTTTTCCGTTCGCTCGTCGCTCGGGTTGGAGAAGATCTTTTCCGTCTCATCGAACTCGACTAGCTGGCCGGTGCGGCGATCGCTCTGGGAGTCAAGTTCGGTGGTGAAGAACCCGCATCGGTCACTGACTCGAGCGGCTTGTTGCATGTTGTGGGTAACGATCATGATCGAATAGTCGTTCTTGAGCTCCTGCATAAGGTCCTCGATGCGACCGGTGGCAATGGGGTCCAGGGCGGAGCACGGCTCGTCCATCAACAATACATCGGGCTTGGTGGCCACGGCCCTGGCGATACACAACCGCTGTTGCTGTCCACCGGACAGGCCCAGCGCTGAGTCATCAAGGCGGTCCTTCACTTCGTCCCAGATAGCGGCGGAACGCAGTGACTGTTCGACCAGGTCGTCCCATTCGTTCTTGGCGATGCCGGCAATTCGAGGGCCGTAGGTGATGTTGTCTCGAATCGACTTGGGAAATGGGTTCGGTTTCTGGAACACCATGCCGATGCGGCGACGAACCTCGACAGGGTCGACGTCTTCGCCGTACAGGTCGATGCCCATGTACGACACCAGACCTTCAACCCGGGCGGTGGGAATGAGGTCGTTCATGCGGTTGATCGATCGCAAGACGGTGGACTTGCCACAGCCCGACGGGCCGATCATGGCCGTGATCTCGTTCTTGTTGATCGGCATCGTGACATCACGAACAGCTCTGAAACTGCCGTAGTACACCGATACATCATCGAGGCGTACCACCGCCTCGGACTCGGACTTCACCGCCACTGCACTCCCCTCGACCGACGGGCTGACGGCGTCCCCGGAGGCTGGACTTGTTGACTTCGAGCTTTCTTCAGCTTGCATACGTTGTGCCTCTATCGCCATTTCCGACTCCTTGATCGGGCTTCGATTTCATCAACCTCAGCCTTGGCGCTTGCGTTCGAATCTGTTTCGTAGGATTACTGCGGCCGCGTTGAAAGTGAGCACCACCAGGAGCAGTACCACGATGGCAGCTGCAGTCACCGGTTGCCACTCAGAGCCCGGCTGCTTAGCCATGTCGGTGATGACAATCGGCATAGCGGTGAACTTCTCGCCAAGCTGCTGCAGTTCAAAGAAGCCGGTGCGAGGACCAAGTTTGCCTTGGACCGCACCAACGAGGATCAGCGGGGCCGCTTCACCCAGGGCCCGGGCCAGCGACAGCAGGGTTCCGGTGAGAATGCCGGGGGCGGCATAGGGCAGAATGTGGGACTTGATGACTTCCCACTTGGTGGCACCAACCCCGTAGGCGGCCTCGCGCAGGCTGCTGGGAACGGCCCGGATGGCTTCCGCCGAGGTGATGATGACCACCGGTAGCGCCAAGGCGGCCAGTGTCAGACCGCCGGCGGTGGTGGTGTTACCTCTCGACAGTGCCACATCGCCGTACACGCCTTTGAGTATTCCGACAAAGATGGTCAGACCGAGGATTCCGTACACCACCGACGGCACGCCGGCCAGATTCCGGATGTTGATGTTAATGGTGCGGGTCAGCCAGTTGTCGGTGGCATATTCTTCGAGGTAGATGGCGGCCGCGATCCCAATCGGGAACGTCAACAAGATGACAAAGACGCCAATCCAGAACGTGCCTCGAAGGCCCTGGAAGATGCCGGTTTCATCGGCCCGGGTTCGGCTCGGGTTGGCCATAAACGTGTCGAGTCGATCGCTGAAGACGGGAAATCCGTCGACAACAACGTCGTAGACCAGCACGGTGAGTACCAACAACGCAAAGACCAACGTGCCGATGAGCGCCCACTTGAAAGCGCCTTCGGCCAGGTTGAAGCCACCGGTCTCAAGCTGACTTTTGACTCGTTCACTGGTTTTCTTGTCGAGAAGTGGTTGGGCAATAGCCATTGGTTAGTACACCTCCCGAACCCGGCGCACGAAGCGATCGGCGATGAGGTTCAACGTCAGTGTGATCACGAACAGCACGAAGCCAACGAAGAACAGCGAACCGAACCCCAACTCCGAAATGGTGCCGTCGGTACCGGAGGCTTGGCTGGCCATAGCCGCGGTCATCGTTGAGCCTCGCTCAAGCGGGTTGACGGTGAACAGTGCGGTGTTACCGGATGCTCCGGCGGCCAGGAATACCACCATGGTCTCACCGATGGCTCGCGACGTGGCGACGATTCCGGCTGCTACCAATCCTGAGACTGCTGCGGGCAACACGACCGAAACGGTAGTGGTTCGCTTCCGAGCGCCTAGCCCGGCCGATGCCATTCGAAGCGCTCGGGGCACTGACCGCATGGCGTCCTCGGAGATCGAAGCCATGAGCGGAATGGTCAACAAGCCGACGCCAAGTCCTGCCGCCAACAAGCTTTGCCCATCGGCACCATCGAAGACGTTGCCGACCACATTGGGGGCGATCCATCGCAAGGCGAAGAAGCCGAGAACGACCGACGGGATCCCGGCCAGAATTTCGAGAATCGGTTTGACCACCTTGCGAACCCGGTCGCTGGCGTACTCCGAAAGATAAATGGCGGATCCGAGTCCGATGGGGGCGGCTACCGCCATCGCCACGACCGTGACGACGAGGCTTCCGACCAGGAGGGTCTTGACGTCGAAGTCAAAGAACCGGGGTGCCCACTTGTCCGACCATAGGTTTGAGAAACCGATCCCGTTTCTCGCTTCAGCTAAATCGACTGCTCCCGGGTCTGCCAGGCCGGCGACGAATTCGACCGCCCGATACAGGAGGGAACCGACAATACCGATGCTGACCAGAATCGACGTGAGCGCCGCCGCGGCCACAATAATGTGGACCACTCGTTCTCTGGCTCGTCGTCTTGAGTTGCCCGACAGCAGGCCGGCGGGCTGAGGGGTCGCTACCGCCAAGGCAGGTCTGCTCCTTCGTCACGTCGGCGACCGTGCTCCGGCCACCTGCTGTCCCCGGCGACCCAGTCGCCGCTACCCATGTGCATTAGCGTCTCGCCAATCTAGATGATGCCCTGAATTCGACAGCAGACCGCCGCAGCCGTCGCCACCGATTTTCTCTCTTGAGGTTATGTGTCGGACGTTACGGGCCTTTAGTTCGTAGATGAACGCAAGGAAAACAGAAGGTGACGGTTCGACAAACTACCCCAACCAGTTCAGTTTCCGATCGGCCGCTGCTGACAGATCGTGAGGATCTAGTCGGCGTCGACGGTTTCAGGCGATGCCGGGCCGCCTTCGATCCACTCGTCGATGAGACTTCTGGCGTGACCGTAGGACAACATCGCCTGGGCTTCGGCCGGTTCCAACCACTTGATCTCGTCGACCTCAGTGTTGGATTCGAACTCTCCGTCGGTGCAGCGCATCACCCACCAGCGGACCACCTTGTCCCGACCTCGAACCAGATAGTGGTCGGGCGAAAGTTCACTCTCGATCTCACCGCCGTAACCAGATTCCTCTCGGGTTTCGCGTATGGCGCAGTCGAGATCCGACTCGCCGTCTTCACGTTTCCCTTTGGGAAGATCCC
Organism: uncultured Acidimicrobiales bacterium; assembly: GCA_937981915.1. GTDB lineage: Bacteria > Actinomycetota > Acidimicrobiia > Acidimicrobiales > SZUA-35 > JAHELU01. The sequence goes on from CALJMD010000193.1 coordinate 15,928, forward strand.
AGTCGTCGTACCGGGGACGGTGAACAACCAGGACTTGGCGGCCACCGTCAACTTCGCGGTAGACGAGGCAACCGGCAGCCCGAATTATCTCGTCTTCATCGATTTTCAATAGTGACGTGAGCTCGGCGATCTGTTCGTCGGCATTGTCGGCTTCCGAGGACCGGTTCGGGCGAGATGAACTCTCCGTGGCCTGGTCATCGGTGCCGGTCTTGCCCGCAGCCTCACTCATGCGGATACCTGCATGGGGCCACCCTAGGCCACGACGGGCCGCTGTGGTGAACTTTGCGCATTAGTGCTCACCGTAGGTCGACAAACCACCAGCGGGCAGCGTACGTGGACGGATCTCCAAGTCAGTGGTCGGGTCACCACCGGTCGAGCGTGTCGCCGCCAGGTCTTCCAACGTGTTATGCGCGTTGATCCCTTCGCCCAGGTGGCCGAGCCGTCGATACTGTCCATCGGGCTCGAGGACCCACGACAGCTCAGTGTCATCCAGGCAGGTCACGAGAATCTCGCTCAACCGCCTCTTTGCTTCGACTGCATCGACCTGCACGAGAACTTCCACTCGCCGGTCGAGATTCCGAGGCATCAGGTCGGCCGATCCGATGAAGAAGCGGTCCTTTTGTTCGGGATCCGTTGGCACGACGCCGTCGGCCGTAGCGCCGTTGGCGAAGTAGTAGATCCGTGAGTGTTCCAAGTAGCGGCCGAGGATGCTGCGAACGTGAATCGTCTCTGACAGTCCGGGCACTTGCGGCCGCAGGCAACAGATTCCGCGAATGATCAGATCAACCTGAACACCGGCCCGACTGGCTTCATACAGCCGGTCAATCAATTGAGGATCAACCAGCGAGTTCATCTTCATAACGATGTGGCGGTCCGTTCCGTCGGCCGCGATCTCGTTATCAATCAGCTGCACAAGGCGGTTGCGCATATGGGTTGGGGCCACGACAAGACGTTGATAGTCCACGTCACGCCCGTACCCGGTCAAGAAGTTGAACAGTTGGGTGACGTCAGCGCCAACGTCGGGATCGGCTGTCAATAGCCCGACGTCTTCATAGAGTCGAGCCGTTTTGGGATTGTAGTTACCGGTTCCAACGTGGCAGTAACGCTTGATGCCGTCGCTTTCGCTACGAACCACCAACATGATCTTGCTGTGAATCTTTAGACCGACCAACCCGTAGATGACGTGAACTCCGGCGTTCTCCAAACGTCGGGCCCATTCAATATTGGCCTGCTCATCGAATCTGGCTTTGAGCTCGATGAGGACTGCTACCTGCTTGCCGCGCTCGGCCGCACCAATGAGGGCTTCAATGATCGGACTGTCTCCGGACGTGCGATACAACGTGATCTTGATGGCCAACACGTCCGGGTCGACCGAGGAGTGACGGACGAATTCGGTGATCGACGCCTGAAAAGACTCGTATGGGTGATGTACGAGAAGATCCTCACGGCGAATCCGGTCGAAGAAGTCTCTGCTTCCCTCGAGGTCTCGCAGGCGCCGGGGAACGACCCTAGGGCCGCTCGACATCTTGAGCGAGGGGTAATCGAGCCCCACGAGCTCCCAGTAGCAACTGGGGTCAATCAGGGTTGTCTGGGAGTACACGCTGTCGACGTCCAACTCCAACTCTCGGAGTAAAAGCTGAAAGGCCTCATCCGGGATGTCATTGGTAACCTCCAACCGGATCGCCTGCCCGAATCGACGACGACGCAATTCGACCTCGACCGCCTCCAAGAGGTCATCGGCGTCGGAGTCCAAGGTCAGATCGGAGTTTCGGGTGACCCGAAACGGCCATCCTCCGATGACGTCCATCCCGGGGAACAACTCCTCCAGGTGGGCCACCATCACCGACTCAAGTGCAACAAAACGTGTCTCGCCCGGCAACGCCAATAGCCGTGGCATCGACGCCGGCACCTTGACCCGGGCAAACCGATGCAACTCGGTTTCGGGATCGTTGATAAGAACGGCAATGCTGACGGACAGGTTCGAGATGTAGGGAAACGGATGACCGGGGTCGACGGCCAACGGCGTCAGGACCGGGAAGATGCGGTCTTCGAACTCCCCGGTGGCGTACTTTCGCTCCTCGACCGTGAGGTCGGCCCAGTCGACCACCTCGATGGCATGGGCGACAAGCTCCGGGAGAATGTTGGCCACCAACACGGCGTCCAGGCGTTCCAGTTGACGGTCGACTTCGCTGCGTATGGCCCCGAGTTGAGCCTGCGGGCTCATGCCATCCGGTCCGGACTTGTTTACCCCACCAGCCACTTGATCGCGCAGACCGGCAACGCGAACCATGAAAAACTCATCGAGGTTCGACGAGAAAATGGCACAGAACTTGAGGCGTTCGAGCACCGGAAGCTGCGGGTCCTCGGCCTGGGCCAGGACACGGGAATTGAAGTCAAGCCAGGACAGCTCGCGATTAGTGAACCGGGCCTCGGCAAGCTCCTCGATCACATCATCGGGAAGGGGCAACATGTTC
>CALJMD010000194.1 GCA_937981915.1 uncultured Acidimicrobiales bacterium
CAGATGCCGAGACTTGTGCGACCCGCCTACGTTTCCGGTGTCATTCTTGATCCACAGCTCGACCGGTAGGTCAAGGGCGGCTGCCAACTCAGCCCCATCGGCCACCGGAGTCTGAGCGAACCCGTGGCCGTCCACGTCGGCGACTGCCGCATCGAGCGTCGACACGATCTCGACGAATTGCTGATCGCTCAAATGGCCGTCGATCACCGCTCGGTAGGAGTCGAGGCGGTGTCGGTAGACCAGAAACGGGTTGGTGTCACCCATGGGAGACGCCGGTGGCGTCGTTGAACTCGGAGATCATCTCGTCCCAGCGAGCCACCAGTGGCCGCAGACCGTTCCACCACTCCTGATCGCGCCGTCGTTCGAAGTCGGGGATGGAAACGCCTTGTTGCTCGACCCAGGTGAAGTACCCGAGGTTGAACACTCGGTCCCGCTCGACCGGTGTCATCTCCATCAGGTGCAGCATTTCGGTGTTGTCGGCGTCGATGGTGGTGAGATGCTGATCGAAGATGTGTCGGGCGTCGTCTTCGTCGAACCCGGAAGCGAAGTGGGTGGACATGACCTTCTCCCGCTCCGAGTTGTACAGCTCCGATCCGTCGGTGGCCACTGACACGATGACGTCGTCGGGGCCCAGGTTCCACTTCTTCGCCGCCGCGATAGCGGCCAGCGTGTTGCAGATCGACGAGTAGCCCATGTCGACCAGCATTGGAATGAGAGCTTCGTTAACGCCTCGCTCGGCCAGAACCCGTTTACCGGCCGGGGTGTTGAAGACGACATCCAGTTGGTCAGTCGACTGGTCGCTTACGGCCACCACCAGATCGGTGTTGGTGACGTTGTGGATGAGCGGGACGTGCTTGTCACCGATGCCTTGGATGTTGTGGTCACCGAAGCCGTTGTAGAGCATGGTCGGAACCTGCAAAGCTTCGACGGCCACGATGCGGGCGCCATGAGCGTCTTTCAAATAGTCTCCTGCGCCCAGGGTGCCCGACGAACCGGAGGCTGAGACGTAGGCGGCAAGGTTGCCGGGCCGCTCGGCCGTCACGTGGTTGAACACTGTTTCCAGCGCCGGGCCGGTAACGGCGTAGTGACCAAGATGATTGGAGAATTCGCTGAACTGGTTCAAGATGACGTTGGCCGGATCCTCAGCCAGTCTGTTGCATTCGTCGTAGATCTCTTTGACGTTGCTCTCGGTCCCATAGGTGCGGATGACGTCGTCGGGATGATCGATCCAACGGTCCAGCCATTCGAAGCGCTCTCGACTCATTCCCTCCGGTAGCACGGCTACGCCGCGACAATCCATGATCTTGGAAATGGCGATCCCGCCTCGGGCATAGTTACCGGTCGAGGGCCAGATGGCCCGGCTGCGGGTGGGGTCGAAGCGGCCGGTGACCAGACGGGCCACCAGACACGAGTAGGCGGCCAAGACTTTGTGGGCCCGGATCATGGGGAAACGGTTGCCGAACGCCAACACGATCCGAGCGTCGACCCCTGTCATCTCCGGCGGCAACTCGATGTGATCGGGAACGTCGACGAAGCCCGGGTAGTTGGCTGCGCCGGGCTGATCGGCGTGCTCGTTGAACCAGTGAACCCGAAACAGATTGCGAGCGTCGGGGGCGTCCTTCTCGACGCCGCTTAACGCCGCTTTGATCGGCGCCGGGATGGTCGAGGGGTCTCGCAACTGGGCGAAGGTGGGCAGAACGATGTTCTTCTCCCGGAACCTCGCTACGGCGTTGTCGTAGTTTGTTTGGCCTTCGGCGTCGAACTCGCCGAAAACGGCAAGTTGGCTTTCGGTTGCCGCCGTACCGGATGTGCTGTCGGTCATCTGGACAGACTAGAGGACAAGCTTGCCTTTAGCGGCACCTCGCCTTGGTCGGGGTCTCACCCCATTTTCGGCAACACTGGGCTAGTCCAGGTCGGCCAGTTTGGCCCACAGCCGCTTGGCGGCCTCGGCCGCTTTGGCCTTAATCTCTTCGCCGTCGACCCTGGTCGATGCCCCATCAGCCCAGACAACCTCGCCGTTCACTTCGACCTCAAGTGGTGAAACCTGGGTGGTATAGGCAAGGCGCCACGAGTCCATGACGTCGTAGGTCCATGTCACCGCGTCCTGTCGGGCCTCCGGGAACAGCTGCCAACCGGTTTCCAACCAGCTCCAGGCGAGATCCGGGCCGAGGGTGACATCGGCCTCCCTGGACTTCACAAATGCCATTCGGAACTCGTCCAACATGTCGCTACCGATGCCGTCGGTGCCGAGGGCTATCAGTTGGTCGAATCGCCAGGGCCGGGAGTACCCAACCCCGTTGTTCATGTTGGACCGAGGGTTGTGGACAATGGTGCCGTTCAGACCGTGGTCATCGGGAAGGTGAACCCCATGGATCAAAAGCCACCGGTCATTGGTGTAGCCGGCGAGGCGCTGCCAGTCGTCGACCTCACCTTCGGCTACATGGACGTGAACGCCGACGTCGTGACGCTCGGCTAGTTCAGCAGCGGCGGCGATGGTGTCGTCGGTGCAGGTGAAGGCGGCGTGAAGCCCCACCATGCCCAAGCCGCCTTCGGACAGGAATCGATCATTCTCGGCCAGCCCGGCTGCTGCCCCTTCGGCCCCGTGGCGGTCAGTGACCCCGTAGGTGCAGTTGACCCGCAAGCCGACTTCGGCGCAGGCGTCGGCAATCACCGACAGTGAGCCTTCGATGGCGTTCGGGGACTCGTGATGGTCAATGACGGCCGTGCACCCGGCCTCCAGCGCAGTGAGCGCGGCGAGCTTGGCCGACCATTCAATGGTGTCCAGGTCGAGTGCTCGGTCCAGGCGCCACCAGACCAGCTCCAAGATTTCGTTGAAATCGGTTGGTGTTCTCGGTGGTGCCGGCATGCCGCGGGCCAACGCCGAATAGAAGTGGTTGTGAGCGCAAACCAGGCCCGGGGTTTGATTCTGTCCTAACGTGCGGCTCATTTAGTCCGATCCCGGTACGGCCCCGGACCACGCCGATGCTCGTTCGCGGTTCGACTCGTTCACCATGGGTAACTCGCACGGCCAGTCGTGGCCTGCCGCCCGTCGGGCGGCTGCTACCGCTCCGGCGGTCGGGACCAAGCCGATTTCCCCGACTCCTTTGATGCCATACGGCGAGTTGGGTTCGGCCGACTCAACCAGGATGACGCTGACCGGTGGCATGTCCTTGGGGCGGATGATGTCCAGGCCTCGGAGCGTGTCGTTGGTCGGCCGACCGTCGGGGTCACAGGGGAAGCCTTCGGTCAAGGCGTAGCCGAGGCCCATGTGTACGGCGCCCTCGATCTGGCCCTCGCACAGCAACGGGTTCACGGCCCGACCCACATCGTGGGCGGCCACGACGTGATCGATGTCGCCGCTGTCGGGGTCGATCACCACCAGTTGGGCGGCGTAGCCGAACGTCGAGTGGATGATCGGGTTCTCGAGGCCGTCGGACAACGAGTTGGTCCAGTCGACCCGATACTCACCCTCGTAGTCAACGCCGGTCTGACAGCCGTCGGCCAGCGCCTTGGCACATGCATCGGCCACCGAGCCGGCTCCCATCAAGGTTCCCCGGCTGCCCGTGGTCTGGCCAGCACCGAGTTCGCGGGTCGAATCGACGATGACGTCGATGCGGTCGGCGGGAACACCGAGTTCTTCCGTGGCCACCTGTTGGGCCACAGTGTGAATGCCTTGGCCCATCTCGGTCCAGCAATGGCGAACCTCGACCCGGCCACTTTCGTTGAAGCGCACGACCGCCTTGGCGATTTCTTTAAAGCCGTTACCCAGACCGGAGTTCTTCAGCCCCAGGCCGACACCGACCGCTTTGCCTTCGGCCAACGCCTGGTCATAGGCGGGCTTCACTGCGTCCAGGCAGGCTTGAGCTCCAAGGCAGCCGTCGTCCATGATCTGGCCGGGACCCCACACGACGCCCGGTGAAATCACGTTGCGATTCCGCATTTCCCAACCGGTTATGCCGACTTTCTCCGCCAGACGGTCCATGACCCCTTCCATAGCGAACTGGGCCTGGTTGGCGCCGAAGCCGCGGAAGGCGCCGCATACCGAGTTGTTTGATCGCGCCGCGATGGCCTCGACGTCGATGTTGGGTACAACGTACGGTCCGCTGGCGTGACCGGCCGCCCGCTCCAGCACCTTCATGCCGACCGATGCATAGGGACCGGAGTCGCCGATCATACGCACCCGCAACCCGGTGAGGGCGCCGTTGGCATCGCACGCCGCCTGGTAGGCCATCTTGATTGGGTGGCGTTTGGCGTGGATGAGAAGCGATTCCTCTCGGGTGAGCGTGCAGCGAACGGGTCGTTGCAGCAACCAGGAGGCCAGGGCCGTTTGGGCCTGGTTTGACATGTCTTCTTTGCCGCCGAAAGCGCCGCCGTTGGAAACCAGTTCGGTAACGATGACCGACGGGTCAAGGTTGAGTACTCGGGCGATGTCGTTGCGGTCGTCCCAAATTCCCTGCCCGCCGGTGAAGACAAGGAGGCGGTCGAAGTCGACCGCAGCGCCGGGTTGGCCGGTTAGGGGGAGCGGTTGGCCTGCCGGAACCGGCAGGGCGAGGGTCGACTCGGGTTCGACGAAGGCGTGCTCAATTCGTTGCGTCTGGAACGTTTCGGTCACCACATGGGCCGAGGAGTCGAACGCGTCGTCTACTGAGCCTCGGCGGTACGTGGACGTTGACAACACGTTGCCATCCAAACCCCACACAGCGTCATCGTCGGAGGCAACGTTGATCATTGGGTCAACCATGGGGGCAAGCACGTCGTAGGTGACTTCGACCAGCTCGGCGGCCTTCCGGGCCACCACTGCGCTTTCGGCAACCACAAGAGCTAAAACGTCACCCAGATATGAAGTTCGTCCCCCGATTGGGATGAAAATGGGCCAGTCTTTGTGGATTAAGCCGCAACGTAATTCACCGGGAACGTCGGCAGCGGTGAATACCCGCTCGACACCGGGTAGTGCTTCGGCCGCCGTCGTGTCGATGGCGACAACATCGGCCCGAGCATGAGCGGCCAGATGGAACACCCCGTGCAACAGACCGTCGGGATACATGTCGTCAATGAACGGCCGGCTCCCCAACGTCAGCGGCTCCGCCTCGTATTTGATACCCCTTGAACCGACACCTTTCGGCTGCACGGCGACTGGCGTTTCGCCGGTGGCCAGGGTTTCCACCGCGTCCAAGATCTTTATGTATCCGGTACAGCGACACAGGTGCGCTCCCAGCAGCCGGGATGCGTCGTCGCGGGTCAGCTCGGTTCCTTTGGCTTGGGCCTTGTCCAACATGGCCTTGGTCCGCATGACGATGCCGGGCGTGCAGAAGCCGCACTGCAACGCACCGTGGGCGGCGAAGGCGGTGGCCATGGCGTCCGCTTCGGCTGCGGCGAGGCCTTCAACCGTGGTGACCTCGCTACCTTCGACCTTCGACATCGGGATCTGACAGGCAACCCGGGCTTTGCCGTTGATGAGCACCGTGCAGCACCCGCACTGGCCGGATGGAGCGCATCCGTCCTTGGGCGAGATTACGCCGAGCTCGTTGCGTAGAGCGGCCAGCAGATGTTCGTGGTCGGCTGAGGCCGACACCGGACTTCCGTTCAAAGAAAAGTCAGTCATGTCACATCCGATGGGGAGAGCGAAAAGGGGAGAGGCGGCCGTCGACTGAGCGGAGGGCGCACCCGCGCGACGCCTACCGGCTGCCTGGTGGCTGGTCGAAAAGGTACTACCCGCCAATGAATCATCCATAAGCTATCGGCCGTTAAAGGATCTGTAAAGCCCGCCCCCGCCGCACCTCAACTAGATTTTTCTGTCCACACTGTTAATGATTCGGAACGATCCGGACCCTGTACAGATGCATGCGAGTAACAGCAATGATCGACCAAGGAACGTCGGGCGGACAGGAGCACCCTCGGATCCGTCGTACGACTGATGCCGAAGGTGGCGACAGCCATCGACTGATCGAGGCGGCGTACCGGCGGGAACACGAGCGCCTGTGGCGTTCGCTGTATGCCTTCACTGGTGACGGTGATGTCGCTTCTGAAGCGGCGGCTGAAACCGTCAGTCAGGCTCTTCGTCATCAAGGCGAGCTTCGAGACCCAGCCGCATGGATGTGGCGAACTGCGTTCAAAGTGGCGTCAGGCCTCCTGGTCCGCCGCGGGCGGCACCTCGAGCTTGTAACTGATGACAATGGACAGATGGCAGGCGATGCGGCCGGTGGCGCAGTCGGAACTGACTCGTCGATGGTCGAGTTTCTTGACCTGTTGAAAACGCTCTCCGACCAGCAGCGGGCCATTGTCGTGCTTCGCTACGCCGGGGGCTTCACCGCCGTTGACATTGCTGAACTGCTCAACACGACGCCGAACACGGTACGTGTGCAACTTCACAGGGCTCAGGCCCACCTACGGGAAAGGATCGATCTGCGATGACAAACGAGCCACAAGGGCCACCCCCAACCGGAGAGCAACCGGGGGAGAGCGCATCGGCGGACCCGGTGATTGCCCAGCAGTTCTCTCGACTGCAGGAACTGTCCACCCCCTCTGCCGATGACATCTTGAGCCAGGCAGATGGCGGCGCCATCGTCGGTCTTGATGGGCCGTCGGTAGGTGGAGGTCGAGCGTTACTCGACGGCGTCACCCAATACCGGGTTATGGCGGCGGCAGCGGTGGCAGCAGTATTGGCGCTCGGCGCCGTTGCATTGACCACTCGGGGGGCTGACGACGTCGGAACCGATGAGGTCGCGGGTGAAGCCACTGCTGAGGTAGATGCGGCCGACGGCGGTGACAGCGATGATGACGGTGATGATGACGATGCCATCAGCAGCGAAGCGGTCACCGACGAGCCAGCAACTGATAGCGGCTCGGATGACTCGGACGAAGTTCCAGTCGATACTCCGGAGGACTCGACCGTTGTTGACGAGACCGAGTCAGAAGACGAGAGTGTCATGGTAGTTGAAGAACCCGACGGCGGGGCTAGCGATGATGGCGCTTCGACCCCAACCACGGCAGCCGAGTCGACAGACCAAGACACTGCCGAGCCGTCAGATGACACTGAACCTGTTGATGAGACTCCTGACGAGCCCACCGATGAGATTCCTCCGCCGACTACCGAGCCGGTGGACCCGGTCCCGGCCGACACGACCCGCATAAGCGGTGTTGTCACCGAGGTTCTCGTTGACTGCCAAAGCCACCAGGTTCTTGGCGACAGCGGTCAGGTGGAAGACACCGGAGCGGTCACCTGTGACGGTGGTTCGTTCATCGTCGTCAACGGCACCCGAATTTTCACCTCGGCCGGCTATACGGCAGCTGAGTTCTACTGGGATAAGCACAACTCGAAATTGCGCCCCGGTGTATCGGTTTCGGTAGTGGCGGCCCCCATAGCCGGTGGCCCACTCGGTTTGGCTTGCGATGAATGCGGTGTTCGTATCGGCTGATTAACTCTCAACCGAGAACAGAACGAAAGATGGCCCCCACCTTCGGGTGGGGGCCATCTCTTTTCTTGGACTAGTTCAGCACTTCAATCGTTATCGAGGCCCGCCCCCTCGGGGCACCTGCTTCGAACCGGTGCTCAGACCAAACACCGATCGACCGGCAGTGTCCTCGACACCATTGAAGCCTTCAAAGGTGTTGAAGACGTCTTCGACAAAGTCCGGATCGTTGTCATCGGCTGTTCCGTAGACGCCGTCGTCACCGACGCCGGCGATAGCCGGGAAGTCGCCACCGGCATCCATGATGGCCAGGATCTCGTTGAAGGTCTCCTGGTGCCAGTTACCGATGTAGTGACCGATCTCGTGAGACGTGATGTTGCCGACAACAAATCCGACAAACTCGGCTTTCGTAACGCCCTCAGCGAGGTCGTAGCTGTTGATGCTCGGGCTGCCGACACCGGCGGCTGGCTCGCTCATCACGTCGAGCAACACGATTGCGGTCTCTTCAGTTTCGAGATTGCCCGGATCAATCGACTGGGCGATACCGATCGTCGGGATTTGTACCTCTTCGATGGTGCCACCGATGATCACCCTGGAAACGTTGGGTTCACCCCAGCGGTCCCCGTGGTCACGACTGTTGAGAATCTCGACGTCGAACTGGGTTCCCTTGCCGTCGGCGTCACGGTCCCCATTGCGGCCGTCTCGAACCCGTAGATCAGTATCCAAGGTTTCAACGACGGCGTCGATGGTGGCGTCGATTACGGCGTCCTCATCGGCGGCCGTGAGGTCCCATCTTTCGAGGAAGGCGGACAGCGGCGACATTTCGGCATCAAAGCCGGTGCCGAATGTATCGCCCGGCAATGTTGCCCCGTCAAAGTCAAGGAAGATGACCTGTTGATCGCGTGAGCGGTCACCGGCCAATCCTGAGCGCACTACTCGAAGCTCGCCCTCGTACTCGCCAACTCCGTCGCTGACGAAGACGGCGTGCGGACCGTCAACGGTGGCGACGTGATCGAAACCGTTGAATCGGTCATGGCGTAGTGGCGACGACGCAGGGTAGATGAAGCTCGGGTTGAACTGTGAGCCTGATCGTTGCACTCCGGCCGGATCGAGGATTCCGATCTCTCGGGCACCGTCGAAGCCGCCGGCGATGGCGTCACCCTTGTTCAGATGGACTACGAAGTAGTCGGCATCGACCACTGGTTCTTCGTCGGAGGCCAGTGCCTCAGCCTCGGCCATTGCCTCCTGCTTGGCTTGGCTGAGGAGCCCGGCGAAGCGTGGTTCGACCGATGGTCGCTCGGTGCTTCGCGTTGACCAGTCACTCATGGCGCCGCCACCGAAGAACTCTTCGTCAGCGTCGACAATGAACATCAGCGAATAACCACTGACAATGTCAGTGTTTGTTCCGCTGGTCTCGTCGAATGGATTATCCGGCGCCGCCCCGCCCACTGCGACGTAGTACACGCCGTCTTCGGGGATGACGATGGAGAAGAAGTCAGACTCCGGTCCGGACTGAGCTGGATCGTCTTGACCGGTGGCCAGCAACTCGCCGGACTCGTTGTAGATGGCGATGGTTAGATCGCCGGCACCGGCAGACTCGCCGAAGAAGTCAGCGAAGTCGACGAGAAGTATACGTCCTGCCTCCAACGGTCGGGTTCGGAAGAAGTCGACGTCGCCGTTCGCCTCGGCCTGAGGCCCGTCGCCAACGGCACCGAAACACTCACCAACGAAGATGATTCCCTCGTCGAAGCCGGTTACCTCATTGGCCAGGGGTATAGCGCCGTCGTCTTCGACTGACTCACATGGTGGGGGCGGCGGGGCAAAGTTGCCGAGGAAGACTTCATAGGGGCCCGCTTGGTCTGATGCCACTCCTGATGCTGGATCGTTTGGATCGCCTTGGAGCTCGCAGCAACCGGAAATGGCGGCGAAGTAGTCGCCGGGAGTTTCGACGATGAACTGCAAGAAGTCGGCTTCTTCGCCTTCGGGGTCACCCGAGTCCTCAGCTGAGGCGACCAGATTGCCGTCGGCATCGTAGAGCCCGATGACGGTCTCTACCGGGGCTTCGAAAGCGAATACGTCAACGATGATTTCAAAGCCCGCGTCGGCGAAGCCCAGTGAGTAGACGTCGGTGTCGGCGTCACCATACGGGCCGTCGCCAATTACGCCGAGACAGAAGTCGCCGCCCTGTTCTCCGACGAGAGTGTCATTGGCCAGCCCGATCGAGCCGTCGTCCTCAGATGACGAACAGGGGGGAGGGAAGGCGACAACAAAGAGTTCGTAGGTGCCGGTTTCCGTTGCTCCGGGACCAGACGACGAGTCATTGGGATCGCTTGACAGCTCACAGCATGCGGCGATGGCACCGAAGTACTCGCCAGTTGACGGGGCGATGATCTCAATGAATTCGGGCTCGTTCGGGTTGCCGCTGTCCTCGCCTGAAACGAGAAGGTTTCCGTCGGCGTCATAGATGCCGATAACCGACTCGACCGGATCAAGTGAACCGGCGATGTGAGCAGTGTCGAGGATCAGTAGTGTTCCTTCTTCGACCTCTCCGTAGCTGTAGAAATCGATGTCGCCGGATGAGTCCCCGAATGGCCCGTTGCCGATCTCACCGACGCATAGCGCCACCTGAAACTGGGCGGCTGGGGTTGGGTTGGCCAGCGAAATTGAGCCGTCGTCTTCAGCGTCTTCGCAGTCACCGTCGATGGGTGGTCGAACCACGCCACCCGATAGGGAACCACTGATGGTTACGACCCCACGATCACCGGGATCGGTACCGAACTTGCCAGGAATCTTGTCGCCGGAGGCAACCGTGTCGTTGACGCCGGTCTCACCGACTGCCTCGGACTCGGTAAAGGTAAGGTCCGGTCCGCCGATCTTTGCTTTGCCTCGGGGGACCTTGGCCTGCTCGGGCAGCTGAGTGGCAACCTTGTTCCAGGCCTCGACAGCTTTGCGGCTGCGGTTGGCGGTGAGAGAGAGCCAAGGGTTGGGGCCGAGGGCGTCGAGCCCGTCGATCTGATCGAGATCAAGCCCGCCCCCTGAGTCTTCGATCTGTTCGAGAACGCCCTCGATCGCATCGTCAGCGGCGCCCGGATCTCCGGGCTGAGCCGACAGCGGGGCGAATCCCATTGTCAGTGTGGCCCAGGCCACAACGGCAAAGAGTGCCGCCGTGCGTACCAGGGCGAATGGTCGTAGTGGTTTCATCTGTCCTCCGTAGGTCACCCGCTTCGGTGAGTCCTGCCAAGGAACATCACCAAAGACGACCCTAGTGGACAGAGCCTTTTGGAGTGAGTCGCGACAGTAACTTTCTTACAGTCAGCTACCGCAGTTAGCCAATTGATCGAGAGTCGATCAGTCGGGCTGGACTACACCTTTTTGGCTAGTGATTCGTCCGTAGGCCTCGGGCCGTCGATACCGGGCGAAGTCAAATAGTGTCTCTTTGTAGTGACGGCACCAGTCCAGATCGCAGTCGGCGATGATGACCTCGTCACCGGTTGACACCGCTTGGGCCACAATTTGACCGGATGGAGCGATGATGGCCGACTGGGCCAGGGACTCCACCCCCTCTTCGTTTCCGCCCTTGGCCACTCCGATCACCCACGTGCCATTCTGGTAAGCCCCTGCCTGCATGCAGAGATGATTGTGGAAGCCCTGCAGGGCGTTTTGGCCTGGATCCGGAGCGTAGTGAATGGGCGTGTTGTAGCCGATAAGGACCATCTCGACGCCCTGTAGACCCATCTCTCGATAGGTCTCGGGCCAGCGACGATCGTTGCAAGTGGCCATCCCAACGATGCCGTCAAAGGCCCGCCACACTGGAAAGCCCTCATTCGACTCTTCGAAGTAGCGCCGTTCGAGGTGTTGGAACGGTCGCCATGGCTCGTCATCTTCATGGCCGGGAATGTGCACCTTGCGGAACTTGCCGACGGTGTCGCCGTACTCGTCGACCAAAATAGTCGTGTTGTATCGGTGTCCATTAGGGGTCAACTCGGCGTAGCCAAGGGAGAACCCGACCTTGAGTTCCCGGGCGCTGTCGAACAACGGCTTCGTGTCGGGCCCCGGCATCTCGGTCTCGTAGTAGTGATCGTGGCCGGAAACGTCGTCAGTGAACCAGCGGGGAAAGAACGTCGTCAGCGCCAGCTCAGGAAATACCACTAGGCGAGCGCCTTTGGTCGCGGCGTCGGCCAAAAGCGTGCAGAGACGTTCGACGACCGCAGGCCGAGGCTCGTCTCGGGCAATCGGTCCCAACTGGGCGGCCGCCACCCGGATACTGCGATTGCCAGGCGATCTACTCACGGGGTTCTCCTGTTGCATCGACCGCCTGCGTTACTTCGGCCACCGGTGCCAGCGGATTGCCTGCGGGTGAGCGGAGAAGACCAATAAGCGTGGACAGAGAAGTCTCAGCCGTCTCCGAGCTGTCGCCTTCGTTAGGGCGCCCGGTGATATCTCCGTGGCCGCCGAGAAGGAAACCTTGGCCGGTGCGACCCTCGTACACGTCGGAGTCGGTGAACAGCCGGGGCTTGATCATGGCCGGGTCACCGTTTTCAGGACAGAATGTCATGCAGTTTCCACACTCGTTGCAGAGTTCCGCCCACAACAGGTACTGCTGACGACTCGACTGGTCGGGAAGGCTGGGAATGGAGAAGAAGGCGTCGTTGGGGCAGACGGTGATGCAGAGGTTGCAGGCCACACACTCAAACATCTCGAGGTCGTTGTCGACTTCTCTGGGCTGTTTGGTATTTCCGTCGTAGTGGTATCGGCCGACGCCGTCGCCGCGAATGTTGGCTACGTAGGAGGCGACGGTGTCGCGGTGGCCGGCGGCGTGGGCCTGGTCCAGTTGTCCTGAACGCCACTGGTCCAAGTCGGTGGCCCCGGCTGCCGCCATATCTTTAGTGAGCGCCTTCAGCATCGGAGCGAGCCGACCGTACCCGCCGGGCTTCAGCAAGTCCGAACAAATGGTCGCGGGCTTTACGCCCATTGCCAAGGTGTCGGCCAGGTTGTCTTTGGTCACCCCGGCGGAGAAGCTCACCATGACATCGCCGTCGTGGCCTGGCAGGTCAAACACGCCCGGCAGCGCCTGACAGAGGCGGTCAAGCAGGGACGACGCCAGCACATGAAGAGGTGGCCCGGAGAGATACATTGTCTCCTCCGGCATCCAGGCCTTGGCGTTGTTGACCACCAACGTGTTGGTCAACTTGATGCCGAACCGGTGGCCTCGTTCGGCGGCATAGGCGTTCAACTCGCCGATCAACTCCACCCCGCGAGCGAACTGGAGGTCTTCGGCGAAGGCTTGTTCTTTGACGTCGACGTCGACGTAGCCGAGCTCGTCGTTCACGATCCCCGACACGGTCTGGTAACCCAACAACGTCGGATTGAGCTTCACGATGACGTCGAGGTCGTGAACGTCGATGAGGTGCTTGGTGATGGCCTCGATTTCCTCCGGAGGACAACCGTGAAAGGTTGACAACGTCAACGAATCGGACAGCCCTGTGGTGAAGTTGAGATCGCGATACTCAGCGAACGCAGACGGGATTGTCGACCGCAGAGCGTCAACCTCGGCGGTGGCGTTGGCCATGCCGGTGATGAACGTCGCTACCCGATCATTGGAGATTCCGGCCAAATCGTAGCCAACGGACATGTCGAAGACGTGAGGACCCGGTTCGCCTAGATGGCTGCCCAGTGGCTCCCATTGGCCCAAGATCTCGAGCATCATCGATGCCTTCACGTACTCGGTGAGGCTTTGCTCCAACGTGAGTTCCTGGCTCCACTCGATGTTGTAGCCGATGGTGGCCATGTCGATACACGGTCGGGCAATCTCCAACTGATCAAGAATCTGAACGGTCTTCAGTTCGAACAGCCGGGAGCCGCCCAGCCAAGACAACACAATGTTTTGAGCCAGTTGCGAATGCGGCCCAGCGGCTGGACCAATAGGGGTGGCAGCCGGGCGACCGAGAAAGCTGAAGCCAAGATCGACATCGGGGTCAGCCGACCAGAACCGTCCAGTTGGAAGGTCGAAGATGCGATTGCGGCTGTCGAACTCGTGGGCTACTCGATCCAATAACGTGGCCAGGCTCATGGGGGTGAGCGGCGCGGTGGACCCGACGTGTTCGTGACCGGGATGATTTTCGACTAACGCTCGCTGCGACACGACGCCAAGCTACCCCCGGCTCGATCAGTTGTCTAGGTTGATCAACGCCGAGCTGAGCCGAACCGACACAGGACTCACAACACCAATCGCTGAAAGCGCTGTGCCACCTGCCGGTGAGCGGTCAGGCGATCTTCGAGTCGTTCATCGACCACACGACCCTTGTGAACCACGATCTTGCCGGCCACGACAGTGTGGACGGCTGATGCTGGCCCGCAGCGCAACCAGCCTTCAACAGGGTCGGCCACCCCGGCATAGGAGGGGCCGGTCAAATCCCAGATCGCTACGTCCCCGGCCGCTCCGATGGACAACTGACCTATCTCACCGTCGCGACCCAAACACCGTGCGCCATGTCTGGTTGCCATCTCCAGGACCCGGCGAGACGTTATGGAATCCGGGCCCGACGTCAACTTTGCCTGAAGTAGCGCCGTACGGGCCTCCAACCACAGTGACGCAGCATCGGCCGATGATGAACCATCACAGCCCAAGCCGACGGGGGCTCCGGCAGCCAACAACCCGACCGTCGGCGCCAAACCCGAACCCAGGATCATGTTCGAGCTCGGGCAGTGGGCAATCCCGACACCGGCGGCGCCGAGTCGTTCGATCTCCGATGGATTCGGTTTGACCACGTGAGCGGCCCAAGAGCGGTCGGTCATCCAGCCAACATCTTCGAAGTAGTCGACCGGCCTCATCCCGAACTGGTCGAGGGAGTAGGCGTCGTCTTCGTCGTTCTCGGCCAGGTGAGTGTGGAGTCGAACGTCGAGTTGTTCCGCCAGCTCAGCGGTTTGGCGTAGGAGCTCGGTACTGACTGAGAATGGCGAGCAAGGGGCGAGGCCGATGCGGGTCATGGCCATCGGGCTTCGATCGTGCCAACGATCCACATGCTCAACTGATCGGGCCAAGATGTCGTCTTCGTCCAGCACGGCTCTGTCAGGCGGAAGGCCACCTTTCGATCGGCCGACACTCATCGAGCCGAAGGTCGGGTGGAACCGAATTCCCAGCTCGAGTGCGGCGGTGATCTCCGCTCTGAGCAGGTCTCCGGCACCGGCCGGGTGAATGTAGTGGTGGTCGGTTGACGTGGTGCACCCTGACAGTGCCAGTTCGGCGAGGCCGACCCAGGCAGCGAGAAAGACCGCCTCCTCGTCCAAGTTGTCGGTCCAGGTTGGATAGAGAGTCTCCAGCCAACCGAAGAGAGGTTTGCTGGTCATCGGTTCCCACGCCCTGGTCAGATTTTGGTAGAGGTGATGGTGGGTGTTCACCAGTCCAGGGGTGACCAGGCAGCCTGAGGCGTCGAGGCGTTGGATCGAGTCGGGCATCGGGTCTTGTGCCCGACCGACCGCGGTGATGACACCGTTGGTGATCGCTACCCAACCTCCCGGGTGTTCCTCCGCGGCGTCGTTGACCGTGGCCACGAGGCTGGCGTTTGCGATCACCAGGTCAGCCTGGGCTGCTGGAGCGCCGTGCGGAGATGCATCTGTAGTAAAACTTGGTTGGGCTTGGGGCGGTTGAGACACGTACCAAATCTAAACTGGTCAAGTGATGCCGGACCACCAGCAACCACAAACGGGCGACGACGCTGGTGACGCGAAGGCCCCAGAGAACCTCGGTTCGACCGAGTCTTCCAAGCCGGTACGTCGGCGCACATCGACGCGGTCTCGTAGCACCCGGCCCATCGTCGGTTGGCGAGAGTGGGCGGTGCTTCCGTTGCTGGCGGATGAGGCAATCAAGGTGAAGATCGACACCGGGGCAGCCACGTCTTCACTGCACGCCCACGATCTCGACATCTTTGAAGTAGCCAACGATCTCGACCTCGACGAAGGCCCAGGGTCACTAACGATCGCCAGGTTCGCCGTGTATCCGGAGAACGGGAACGCCAGACGGAACCGGCAGAGGAGCGGTGTCAATGACGCTGGCCCGGTCGTTGAGATTCCTGTCGTTGCCTTTCGCACAGTGAAATCGTCGAACGGTCAAAGCGAACTGCGCCCAGTTGTTCGAACCCCCATCGTGTTGGGCAGCCGTCAGTTCGACATCGACCTGACGTTGGCTGATCGCGACACCATGGGCTATCGCATGTTGCTCGGGCGCCGAGCAATCCGGCGACGATTTCTGGTCGATCCGGGCAAGTCGTACCTCCTGGGCCAACCGGGGGATCTCGACAAAGCGGTAGACACCGATAGCGACCAACAGCGAGAGCAGCAGACAGCATGAAGCTTGCCATCCTCTCCCGTCAACCTCGCTCGTACAGCACGCGGCGTCTCGTCGCCGCGGCAACCGAACGCGGCCATGACGTTGACATCTTGGACACGTTACATCTGGCCATTGATCTGGCCGGTGAAGAGTCGGAGATGCTGTATCGCGGCACTCTTCTCGACGACTACGACGCGTTCATCCCTCGAATCGGCGCCTCCATCACCTTCTACGGCACGGCCGTTGTCCGCCAGCTAGAGCAGATGGACATGTACACGCCGGTGACTGCCATGGGTATCGCCAACTCCCGGGACAAACTTCGAGCCACCCAACTTTTGAGTCGTAACTCGATCCCTATCCCCGAGACGATGTTCGTAAAAGACAGCCGAGACATTGCTCAGGCGATAAAGCGGGTCGGTGGGGCACCGGTGGTGATCAAACTGTTGGAGGGGACGCAGGGAATCGGAGTGATCCTGGCGCCCGACGTGACCGTGGCCGAGTCGGTCATCGAGACGCTGACTGTCACCCAGCAGAATGTGCTCATTCAACGATTTGTGTCGGAGAGCCGAGGACGCGACGTTCGAGCTTTTGTGGTGGGGGATCGCGTGGTGGCCGCTATGCGACGGATCAGCAAAGGCGACGAGTTCCGCTCCAACGTTCACCGCGGAGGGCGAACCGAATCCGTCGAGCTGGACGACAGAACAAAGCGAATGGCGGTCAGGGCGGCTCGTACGATGGACCTGCAGTTGGCCGGAGTCGACATGCTCGAAAGTGACAAAGGCCCGCTGGTGATGGAAGTCAACTCCTCGCCGGGGCTGGAAGGCATCGAAGGGGCAACCGACCTGGACGTTGCCGGCGCGGTCATCGAATACATCGAGAGTCAGGTGACCTTTCCCGATCTCGACATTCGACAGCGCCTAGCCGACGCCACCGGTTACGGTGTCGCTGAAATCTATCTGGGGCCCGGTACCGAGATCATCGGAAGCACAATTCGTGAAGGCCTGCGGGACCGTGATATAACGGCGCTTACCCTCATCCGAGGTGACAATGTTGTACCCAACCCCCGCGAAGACCGGATCTTGGAACAGGAGGACCGTCTCCTATGTTTCGGGAAGCTGACCGAGATGAGATACATCATCCCCGCCCGTCGCCGCCGCCGAGCCCGACCCAAGGCGCAGCCTCTTCCGGCCGAGCCGCTCCTGGCGGATTCAGAAACCGCTGCCGAAGACGGTCAAGGCTCCTGACTCCCGCATTGCTAGTCGCCAATGGCTAAGGCCACCCGCCCGCCGTTCGCCATAGCAGGCCAAAGCGTGCCCGCAGGAAAACGAGCTCACATCGAGTTGCCGACCGCCCGTTTGGTCACCGGCAGCAAAGTTGAAGTTCCACTTGTCGTCCTGCACGGCGCCAACGATGGTCCGACCGCCTGGATCAGCGCGGCTATACACGGCGACGAACTGAACGGCATCGAGATCGTCCGTCGGGTGTTGGCATCGATCAACATTCGCTCAGTTGCCGGAACCCTCATTGCCGTGCCGATCGTTAACGTTCACGGTTTCAACGCCGGGGCTCGAACGCTTCCCGACGGTCGGGATCTGAACCGGTCGTTCCCCGGTTCGCCTCGAGGTTCGATGGCCTCTCGGGTTGCCAACACGTTCATGACCGAGGTGATCCAACGGTGTGACGTGGGAATCGATCTTCACACCGGGTCAGGCAATCGAACCAACATGCCTCAAATCCGTGGACGTCTCTCGGATCGGCGGACCAGAGAGTTGGCCAAAGTTTTCGGTGCACCGGTCACCGTCGATTCACGGGTACGCGATGGATCGGTGCGTCAGGTGGCAGCTGAACACGGTGCCACCGCTCTGTTGTTCGAAGGCGGCGAAGCCAATCGATTTGATGATGACGCCATCGCCATCGGTACTGAGGGTGTGCTCCGCTGTTTGGCCGAGATCGAGATGATCCCAGCCGGTGATCGTCTGCCGCCACCACCGACTGTCATGGTGAAGTCGCCGAAGTGGACGAGGGCATCACGCAGCGGCGTGTTGCACATGGAAACCGCATTGGGCAAAGAGGTGCAGTCCGGGGAGATCGTTGCGCTGCTACGTGACGTGTTCGGCCGCAAGGTGCATTCGGTCAAAGCTCGATCGGACGGCATTGTGATCGGTCAGGCGTGGAGCGCTGTGATCCATCAAGGCGAAGGAATTGTCAACATCGCTCAAGTCGAATAGCGGCCGAGAGTCGAGAGCCGAGACCCGAGAGTTCAGCGTGCCTACTCGGCCTCCTCGCCGGTGCCGTTGTTGACCCCGGGGGTATGCCCGGTGAGGAAGGCGTAGACCTTCTCCATAGCCACTTTGCGGACCGGATCGTCTTTCCACTTTTCGATCAAGACACCGTTCTTGGCCGACTCGGCCAACAGGCGTGAGCTTGGCGTCGGGTGGTACAGGTCGTCGCCTTGAAGGGCCATGATCGGCGTGTCCGTGGCGAACACTTCAGCACCGACTGAGAAAAACGGCTTGTCCGAGCCGTACATGTTGTGGCGGAGCGAGGACCAGGCGTCCTCAGCGACATCGGGACGCTTTGGCTTCAGGTCCTCGGCCCACCGATCGAACATGTCGTAGAACGCTTGGCGGTTGTCGGTGAGGCCGATCGTTTGCATCGCCACGGCAGCGGTGACGCGATGGCTGGCAGTTTCGAGCAACCCGCCGATATACGAACCGCCGATACACATGCCCACCACGTGAAAGTGACCGATGCCGAGATGGTTCATCAACGCCAACTGATCTTGTCGGTAGGTATCCCAGCCGTCGCCGTTTGTGATCGGACCGGTGGACCGACCGGCATTCCGCTGGTCCATGGCGATCACGCGGAAACTTTCGCCCAGGTGTTTCACCGGGTTCCACGGCGCGTTCTCCCACGCTGAGATCGTGGAACGCATACCTCCGGGAGCGATCAGAAGAACGGGATAGCCCGATCCCGACTCCTCGTAGTAGAGGCTTACGATTCCCGAGGGCGTGAATCGTTGGTAACTGGGCACCTCCGTAGTGTAGATCCGGCATCGGTACATTTACCTACGCGTGAGCCGTCAGCCAGACAGTGTTAACGGAACCCTTACTCTCCAGTGGTAGTCTCAGGCTTGTGGACAGGGTGCGGCGAATTGGTCTTCCACTGGTCGTCGTTGCGGCGCTCACCTCTGGGTGCGTAGACGTGGTGCTCGACATCGATGTGGAGTCCGACACCGAATCCGGCACGGAATCGGACCAGGTGGACCCCCAAAGCGAAGATGGGGCTAGTGATCTGGTTGATGAAGGCCCTGATGAGAACATCGGTGCCGAAGCGGTACCTGTACCCGGGGTACAAATTGATCGAGTGATCGACGGCGATTCGATCGACGTCATCCTGCCCGATGGCAACGAGGCCGAAGTTCGTTTGGTTGGCTACAACGCCCCCGAGTTGTTCAACAACGACCAGCGCACGTGCAACGGAGAGCAGGCCCGGGTTGAGCTCGAAGCCGTTCTGGCCCGGTCGGAGCAACTGTCGATTCTGGACGAGGGCGACGACCGATACGGGCGTCTTCTGGCTGACATTTCGCTCGACCCCGACGATGAGCATCCGACTGTCGTAGCCGCCCTGGTTGCATCAGGAACCGGTTTGGCAACCGGCGACGACGAGACTCACCGCCGTCTGATGCTCGACGCAGCCGCGCAGAGGCTTGGAATGTGGGGAAACCAGTGCGGTGAACCACAAAGCCGTGATCTGGCCATTGGCGCCACGCAAGTAAACCCGGATGGAAACGATCGCTTCAATCTGGGTGAAGAGTGGGTTGTCATTGAGAACAGGTCATCAAGCGAGATCGCCCTCGACGGTTGGGTGCTTCGCGACGACACCACCGGGCATCGGTTCACACTGGCTGGTGGTTTGCCTGCATCCGGTTCGCTCAAAGTGCGCACCGGCGATGGCACCAGCGACGGCGAGAACCTGTATTTGGGCGAGAACTTTCCAGTGTGGAGCAACCAGTGGGAAACGGTACTCCTGATTGACCCGCAGGGAGTCTTGGCCCACTGGGTCTTCGTCGGGTGAGCCGGTAGGCGGAATCTCTCTTCAGCCTGGCGATCGGCACAGTAGTTTTGGTGCATGGCCGACTCCTCGACTGAATCAGACACCTATACCCATGGTCACCACGCCTCGGTCCTGCGTTCACACACCTGGCGGACCGTTGCCAACTCGGCCGCCTACCTCACGCCTCACCTTCAAGCGGGCCGATCTGTTCTCGACGTCGGGTGTGGACCGGGAACCTTGACCGCCGATCTGGCCGCACACGTGTCGCCCGGACCGGTGATCGGTATGGACTTCGCTGCTGAAATCATTGCATCGGCCACAGCCGACCACGCCTCCAACGGCGACGGAGCAACGCTGTCGTTTGAAACCGGCGACGTCTACGACATGAACTACGCCGACGACCGTTTCGACATCGTTCACGCCCACCAGGTGCTGCAGCATCTCTCGGACCCGGTCGCAGCCTTGAGAGAAATGGGCAGAGTGGCAGTGCCCGGCGGAATGGTGGCGGTGCGAGACGCCGACTACCGGGCTATGACCTGGTACCCGGCCATCCCGGCGTTGGAGGACTGGATGACCCTCTATCAGGCGGTTGCCCGTCGCAACGACGCCGAACCGAATGCCGGTCGCCATTTGCTGGCCTGGGCTCGCGCCGCCGGATTCGCCGACCCAACGCCGACGGCTTCGGTATGGTGCTTCGCCACCGACACCGATCGGGAATGGTGGGGAGGGTTGTGGGCCGAGCGCATTGTGTCATCGTCTCTGGCGGAGCAGGCCGTCGAATACGGACTGGCGACTGAAAACGATCTCGAGCGGCTCTCACAGGCGTGGCGCCAATGGGCAGCGCACCCTGACGCCTGGTTCACCGTACTAAACGGCGAGCTGATCCTGCCGGTGTAGCCAGTCGTACCGCGACCGCCGGCCCGGCCTTCGGACAGCTCCCAACCCAAGCCGGCCGCTCAGTTGGGTCCGAATTCCGGCGCGTGTGTTAGCCTTTGGCTCTCGTGCAAATATGTGTCTTTGGTCTGGGCGAAGCCGGGTCTTTGATCGCCGCCGAACTTGCCGCTTCGGGATCAACAGTTGTCGCCTTTGATCCGGCCGACGTTTCGACGCCGTCCGGAGTTCAGCGCGTGCCCCATCCCGCTCTGGCAGTGCGGCGGGCCGAGCTTGTTCTGGCGTTCACGGCTGCCGCCGACGCCAGATTGGCGATTGTCCAAGCGGCCGATGCCGTTAGAAGTGACGCTATCTACGCCGACTTCTCCACCGCATCACCCGAACGTAAAGCTGAACTTGCGGCAATCGCCGCCGGTAAAGGTTTCGAGTTCGTCGACGTGGCCCTTGTCGGCATTGTTCCTGGAAACGGCATGGCCACGAGAGCACTGGTTTCGGGCACCGGCGCCGAGCGGTTCGCCAACATCTTCAACTCGGTCGGCGGCCGGGTGGAAGCCGTCGGTGCCGAGGCAGGAAGCGCAGCTAGGCGAAAGCTGCTGCGCAGTGTTGCCATGAAGGGCTTCGCCGCTGTCGCTCAAGAGGCAATGGCCGCCGCAGACGCCGCCGGAGAGCTCCAGTGGCTGGTCGACAATCTCTCCACCGAGATTGACACCGCGGATCGAGGCTGGCTGCAGCGACTGGTTGACGGAACGCCCCGCCACGCAGTCAGACGGTTGGCGGAAATGCAAGCAGCGTCTCAACTCTTGGTTGACTTGGGTCAGCCCACGCCGATGACCGACGGAACCGTTAACTCGCTTCAGGCCATCGCCGCGGACCCTGACAGCGCCGTCGACTTCCCAGCGCCATCGGTCGAGCAGCCACAACACGATTAGGCTGGCGTCATGGGACGTCATGCCATCAAAACGCCACCTCATCATGCGACCTGGTCGGACTTTCTCGCCACCTGGGTGGAAGCCGATCGCATCGAGGTATTCGAGTCAGCTTGGAACTGGGATCACTTCTATCCGCTGGCCGAGCCGTGGGACGGCCCCAATCTTGAGGGTTGGACGATGCTGGCCGCCATGGCCCAGGCGACCACTCGAATCCGGATTGGGTGCATGGTCAACGGTATGCACCACCGGCATCCATCGGTGACCGCCAACATGATCGCCACCCTTGATCACATCTCGGGTGGCCGATTCGAGTTTGGCATTGGTGCCGGGTGGAACGAGATGGAGTCAGCGGCCTACGGCCTCGATCTGGGTCCAATGCGGGATCGCTCCGACCGGCTCGAGGAGGGCCTTGAGGTCATCATTTCGTTGTTAAGCAACGAGGTCACCAACCATTCGGGCCGGTTCTTCCAGTTGACCGACGCCTACTGCGAACCCAAGTCGGTGCAGAGTCCGTATCCGCCGATTGTCGTTGGCGGCAAGGGTCGGGTTCGCACGCTGCGCACGACAGCCAAGTTCGCCGACCAATGGGATATGACCTTCCCGGAGAACCCGGCGGCCTGGCAGGAACTCAACGATGTGCTCATCGGCCACTGCGCCAAGGTGGGGCGAGACCAATCGGAGATCACCCGTAGCATTCACCTCGGTTACGCCCTCGACGATGATCCAAAGGCCCTGGCGGAATCGGCGGAGTCGTTCTTTGAAGCCGGCGTGGATGTCGTGGTCTGGTCGATGCGTGGACCGATCAAGGCCGATCGTTTGGAGCCGCTGGCCGAAGCCGTGGCGGGCTAAGCCGGTCGTGTGCGCCGTTGGGCGTCGACGACGTAAAACCTGACCCGCCAGTCAGGCCGGTGCTCGTCGTTGATCGACAGGGCAAAGGCATAGCTTCGCCCACCCCCGATGGGGAAGGGCGACAGATTGATGGCCAGGGAAACGCCGAGCGGAGTCCCTGGCTGTAGGCCAGCGGGTCGTCCCGCTTCGAACCGGCCTTTCAACACCACCGGTTTCTCTTTGATCTGAACCGGTTGGCCGTCTTCGTCCATTAGGTCGATGCGCCAATCGTGGGCGATATTTGCCCGATCCCAGGGAACCGTGATCTGCAGAGCAATGGCCAACGGCTGGGGCTTCGGACCTATGGAAGCCAATCCTCCACCAAGGATGAAGAGCTTTCCACCGGCCACCTGGGCTGAGTCACACAACAACATGTCGACCGTCAGCCCGGATCTGGACAGGAAGTCCTCATCATCGGCCCAATCGGTCATTGACTCGATCGTATCGGCCACTCCTCCCATCGAGTGGTCCGTGTGGTGGGCACCCGCAAACCGGGCTAAATACTAGCCAATCCGGCTGTGATGATCTTGTAACAGAAAAACCTGAACTAATCGATGACGTGGTGCGTCTATATACACATGGAACCAAATCGAACAAACCAACAGCGGAACGTACGCGTACGTTACCAGCCCGGTGAGTACGGCTTGGCCTTGTCCATCTTCGATGAGCTGGAACACGCCAACGACGAAGCCACCGACCGAGACGACAGCGCTCGGCTCAAGGCCGTCGAAACAGTGGAAGAAGATGAGGGTGTGCTCACCGTCATCAAGTCCGGCATCACTACCCTCGAACTGCGTCGACGTGAAGGAAGCGGACCTTCGATGCTGATTTGGGATGAGGCGGAAGTCGACTGGGAGGCGCTGCAGGCCAGCTAGATGCCTGCACGTCTAGTCATAGACCTACAACCTTTGGCCGGCTGCCTGTGCAGTCGGCCAAAGTCGTTTTCAGGTGTCGTGCCTGTGGGGCGACGCCGCATCTCCTAGCCTTCTGACTGTGCCCGACTCCACTCACACCACGACTCCCTCAACACTTCGCCTCGGCGGCGTTCCCGAACACTTCAACCTGCCATGGCACCTGGCCATCGAGTCAGCCGAGTTGGCCGACCTCGATCTGACCTGGGAGGACCAATTTGGTGGAACGGGCGAGATGTTGGAGAAGTTGGCTGACGGCTCGCTCGACGTTGTCAGCATCTTGACCGAAGGGACGGTCAAAGCCATCGATGCCGGGCTGGCCGTCACCATGGTCCAGATCTACGTGAGTTCGCCGCTCCAGTGGGGTGTGTTCGTTCCGGCCCAGTCCACGTACCGCGACGAGTCTGAACTGTCCGAGGCCAGGGTGGCGATCTCCCGGTACAACTCCGGTTCCCATCTGATGGCCTACGTGCACGCCGAGCGGCTGGGGTGGAAGATCAACCCGGACCGCTTTGTGGTCGTCGGTGGACTCGACGGTGCCGCCGAGGCTCTGAGCAACGGTCAAGCCGACCTGTTTCTGTGGGAACAGTTCATGACCCGGCCGCTGGTTCGCAACGGCACCTTCCGTCAGCTCGCCGTTCAACCCACCCCGTGGCCATCGTTTGTTATCGCTGCACGTAATGAGGTGCTGACCGGCCGCACGACCGAACTTGGCCGAGTAGTCGATCAGGTGATGCTTTACGCAGCTGACTATGTGAACAGGCCCGATCGTATTGAGCTGGTCACCAGCCGATACGGCATCGACGCCGAGGCTGCACAGCAGTGGTTCGCGTCGACCACGTTTGCTCCCCGTCAACCGATGGACTCGACCATTGCGGGCACGGTGCGCGAAACACTGCAGCGTCTCGGTGTCACCTGATCGCACCGGCCGGCTGTCGGTGGCACCGTCCTGATCAGCGTTCGCAGCTGGAGTCGTCGCTCGACGGCGGGTACTGTTGAGTTGCGCCCTTAGCGGCGACCTAGGGGACGAATAGGTACAGGAGGAGTCTCGGTGGAACTGCCATTTGGAGTGCTTGGCATCTATGCAGGCCTGGTGGTGTGGATCGTGTTGTTGGTCCGGGCTCTGCGAACCAGATCGTTCGGACCGTTTTTCGCGCTTGGCATCGCGCTGCTGCTCGTTCTGAACGTCCGCTACTTCGTCGAAGGCATCCCGTCTTCTATTGCATTCTTCATCGGTATCTACGATGTGTTGAACAACTTGGGGTTGTCCAACGGTGACACGGCCGACGGGCTGGCAACCTGCGCTGATAACGCTTGCACGGTGTGGGGAGATCGGTACACCAATCACACGTCGTGGGGTGTTGCGTTCCACGAGCGGTTCCTCAACGGGCCGCAGTTTCGTCGCAACCTGTTGTACGGCCACATCGGGCTCAACTCGTTGGCTTTTGTTCTGATGCACGTCCAGCTGTTGCGACCGGGGCTCGGGTCCAACCGACGCCGCCACCAACTGCTAGGTCGGACCACGTTTGCCGCCATTACGTTGGGAACGGTCTGCGCAGTGTGGCTGGCTTCGGAGCACGGCGCGGTCAGCGAATACGGTGGCTCGCTTTCGATGTGGGGCTTCTTTTCGATGTCGGCGTTCGTGTATGGCTGCGCCGTCATGACGGTGGTAACGATTCGTCGTGGTGACCAGCAGAGCCACCGGATGTGGTCGATTCGCTTCGCCGGGTCGATGTGGGGATCGTTCTGGCTCTTCCGGGCCATGCTGTTGGTCCTCGACCCGCTGTTCCGCAACCAGGAGACGGTCGCCATCTTGGCTTGCATCTGGTTGTCGGCGCCGTTGGGTATTGCTATCGCCGAGTTCTTCCGGAGGCGATATGACACCGAGGACTCGGGTATCGAGGCTTCCGCTGAGGCCACCCCGGTTACGGCCTAAACAGGCGGACGCCGGCGGCTGATGCCTGTTGCTCGACTACGGATCGATCCAGCGTCTTCAGGTACTCTGGATCCATGACTTCGCTATCGCACGACCAGCTGGGCAGGGCCAATCGGCCTGTCGCTCAGCTCTCTGCAGAGGATTGTTCAATCGATGATCTCCGCCGACTAGTCGAAGCGGTCCCCGGCGACGCTGAGCTGGCCGAGCAACTGCAGTTTGCCGACCAGGTCTCCCAGGGTGTTCCGGTGTTCCAGGCATCTGCGCTGCGCAGCGTGACTTCCAGTAGCGACCTCGACACAATACGAGAGTTGCTGGCCGAGCTGCATTGGACGCTGGCAGAAGGCCCGGGAATCTATGTAATCAGCGGCGCGTTTGCTGCTGATGTGGTCGACGGCGCCTCCGCCGAGTTCGAGGCCATCATCGCCGGTGAAAAGCAAGGCCGTGAGCATTCCGGCGACCATTTCGCCGCAGCCGGTGCCAACGATCGAGTGTGGAACGCACTTGAAAAGCTGGCGCTGCAGGCACCGCAGGTGTTCGTCGACTACTACCGCAACGACATGGTGGCGCTCGGAGCGCACTCGTGGTTGGGGCCCGGTTATCTGGTGACCAGCCAGGTCAATGTCGTCAATCCCGGCGGCTCGGCCCAGCAACCTCACCGGGACTACCACCTGGGCTTCATGGCCGCCGAACGGGCCGAGCAGTATCCGCTGACAGCGCACCTTCTCTCGCCGGGACTCACCCTTCAGGGGGCGATCGCCCACTGCGACATGCCACTTGAGACCGGCCCAACGACCTATCTTCCCCACACGCAGAAGTACAAGTTGGGCTATCTGGCGTGGCGCCAAGAACCGTTTATCGACTACTTCGCCGATCACCACGTCCAACTGCCGCTCAGCAAGGGTGACTTGGTCTACTTCAACCCCGCACTGTTCCATGCTGCAGGAGCGAACATCACCGGCGGCGACGGTCACCCGGCGGTCCGGCGAATGGCCAACCTACTGCAAGTCTCGTCGGCCTTCGGCCGTCCAATGGAGTCAATCGACCACCTCAAAGTGGCTGAAGCCGTGTACCCGGCGCTGCGGGCCGCCGCTGCGGCCGGAGTGGAGCGGGCCGAGTTGTCGCATGCAGCGGCTGCAGCCACCGACGGATATGCCTTCCCAACCAATTTGGATCGCGACCCACCCGTTGGGGGTCTGACACCGCCGTCACAGTACGACATCGTCATGGCGGCACTCGATGCCGATGTGGATGACGAAGAGCTTCAGCGTCGTCTAGAGGCTCACGCCCAGCGTCGATCAACCTGAAAAGATCGGATCACCGAAATGAGCAGTGAGGAAACCAGCAACGACGATGCGGCCAAAGCCCAATGGCAGGCCGCCTACGACGAGCTCGCCAAGGCCGGGAAGCTTCGCGACGTCCCGTTCGAAACGATGTCGGGGGTTCCCGTCGACCCGGTGTACGGCGACGCCCCATACCCCGGCCAATACCCCTACACCCGGGGCGTCTACCCGACCATGTACCGGTCCAGGCTTTGGACCATGCGCATGTTCGCCGGGTTCGGCACCGCCGAAGACACCAACGCCCGGTTCAAAGACATCTTGCGAAACGGAGGGAGTGGTCTCTCAACCGCTTTCGACATGCCGACGCTGATGGGTCGAGACTCAGACAGCCCGTGGGCCAAAGGTGAGGTTGGACGCTGTGGCGTCGCCGTCGACACCTTGGCCGACATGGAGGACCTGTACGCCGACATCGACTTGGGCGCCGTGTCCACCTCGATGACGATTAACGGTCCGGCCGCCATCATCATGGCCATGTACATTGCCGTGGCCGAAGCCAACGGGGTGGCCCGATCCGACCTGGCCGGGACCATCCAGAGCGACATCTTCAAGGAATATCAGGCCCAAAAAGAATACATCTATCCGCCTCGGCCGTCGGTGCGCATCATCACCGACATGATCCGCTACATGAACGTTGAGATGCCCAAGTGGCACCCCATCTCCATCTCCGGGTACCACATTCGTGAGGCCGGCTCTACCGCCGCCCAGGAGCTGGCGTTCACCTTGGCCAACGGTTTCGCCTATGTCGAGGCAGCCGTGGCCGCCGGCGTTGACGTCGACGATTGCGCCAAGCGCCTCAGCTTTTTCTTCAACAGCCATAGCGACTTCTTCGAAGAGATCGGCAAGTTCCGGGCGGCCCGCCGCATCTGGGCCCGATGGATGAAGGAACGCTACGGCGCCAAGAACGAGCGCTCCATGTTGTGCCGGTTCCACACCCAGACCGCTGGCGTGTCGCTGACCGCTCAGCAGCCGGAAATCAACATTGCCCGGGTTGCCATTCAAGCGCTGGCCGGTGCCCTCGGCGGCACTCAGAGTTTGCACACCGACTCCTACGACGAAGCAATGGCGCTGCCGACGGAAAAGGCGGCGCGGATTGCGCTGCGAACCCAACAAATCGTGGCTCACGAAACGGGTGTGACCAACGTGGCTGACCCTCTCGGTGGCTCTCCCTACGTCGAATGGATGACCGACGAAATGGAACGTCAGGCCGAGGCCATCTTCGCTCACCTTGACGAGCTTGGCGACGGTTCGATTCTCGAAGGCGTGTACGCCGGTATCGAGAACGGGTACTTCGTCGGTGAGATCGCTGACGCCGCCTATCGCTTCGAGCGGGAAGTGAACGACGACAAACGGATCATCGTCGGCGTTAATGCGTTCACCGACGGCGACGAAGGCCAAGGTGAGCTCCTCCGGATCGGCAACGAAACCGAGGAGCTTCAACTCAAACGACTCGGCGAGGTCAAGAAACGTCGTGACGATGCCGCCGTCGCCTCCGCTTTGGCCGCGGTCACCGCAGCGGCGGAGAGTGACGCCAACCTGATGCCGCCGCTGCTGGACGCCGTACGAACCTACGCAACGGTCGAGGAGTTGGCCATGGCCATGGAATCGGTATTCGGAACCTACGTTGAGAAGGCCATTATTTGATGTCAGACAAGTTGATGCCGGACGACACAAGTACTGATGACATGACTAGTGACGGTGCTCCGGTTCGCGTGGTCTTGGCCAAGCTCGGACTTGACGGCCATGACCGCGGGTTGAAAGTGGTCGCCCGAATTCTCCGCGACGCCGGCATGGAGGTTATCTACCTTGGGCTGCGGCAAACTTCGGAGAGCATCATCGCTGCCACCGAACAAGAGGACGCCGACGTCATCGGTGTGTCGATGCACAACAACGGCCATCTGACACTGGCCCCAGAGATTCTTTCCGCGTTGACCGCCGCCGGTCTGGACACGCCCCTTGTGGTAGGTGGCATTGTGCCAACCGAAGACCTAGATGAGCTGTACACCGCTGGTGTCGCCGGAGTTCTCGGCCCGGGAGCGTCAGCCGAAGAAGTCGCCGAGTCCGTGCGACTGGCGGCCAGGGGCGAACGTCCTGCCCCTAGCGTCGGATGACGGCACTGTCCGGCCGCGAGCCAGCGACAACCCAAGTGACCCGACGGAGACCGAGCGTCGAAGACATGTTCGCTGACGCTGTTGGCGGAAGCCGACTGGCGCTCGGTCGCTTGCTGAGCGTCGTGGAGCGCGGGGGTTCCCCAGCAGATCTGGTCAGTGACTTGGCCCAGCCTCTCACCGGAGGGGCTCATGTGTTGGGTATTACCGGAGCGCCCGGCGCGGGAAAGTCGACGTTGGTTGGTGAACTGGTGGCCCATCTCGTCGCCTCAGGTCGTCGACCGGCGGTGCTGGCCGTCGATCCGTCGTCACCGTTGACGGGTGGAGCAATACTTGGCGACCGGATCCGAATGGACGGCGCCGCCGGCTCCAGTGTCGATGTTGCCGCCGGGAAGGCTCCTGCCTCCCAGCTCGGTCATGCCTTCATACGTTCCATGGCCACCCGAGGTCATTCCGGTGGCCTCGCCGTTGCCGTTCCACTTGCCGTTCGCCTGTTCGACGCCGT
>CALJMD010000195.1 GCA_937981915.1 uncultured Acidimicrobiales bacterium
CGGGCCAAAGCTACTCGCTGCTGCATGCCGCCTGACAGCTCGTAGATAGCCTTCTGCTCGAAGCCGGCTAGTCCGACCGTTCGGAGAAGGTCGCTCGTAACTTTGGCCGTTTCGCCAGAGTCGGCACCGTTCATGCGGGGCCCGAAGGAGACGTTCTCCTCCACGCTCAGCCACTCGAACAGTGCGCCCTGCTGGAACACCATGCCCCGGTCCTGGCCAGGACCGGTAATGGACTCCCCGCCAAGAGAGATAGCACCGGAGGTGGGGCTCAAGAAACCGGCGATCAGGTTAAGCAGTGTGGTCTTGCCGCAGCCCGACGGGCCCAGCAAGGTCAGAATCCGGCCCTTATCGAGACTGAACGAGACATCTTTCAGCGCCTCTACAGACTGATTGTCTGGAAGCTCGTAAATCATGCCGAGTCCCTCGACAGCAAGTTCGCTCACTGTGTCCCCCTTTGTGTCATCCCCATTGGTGTGTTCCTCATCGTGTCGTTCTGTTGGTTACAGCTGATGCCGGGTGCTGCGGCCCGATCTGTGCGGTGAGCGACGGAATCACCGATGGCAAAAGGGCCGCAGCGGTGAAGCGATAAAGGCTTCTCCACTGCGGCCCGTTGTCAGAACCTGGGCACTGGTGCCTGGGCACTGGTGCCTTGGGGCTTAACCCATCTTCTCCAGGAAGCTGGTGTCGATGGTTGCGCCGTAGTCATCAAGCTTGGATTCGAGCGCACCCTCGGCTACGAACAGGTCAGCGACCTCGTTCATGAACGTCGGTACGTCCTTGCCGAACCAGCTGTCGCTCAGCTGAGCGGAGGTGTCCGGGAAGCTGAAGGTGTCGAGCTGGCCGAGAGCAGAAGCCTCGTCCATGTTCGACTCGGCCACGATGCCGGCGATGCGGCTGTCGGGGTCGGAGTCCCAGGCACGGTTGGCTTCTTCAGTAACCTCGATGAACTGCTGCACAACGTCGGGGTGCTCAGCAGCAAACTCGGCGGTAACCGAGATGATGTCGAATACCTTCAGGCCGATCTCGTCTTCCATCTCGGTACCGGTCATCAGGGTGTTGCCGGCTTCGAGCATGCGCTGTAGACCGCCGCCCCAGCCGCAAGCCATATCAACTTCGCCGCCCTGGAGCGCTGCTGCGCCTTCAGCCGGATCGAGGTTCTTGATGTCGAAGCTGTCGGTGTCGACGCCCATGAACTGCATGGACTTCAGCATCTTGTAGTGAGCTACGGTGCCGAGCGGAACGGACACGGTGGCGCCGTTCAGGTCAGCTGCGTTGTCCCGGCTGATGCCAAGATCGGTGCGGGCTACGCAGTTGTCGTTTTCAGCGTACGACACGGCGACAGCGACCATCTTGAGGTCCTGGCCGGCCGAAACAGCGTTCACGAACGGAACGAGGCCCTGGCTATAAGCAATGTCGATGTCGCCCGAAGCCATAGCAGCGGACATTTCCACACCGGTTCCGAAGTCGGACCAGTTAACGGGAACGCCGAGTTCATCGGCGTACAGGCCTTCAGCCTGCTCGAACTGGTTCGGTGTCGGCCACTCCAAGAAGTAGGCCACATTCAGCTCGTCAAGCGAGCTTTCGCCGCCTGAACCTTCATCGGCGGAGTCCGAGTCGGACCCGCACGCACTGGCGATCAGTGCAAAAACCGCAGCTAGAAGCAGCATGCGTCGTGTAATTCTCATGATTCTCTCCCCATGTGAGTTAACGAATGGAGAGTAGCATCAATGTTGTTATGACGTCTAGCAGTCTTGATATTGACACTAATTTTAACCACCTGTTCTTCAGCTCGTCATGGGATCGGCCTTGACTGGCCACGGGTCCGCTGACCAGGCCGATCCGTTCGGCTGGTATCAGACGGCGACCAGGTCCCCTCAGCGGCTTGTTTTGGCCGATAGTGGCGACGAACGAGCAGTGCAGGCCGCCACCAATCTGAACGAACGGGGGCTGGCACAGGCCGAGGTAGTAAACCCGGACTGGGTCGACGACGACATGCGAGAATTCGCCTCCGGCCTACGAAAGCCGGTCGACCTGGACGATCCGCTGAACGTGGCCATGGTCGCCGTGGCCTTAGGCCGATTCGACGCTTGTGTGGCCGGCGCCAGCCGTTCAACCGCCGATGTGCTCCGCAGCGCCATTCGCGTGCTCGGTGTCGCCCCGGGTCATGATGCCGTCAGTAGCAGCTTCTTTTTCGTGTTGCCCGATGGTCGTCCCATCGCCTACGGGGACTGCGGTGTGATACCCGACCCCGACGCCAATCAGCTTGCATCGATCGCGGTGGCCACGGCGGAAACCTACAGCGAGTTGGCTGCTCAGCACACAGACGCCGAGCCGAGAGTCGCCATGTTGTCGTTCAGCACCAAAGGAAGCGCTGAACACGACAATGTGACCAAAGTGCGTAACGCCACCGAGCTTGTCCGTCGAAACGCTCCCGAGCTTGCCGTCGACGGTGAGTTGCAGTTCGATGCTGCGTGGTTACCGGAAGTGGCCGAATCCAAGGCGCCGGGTTCGCCGGTCGCAGGTCGGGCCAACGTCTTTATCTTCCCGGACCTGGACGCCGGCAACATCGCCTACAAGATCACCGAACGCCTCGGGGGAGCTGATGCCTACGGGCCGCTCCTACAAGGGATAAATGGTGTTGTCCACGACCTCTCCCGCGGCTGCTCGGTAGACGACATTGTTGCCGTTTCCGTTATCGCCGCAGTGCAGGCTTCGGCCCGCCGCTGACCGGGCGGTCTCCGGCCCTGCTTTGCTTGCTAGCGGGCAGCGAACAGCTGACGGACGACGTCGTAGGTGCCGATGGTCAACGTGCCGGTTAGATCAAGGTGCACCGAAGGTAGGAGATAGGCGCTCAGATCGTGCTCCAGGGTGATGGCGCCAAGACGAATACCGAGCGATGCGGGTGCTCCGCGTTCCCACACCTCACGTAAGTGGTCGACCAGGTAGCCCTCACCGTTCGCAGTGGTGGTGGACGTCTCCATGGGCAGCCCATCGGAGATCAAAACCAGGAGACGCTTTCGCTCCGGTCGGTTGGCGAGACGGTTCAACGCCCACTCAACCGCCTCCCCGTCGAGGCCTTCGCGGTAGTGGTCGGTTTTGAGAAGAGCCGCTATCGACAGCCGGGCTTGGCGCCACGTTTCATCGGCGCTCTTGTACACGATGTGTTGACAATCGGCCAGGCGACCTGGTCGGTCCGGTCTGCCTTCAGCCACCCACCGTTGGCGGCTTCGCCCGCCGCTCCAGCTGGACGTGGTGAAACCCAACACCTCGGACTGCGCCCCGGCCAAGTCGACGGCGCGGGTCAACGTGTCGACCAAAACCGCCATTGACTCATAGCGCTGAACCTTCATAGAGCCGGAATTGTCGACCAGAAAAGTGACAACCGCGTCAAGCGACTGACGTCGCTCGGGTGTCCGGTGTATCGATCGATCAGCTGGATCGGCAACGACAGCGGCCAGCCGACGGGTGTCAAGCACGCCGTCTTCTTGCGAACCGGCCCAGCCGGACGAGTCCCAATCAACCAGTAGTGGGCGAAGCCGCTGGGCTACTCGGGCCGGGCTGACAGCTTGAGCCCGTTCCAACTCCTCCATACGCCGACGCAGGCGTCGCAGAACCGCCGTGGGGTAGATGCGAGATCCGTGAATCTGCGAGTCGTGTTCGGTGGTGAACACCTCGTATGACCGGCCGGTAGTTGCCGTCGCCGACCGTGAGGATTCCGCCAACTCAAGATCAAGGGTGTCCCAGTCAACGGGAACGAGGAAACGATGCCTGGTGGACTCCTCCTGTTGGCGGACGTCTGCAT
The DNA here is from genome assembly GCA_937981915.1 of uncultured Acidimicrobiales bacterium. GTDB lineage: Bacteria > Actinomycetota > Acidimicrobiia > Acidimicrobiales > SZUA-35 > JAHELU01. The sequence continues at coordinate 3,803 of CALJMD010000195.1, forward strand.
CGCCGGCCATCTCCGCCACAAGGCGAGCGATTTCGGTTGCCGGTTCGGCAAAGGCTTCCTGATCGTCGATCAGGGGTGGGAGTTCTTTGAGGGCGTAGCCGACCAGTCGAGACAAGTTGCCCCTTGTTGTCTCGATCACTTCGTCGACCGCAGGGGCGACGGAGAAGTCAATAGCCTGGCCGGTCAACCGGTACCGGAGCATGTGGGCGATAGTGAAGATCAATAGGCCGACACCGCTATCGGTCAAACCTTCGGCCATGGCCAACACCGTCCACCGGTCGAATGACCGGGTCATGTTGGCGGTTACTCCCGGGAGATCGCTTCTGGCCTCGCACCGGAACTGCTCGGCGACATCAAAGATGATTCGCTCCATAGGCTCGGTCGGACTGAGCCTGAGATGTAGGTCACGGTTGCTGTAGCGGACGCGAACCGCCATGGCATCAACCACACCGCGCCTCGTAGCGCTGTCCAACTCATCAAGGTCCATCGCTAGATGGGGAACCACGATTCCGACCGGACGTTGGTCCACTTCCAGTCGTTGCCCTCGCAACTCTGCCGCCGGTTCCGCAGCGACTGCTCGAAGTGACGCCGAGGACAGCCTCTGTTGATGACGGCGACCCGAATCAACCTCGGATTCGCTGGTGGTGGACTTCGGAGGTGGGAACGCGACCATAGTGTGAGCCGCCTGATTCCGCCGGCTCAGCGGCCGAAGGCCCGCTGAAAGTACTCAAGTGCGATGTCGCGCTCGGCTTCGTCGCATTTGTTGAGGAACGACAACCTGAAGGCCATCTCAAGGCCTCCGAAGGCCAGAACGTTCTCCGCCCAGCTGATCACCGTGCGAGGCGACATCACCGTGGACAGATCTCCAGCGGCAAATCCGGTCCGGGTCATCGCAGCAACATTCACCATTCCGGCCAACATCTGATCAGCGTCAGCCAACGTGGTGAAGGCCGGCACCTGGCCTCTCACCACGGCTTGTTCGACTTCTGGTCCCAGGTAGTCCAGCTTGGCCACGATGTTCCAGCGGTCGATTTGTGCCTGGTTGAGTACGTTCGAGCCGCGATACATCCCGGTTAGGTCGCCGAGGCCAATGGTGTTGGTCGTGGCGAACAGTCGGAACCGGGGGTGAGGGGCAATCACACGATTCTGGTCGAGCAACGTGAACTTGCCATCACGTTCCAGGACTCGTTGAATGACAAACATTACGTCGGGACGTCCGGCGTCGAACTCGTCGAACAGCAGTGCCACCGGACGCTGCAACGCCCACGGCAACATGCCTTCTTGAAACTCGGTCACTTGCTGGCCGTCGCGCAGAACAATGGCGTCCCGGCCGACAAGATCGGAGCGAGACAGGTGGCCATCAAGGTTGATGCGCAGCAGGGGCCAACCCAATCGGGCGGCCACCTGCTCCACATGTGTTGACTTGCCTGTTCCGTGTGCACCCTGAAGCATGACCCGGCGGTTGTGTTCGAACCCGGCCAGCAACGCCATTGTTGCTTCAGGGTCGAACACATAGGCCGGGTCAACTTGAGGAATGTGCTCGGCCAGCTCGCCGACTTCGCTGCTGTCGGCGAGCGTGACCTTGCGATCACCGGTCAGTTCTGCGGGAAAGCCGAATACTTCGGCCATGTTGGCCAGCTGACCGGTCATTGGAGTCGAGCCCTGGTCGGCTTAGACGTAGTCTTTGTACTTGTCGAGATGACGAACCGGCTTCGACAGCGCATCTCGTCGGAACGGGTCACCCAGCTCCTGCGTGCACATGATCTCGATGACGGTGGTGACACCGGAATTCATCTGAGCGTCGATGGCGTCGGTCAGGGCGGCACCGACATTGTCGATCTTGTCCACCCGAACACCCTTGGCGCCCATGGCGGTGGCGATGTCGGCGTAGTTCTCTTCGCCGTCCAACTCACCGGCCACGAATCGGCGGCCGTAGAAGTCGACCTGATTCTTCTTCTCCGCACCCCATTGACGGTTGTGGAACACCACTGCGGTAACCGGAATGTCGTGGCGAACCGCAGTCATGATCTCGACCATTGACATGGCCCATGCACCGTCACCGGCGTAGGACACGGCCGGGCGGTCCGGGGCGGCGCACTTGGCGCCGATGATCGTTGGCAGGGCATAGCCACAGTTGCCCCAGCTCATGGCGGCGAAGAAGCTGCGGGGCTCTTCGAAACGCAGGTAGCTGTTGGCTACTGAGTTGATGTTGCCAATGTCGGTCGACACCATGACCCGAGGCGGCATGGCCTTCTCGAGTTCGCGGAGGACCTGGCGAGGATGCAGCCAATCACCGGGGATGTCCTTGGCCTCTTCGATGGCTTCGAGTGAGAAGTCGTCCTTCTCGTGGATCCAGCCGTCGAGCTCGGTCTCCCACGTTGTCTTCTCGTCGTTCATGCGCTCGGCTCGAGCGTCACGGGTGGCGTCACACGCCAGCTCCCGATCGGCCAAGCGGGCGGTGAGCGCCTTGGCGGCGGCACCGGCGTCACCGGCGATGCCAACGCTGATCGGCTTGACCAGACCGAGCATCTTGTGATCGGCGTCGACCTGGATGATCTTGGCGTCTTCGGGCCAGTACTCGAGACCGTGCTGAGGCAGGGTGCCGAACGGTCCCAGGCGGGTGCCGAGGGCCAGGACTACGTCGGCCTGGGCGATCAGCTTCATGGCGGCCTTGGAGCCCTGGTAGCCCAGCGGGCCGCACCACTGCGGGTGGCTGGCCGGGAACGAGTCATTATGAAGATAGCTGTTGACCACGGGGCAGCCGAGTCGTTCGGCCAGTTCGACGCATTCGGCCATGGCATCGCCCATGACCACGCCGCCGCCGCTGATCATGACGGGGAACTCTGCTTCGGCGAGGAGGTCGGCGGCCCGGTTCAGGCTGTCTTCGCCACCGGCGCCACGATCAACCCGCATTGGGGTTGGGACGGTGATGTCAATGTCGCCGTAGAAGCGGTCGCGGGGAATGTTGAGCTGGGTCGGACCCATTTCGGACATAGCCCGATCGAAGCAGCGCATGGTGAGTTCGGCCATGCGGTTCTCGTTGTTTACTTCACCCTGATATTTGGTGAACTCTTCGAACATTGGCAGCTGGTTGGCTTCCTGGAAGCCGCCGAGGCCGATGCTGCCCGAGCCGGTTTGAGGGGTCACGATGACGACGGGGGAGTGAGCCCAGAAGGCGGCTGCGATTGCGGTTACGCAGTTGGAGATTCCGGGACCGTTCTGGCCGATGACCACACCGTGCCGTCCGGATACTCGGGCGTATCCGTCGGCCATGTGGGCTGCGCCCTGCTCGTGCACGACGGGAATCAAGCGGATTCCGGCCGGGGCGAAGATGTCCATCGCGTCCATGAAGGCCGAGCCCATGATGCCGAACGTGTCGGTCACACCGTTGGCGGCCAGGGTCTCTACAAATGCTTCACTTGGGGTCATGCGCGTCATGGGCTACACCCTATAACGATTACGTGAGAGTGTCTAGTTTTCCGAGCGGTTCGACAGGGTCGTTTTGGAGCGTCGTTTGTTGGCGCATTGGGTGGTGACGCCAGGCCTCAACCATGTCAGGATGGAACCATGACAACGACCGACGCCACAGTCACCGACGAGCCCGGCAAACCGTTTCACCTCACCGGTAACCGTCGGCCGGTCGAGCACGAGATCACGAGCCACGAGTTGACCTGGAGCGGTGACATTCCGGCCGACATCGACGGTCTGTACCTGCGCAATGGACCCAACCCGCACAGCGGCTCATCGCCACATTGGTTCTTGGGTGACGGGATGATTCACGGTGTCCGAATTCGAGACGGCAAGGCCGAGTGGTACCGAAACCGGTGGGTGCAGACCAGGCAGATGACCGACCCATCGGCCCGCATGATCGGCCCCGACGGCTCAGTCGACTACACCGTCGGCGTTAGCAACACCCACGTCGTTGCGCACTCCGGACGCATTCTCGCCCTGGTCGAAACGAGCTTTCCCTGCGAGTTGGACGGCGAGCTGGCCACCGTCGGGCCGTACGACTTCGACGGCAAGTTGAATTCGGCCATGACCGCCCACCCGAAAATGTGCCCGGTCACCGGCGAAATGCACTTCTTCGGTTACGGCTTTGCTCCTCCGTACCTCACTTATCATCGGGTCGATCCGTCAGGGGCTTTGGTTCAGACCGAGATCATCGACGTGCCCGGGCCGACCATGATCCACGATTTCTCCATCACCGAGAACTACGTGTTGTTCATGGACCTGCCCGTGGTGTTCGACCTGGAGCAGGCCATGTCGGGAGCAATGCCGTTCCGATGGGATGAAGGCTACGGGGCCAGGATCGGGGTAATGCCAAGAGGTGGTTCGGGCGATCAGACCCGCTGGTTCGATGTTGACCCTTGCTACGTCTTCCACCCGGCCAACAGTTTTGAGGTCGAGGGCGCCGACGCCACCACCATCATGTTTGACGTGGCTCGGTACGAGTCAATGTGGAAAAACGGACCGGACGACTTCTCCGCCCCCGGCGGCTTTCATCGCTGGGAGATCAACCTCAGCGCCGGGTCGGTTACCGAAACACCGTTGGATGACCTGCCATTCGACTTCCCGCGAGTCGCCGATCACCTCGTCGGTCTACCCAACCGTTATGTGTACGGATCGATGTTCGCCGCTGACGGCGCCTCGTCCACCAACGGTCTCGTGCGCTACGACGTTGTCTCCGGGGATTCTCAGCGCTTGCCTCTGGAAGGCAAGGAGGCGGCGGAACCAGTACCCGTCGCAGGCCCCGACGGTACGTCCGGCGACGAAGACGACGGCTGGATTCTCAGCTACGTCTATGACAAGGCCGAGGACAGCTCCGAGCTGTGGGTTCTCGATGCGGCATCCATCGAATCGGGTCCGGTGGCGACAATCCCAATGCCACAGCGGGTACCGATGGGCTTCCATGGCTCCTGGCTGCCGGCAGGCTCCTGGAGCGACTAGCCGGGGTCGACCAGGCCGGAGTGAATCGACCTGTGCGGTGGGTGAATCTCCTCGTGGTTCATTGACAGCAGCGCATGCCTAAGATACCTGTAGTGTTCACAAGGTTCTGTGGACAGCAACAAGCATTGGAGCATGTCGATAGTGTTCTCCGACCAGCCGGGCAGTTCGGGTATCTCGTCCCGAAACGCCGCCGCATCAGCCCGGAAAAGGAAACTGAGTTTTTGCCGTGTCTTGGTGTTCGCGCTTGTCGTGCTGGCACCCGTTCTCGTTTCGTCACCGGCTTCAGCCCACGTTGGCTTCGACCGATCGGATCCGGCGGAGGGTGACGCTGTCGAAGGTCCGCTGGATGAACTAACCCTGGTCTTCACTGGACCGGTCCAGCCGGTTGGTGAAAAGTTCGCTGTCCTTGACCCGGCAGACGGTCTCCGTCTGCCTACTTCCATCGAGTCGAGCGACGGCTTGACGTGGGTGCTCGGGTTCGAGCCCCCGTTGAGCGAGGGTGAAGTGGCCCTTCGCTGGACAGTGCAGGCCGAAGACGCCCATGCAATCTCAGGTGGCATGGCGTTTGATGTCTTATCTGAATCGGCAGATGTCGACACGGCGGCCGAGGCGGACGACCCTTCTCTTCCCGCCTCGGATGCGGGTGAAGTGGACACCGATGAAGTGGTCGCAGGCGAAATGGCTGAAGTGCCAACTGTCGAGGAAGTGGCTGAGGGTGAGCTGCGCTCGACCGAAGCCGCCGGTGAAAACTCAGACGGTGAATCCTCGGACGGTGCTCTCGACATTGGTCTAGGCGATTCCAGCACCAGCGGGACATCGGCGGTGGCGCAAGACTTCATTGCCGAGGGTCGGAGCGGACTGGCCAGCGCCAGCTTTGTGGCCGCTATCGGTCGCGCCATCGGCTACACCGCTGCGATGGGGGCCATCGGTGGCTTTATCTTCGCTCAGCTGGTCTTGCGTCGGCGTCGCGACCTTGAGAACGCCGTTGTGTGGCTTCGCCGATTCGGACTGTTGGTCGTCGTAGGTGCGTCCCTCGAGGTAGTGGCTCAAGTTGTCATCGAGGTCGGAGAATGGTCGTTTGCCGGATTGGCCGACCTGCTCGCCTCGACATTCGGTCTCTCCGTAGGACTTCGTCTTCTTGGAGGCTTGGCTTGGTGGGGGCTACCTGAACCGCATCTTGCCGGCCTGAACGTGTCGGCCGATGAGATCTCGGTATCCCGGCAACGTCAACTGTCTCCGGTGGTGAGCGCAGCTGCCACGCCACCGACAGATCGGCCGTCCACGGTCAACCGTGGTCGTGAACTGGCCGAGACCTTCACCGAGTATCGGTGGCAGTCAGGGGCCAGTTCAAGCCTGGCCTTGCTCGGTCTGTTGCTTCTCACGGTCTCCCATCTGTTCGATGGACACACGCTGAGCGAAGGCAACCGTGTTTTGACGTCGTTTGCCGCCGCCGTCCACGTCATCGGCGGGGCGGTCTGGGGAGGCGGTGTCATGATGCTGGCCGCCACTTTGTGGAATCGCAGGCGGGACCGTATGCCGCTGGAAGCGATGGAACTGGGAATCCGTTTCTCGGTCCTGGCCTCGACCGCTGCTGTTGTCGTTGGGGTCGCCGGGATGTCATTGGCTTGGTCAATCTTGGATTCGACGTCGGCACTGTGGACAACGCCTTGGGGTCGGCTCCTGTTGATCAAACTTGTGGTGGTCGCCTTGGCTGGGGCCATGGGCTTCTACAACCACCGCACCTTGTTGCCCTCAGCGGTGCGATCCCGCGCCGTCGTCGGTTCGTCGCCGGCTGGCGTGCGACTGCGAATGGCTGTCGGAGTCGAAGCGATGGTGATGATCACGGTCGTCGTGGTTACCGCACTATTGGTCGGTGCTGCCTCCTAAATCGGGCCGTGTAATCGAACGACAGGCTACGGATTGTCACTTGCCCGGTGGGTGGCCCATAGTGGAGGGACGTATCGGCTGGACTGGAGGTATCGACCTCGTCCGCCGACAGACCACTGACGACAGGAGACAAACGTGACCGGTGGAGCCTTGCGCAGCGCAAGCATGGACGATTTCGACCTCCGGATGTCCGAAGAGGTGCGCCCTCTCTATGAGGCCGTAATGCAGTTCATTCGCGATGAAGTGGACCCCATAACCGAGGAGTTTTACCGCCTCGGCGAGAATCGCCAGGACCGCTGGAGCCATGCTCCCGGACAGCTTGAACTCCTGGAGCAAGCCAAGATGAAGGCCAGGGCTCAGGGCTTGTGGAACTTCTTCCTGCCCAACGCCGAGACCGGCCAAGGTCTCAGCAATCTGGACTACGCCTACATTGCCAATCAGCTGGGTAAGAACCGCCTGGCGTCGGAGTGTCTAAACTGCTCCGCTCCTGACACCGGGAACATGGAAGTTCTAGAGCGAGTCGGCACCCCTGAGCAGAAACAGCAGTGGCTGGAGCCGCTTCTGGAAGGCAAAATCCGGTCGGCCTACGCCATGACCGAGCCCGGCGTCATGAGTTCCGATGCCAAACAGATCCAAACCAGCGCTTACCTCGACGGTGAGGAGTGGGTCATCAACGGCGAGAAGTTCTACATCTCGGGTGCCGGAGACCCGCGGTGCAAAATCATGATCACCATGGTTCGCACCAACCCTGATGCCGACACCTACAAGCAGCAGTCTCAAATTCTCGTCCCCATCGACGCCCCCGGCGTCGAGATTGTCGGCCCGATGTATGTCTTCGGTGCTGATGATGCCCCGCACGGCCACATGCATATTCGCTTCAACGACGCTCGTGTTCCCAAAGACAACGTTTTGTGGGGTGAAGGGCGGGGCTTCGAAATTTCGCAGCTGCGACTCGGCCCGGGTCGTATTCACCACTGCATGCGCTCCATCGGCGCCGCCGAGCGAGCCATCGAGATGATGGTTGACCGCGGTGTGACCCGGGAAGGCTTTGGTAAGAAGCTCATCAACCTGGGCAAGAACATGGAAGTCATCTCTCGAGCTCGCATCGAGGTTGAGTCCATGAGGCTCATGGTGCTGCGAGCAGCGAAGGCCATGGACACCCTCGGCAACGCTGAAGCCCGCATCTGGGTGTCAGCGGTCAAGGCTATGGTTCCGGAAAAGTGCTGTCAGATCATCGACGAGGCCATTCAGATGCACGGTGCGGCCGGCATCTCGCAGTGGTTCCCGTTGGCCGACATGTACCACGGGCAGCGCACCTTGCGTCTGGCCGACGGTCCTGACGAGGTGCATCATCACGTCGTCGCCCGAGCCGAGGTCCGTAACCGTGACGCTGATCGAGCCTCCGGGAACGGCGCGGCATCTCATGTCGCCGCCGGAGCCAAATTCAGCGGTGCCTCGTAGCCGAGTGCTCTGATTACGCCCGACCTGACACCGGGGTAGCCGGCGGACCTGTCGCCAGATCAATAGAAGTCGCTAAATTGATGGCTTGGTTTCTCGACGCCCCCGGCTCCTGTCCTACATGACCCCGGGCTTTCCGGTCTCGTTGTTCGAGCAGATAGCCGACGCCATGGATTGCGATCTCATGCTCGAAACGGAGCGTTCGGGTCCGGCGCCGGGAACCGACCCGTTCGCCGACGGCAGCGCCGACTTCGGATGGATCTGTTCCACGTCCTACGTTGATCTCGCCACCAGGCAGGACAAGCCAACAATCGAGTTGGCCGGTGTCGCATGGGTCCCCCTCGATGACGGTTCCGAGCACCGACCGATCTACTTCGGTGATGTGGTCGTCCGGGCCGACGCCCCCTTCCGGGAGCTGGCCGACCTGGCCGGCCAGCGCGTCGGCTGCAACGACGAGGTCAGCCTCAGCGGGCACTACGCCTTGCGCTTGGCTCTCAACGACAGTGGGGTCGACCCTGACGCCTTTGCCGACCTTGTCTTCACTGGTGGACATCACCAGTCACTGGACATGTTGTTGGACGGACGGCTCGATGCTGCCACCGTCGACTCGGTTGTCCGATCGTCGAGGGCTTCGACCGACTCTCAGGTTGATGGTCTGCGAGTTCTCACCCGTCTCGGACCTTGGCCGGTGCAGCCGCTGGTGGCACGGACCGATTTGGACCCCGAAGTGCGTCGCCGGGCGGTAAAAGCACTCCTTGCTTCGAGCGAAGACCCCGCCATGCAACGAGAACTGCGGGACGCGTCACTTTGCTGTTTCGTACCGGTTGAATCCGATCACTACGCCACGATCCGTACCGCAATGGCCCGGCTGGGCTGAAAGAACGAGCTACCAACGATGTCGATGGCCAAACGCACCATCTCCACGACCGACTATCACACTGCCGGTGAGCCGTACCGAATTGTGACTGGAGGGGTTCCCCCGCTGCGAGGGGCGACCGTCCTCGACAAGCGAGCCGACGCTCAACTGCGCTTAGACGATGTTAGAGCGCTGCTGGTCAACGAGCCCCGTGGCCACGCCGATATGTACGGCTGCTTCATCGCTCCGCCCGACGACGAGCAAGCCGAGTTCTCCATGATCTTCTTCTACAAAGACGGGTTCTCCACGGCGTGCGGCCACGGCACCATCGCCGGGGCGACGTGGGCGCTTGAAACCGGGGTGGTGGCGGCGCACGAACCGGTCACGACCTTCGCCGTCGACGTGCCTTCCGGGCGCTTGCAGGTGGAAGCCAACATCGACGGAGGGCGGGTGGGAATGGTCCGCTTCGTCAACGTCCCTGCCTTCGTACGCGGTCTCGACATTCCGGTTGAGATCGAGGGTCGGACCGTCACAGTGGACATCGCCTACGGGGGCGCCCATTACGCAGTTCTTCGGTCGTCGTCGGTTACCGCCGAGGCGAACCTCTCTGTCGACCCGCCCAACGTCAACCGCTTCATCGACTTGGCGCGGTTGATTCGGGGTCAACTGGTAGATCACGAACTCGTTCAGCACCCGACGGAGACACGCCTATCGGGGCTGTACGGTGTGATCTTCTACGACGACGATCTTGAGCCTCCAACGGCGGGACCGTTCGCCGACGCCACTTTGGCCCAACGCAACATCACCGTCTTCGGTGACGGGGAGGTCGATCGGTCACCGTGTGGCTCGGGTACCTCGGCTCGACTGGCCGTCCTGCATGGTAGGGGTGAGCTGGCTACCGGAGAGATCCTTTCTCACCGCGGCATCGCCGGGGGAGTGTTCACCGGCCGGGTGCTGGAGGCCCACGATGGCAGTGTCACAACGGAGATCGGCGGGCGGGCATCGGTGAGCGGCCATCACACGTTCATGCTCGATGACGACGACGAGATGGGCCTCGGATTCCAGCTTCGTTGACGTTACCGGTCAACGATCCGGGCCACCGCTTCAAGAAGCGGAGGCGGGCCGCTCACGACCAGCGTCTTCACCACCGAGTCCCGCCACGGTCCCAAGTCTTCAGCGATTTTGGCCGGCGGACCCACGAGGGCGACTGCCTCCACCAGGTCGAGGGGAATAGCGGCGGCTGCGCCTGCTTTGTCTCCGGACAGATACAGATCTTGGATGTCTTGGCATCGTTCCTCGTACCCGAGGCGGGCGAAAACGTCCAGGTGGAAGTTGGTGCTTTTGGCCCCCATGCCCCCGATGTACAGAGCAAGCATCGGTCGGATCATGTCGGCGGCCCGGTTCACGTCGTCATCAACAATCACCGGGACTACGGCTGCTACGTCAAACGAGTCGAGATTCTGTCTGGCTCCCGGGCGGGCGAAACCCTCATTCATCGCGGTCAGGTAGAAGTCGTTGTCTCGTGGAGAGAAGAACAGGGGTAGCCAGCCGTCGGCAATCTCGGCGGTCATGGCCACGTTCTTCGGACCCTCGGCCCCAAGGTAAATCGGCAGGTCCGAGCGCAGTGGGTGCACCGTTGACTTAAGCGGCTTCCCGAGCCCCGCCCCGCCAGGGTGGGGGAGTTGATAATGCTTGCCGTCGAAGGTGACCGGTTGGTCTCTGGCCAATATGGCCCGCACTATCTGAACATACTCTCGAGTCCTGGCCAGCGGTTTGGGATAGGGCTGGCCGTACCACCCTTCGACCACTTGCGGGCCCGATGCTCCAAGCCCAAGTCGGAACCGTCCGGAACTGAGATGGTCGAGGGTGATGGCTGCCATGGCCATCGCCGCTGGGGTGCGAGCCGACAGCTGGCAGATCGACGTTCCCAAGCCGATCGACTCGGTGCTCGAACCCCACCAAGCGAGGGGCGTCAAGGCATCCGAGCCGTATGCTTCCGCCGTCCAGACGCAGTCGAACCCGAGCCGTTCGGCGGTTGCAATCTGTTCAGGGGCGTCTGAAGGCGGCCCCGAACCCCAATATCCAAGTCCAAGCGACAGTTTCATAGTCTCTCGATAGTGCCAGATCTTTGCCTGTGAGAGAAAAATCTGGGATTCAACGGAACCGATCGGGCCGCTGGTGAGTCTTCATCTCGTAACCAAGACCAACCTGACATCGCAGCGGCCATCGTCCAGAAGGTCCAGCGCAGGGGAACCACATCGCACGGGGCTGGGTAGCCCAACGTGCCAACCACGGAGAAGTCAAGTGGCTGACAAGCAGCATAAGATCGCGCGCGCCTCGCTAATGGCGGCGTTGGGAATCACCACCTTTGTGCCGGCAGCCGGTGCGACCATCATGCTGACTCGCGACAGCGAGCCGTTGGTGGTGGAAAGCGAGCCTGGTGCCGCCGCAGCGTTGGCTCAAGGCGAACTTCCTCAGGTGGACATCGCCCCCGAGGCGCTCGACGCCTTCTTCGGGGCCGGATTTGACTACGACGACGCTGCTGATCTGGCCGACTACTGGGGTATGCCGACCGCCTATGACGCCAAGGTCACCAAAGGAAAGGTCTTGCTCGGGCTCATCGACTTCCCGGCACAGGCTGGCCGGACCTTGGTCGACCAGGCGCTCGATGCCTACTTTGACGCTGGCTATGACTACGACCATGCCGCCTACCTGGCCGATTACTGGGGCTACGACGCTCCGTACGACGCCAAGGTCACGAAAGGCAAGGTACTTCTCGGCGAGATCGACTTCCCGGCCGAGGTCGGAACTGAAGTTCCCGAAGAAACGTTTGAGCAGTTCATCGACCGTTCCCTCGACGCCTACTTCGAGGCTGGCTATGACTACGACCACGCGGTTGACCTGGCCGAGTTCTGGGGCTTGGACGATCCGTACGACGCCAAGGTGTACAAAGGCAAGTTCCTGATCGGGGCCATCGACTTCCCCGAGGAGAACGCCTTCGCCCCGGAAGAGGTCACCGAAGAAGCCGAAACACCTACACCGACTACGGGAACCATTCCGCCGACGACGGCCAAGAAGGAGTCCGACCCGGTCGTAGACGAGCCGGAGACAACCGCTACCACGGTTGATGTGGTTGATCAGGCCTTGGACGCCTACTTCGAGTCCTACGACTACGACCACGCGGTTCAGTTGGCGAACTTCTGGGGCCTGGATCGCCCCTACGACGCCAAGATTATCAAGGGCAAATTCATGCTCGGTCTGCGGAGCTTCCCCGATGAGGGTGCCTTCGGACCGACCACTCCGACCACGGCTCCGACCACGACCACACCAACGGGCAACGTGGTTGACCAGGCTTTGGACGCCTACTTCGAGTACTACGACTACGACCACGCGGTTCAGTTGGCGAACTTCTGGGGCCTGGATCGTCCCTACGATGCCAAGGTCGTCAAGGGTAAGTTCATGTTGGGTCTGCGGAGCTTCCCCGATGAGGGTGCCTTCGGACCGACCACCCCGACCACGGTTGGCGTAATCGACCAGGCCCTCAACGCCTACTTCGACGCCGGATACGACTACGACCATGCAGTTGACCTGGCCGAAGCCTGGGGATCGGCTTCAACCCCTTACGAGGCCAAGATCTTGAAGGGCAAGTACCTGCTGGGTCTCATCGGCTTCCCGGGCTAGACGAACGTGCTTCGGGTTGAAACCGTGGGTGCCGACCCGGAGCAAACCGGGGTCTGGTCCGATAGTCAGGACAGCATGACCTTTCAGGTTGGAACGGAACTGGAAATCCTGGCCCCCACAGGGTCGTCACGGGCCACGCTCGCAGAGGGCGTGGCCCGGTCTATCGGTGGGTCAGTGGTTGAGGATTGGCACGTTGACTCCGAGCCGTCCGCTCACCCCGATCTCGAGGTGTTCCACCATCTGACTCCAGCCTTTACCGTGTTCGACGCTTCCGGCGATCAGTACCTACGGTTGGTTAGTGACGTCACCATCCACGCTGATCTACATGTCAAAGAGCCAAGTCGGCCGGGGTGGCATCGGGTCCTGTCCGACGACCAGCGGTTCCTTCGTATGGTGGGCCAGTTCCTACCGGCAATGAACGCGTCGTCCGACGACCTTGAGGCTCTAGCCGACCGTTTCGGGCTGACGACTGAACGCAAGGGTGACACCACCCGCCTACACGACTCGTCCGGCGCTTCCGTTGTGATGTTCACGACCCTGCCGGGCGAAAAAGAACGGGTTACTGAGTGCATTTCGCCCCCGTTAACCGAAGGGTTCGACGAGTGGCTCAGCGTCGTCATCGGTACCGCAAACGACCTCGGCTTCACTGTTCCAACCGAGGGGGCCACCCATTTCCACTATGACGCCGAGCTGTTCCGCCGGCCGGATGTCTTCCAACAGCTGGTCTTCGCCTTCGGGGCAAACGTTGACGTCATTCGTCAAAAGATGCAGACCAATCCGCATTGTCGTCGACTCGGTGCGCTGCCGGCCGGACTGATCGACCTGGTCGAATCGGATCGATACGCCACCATGTCGTGGCCCCGTGTCGCCGCCGCTGCCGGGGCAGTTGACGGGCTGACCAAGTACAACGACGTGAACGTCCTGCATCTGCTGGCCGATGCACCGAAGCACGACACCGTTGAGTTCCGCATGCTTCCGTCCTCGCTTGAGATTGATCGAGTACGACAGTTGCGGGCCGATGTCGACACGCTGGTGAGACACCTGCTTGAGCCGTCGGCAACCAGGTCGGAGGTGGACGGGCGATAGCGTAAGACAGCGATGCCCGAACTGAACGCCATCACCCTGGTCGTGGTCGACATGGCCCGATCGCTTGCCTTCTACCGCTCGCTCGGTTTTGGCGTCGTCTACGGCGGCCCCGACGCCGACTTCACCTCGTTGCACGTTGGTGAGAACTTCATCAACCTCCAACTGACCGGGCAGAACCCGGGAACCGGGTGGGGGCGAATCATCATCCACGTTGACAGCCCAGACGATATGCACCGACTGGCAACCGAGGCGGGGTACAAGCCGAGCACCGAGCCGACCGACGCACCTTGGGGCGAACGATACTTTCACATCTTCGATCCTGACGGGCACGAGCTGAGCTTCGCTCGGCCTCTGTGATGGTCGCCCTACTGGATCGCCTCAACAACTGGGGCTCGACAACAGAAGAAGTGGCTGCCTCTGTCCCCGGCGACGATCTGTTTCAAGGTGGGCGGTCTGGCACCCGGAGCATCGACATCGACGCCGAACCTGAAGTGGTGTTCGACTTCTTGTCGCAAATGGGTTTCGGCCGGGCCGGCTGGTACAGCTACGACTGGATCGACAATCTCGGCCGTCGTAGCGCAGATGATCTCCACCCCGAATGGATGGTGGCTACCCCCGGGGAGCTCGTTCCAGGCGGGCCGATCGACTTTGTCGTCGAGGAAGTCGACCGTCCTGGACGTCTTGTTCTACGTCTCGGGCGCCGCCGCTTTCTCGGCCATCAGGTTGACTTCTCTCTTGCCTATCGCCTGGCCGACACGTCAGCGGGCGAAGAAGTCGGGCAGCGAACTCGGGTCGTCAGCCGAGCTCGAATGTTGGTGACCGGACCACTCGGCGCAGCTCTGACATCGGTGCTTCTTGTGGGCGATGCAGTCATGGTCAGGCGGCAACTGCTGGGCCTCAAGGAGCGAGCCGAACGGCATCAGGTTTGATGATCTGTGATTAACCGGTTTTGATCATCGGCTAGTGCAGTGATACAGATCTGGGTATGAAACAGGCCTTACGTGGCGAAGCGTTCGCGGAAGCAGCGTCGCAGCTGCTAGCGCATATTCGCGCTGACGTGGAGCGAGCCCTGGTCGGAGCGACCGACGAAGAAGCCGAATCGTTCACCGAGCTGAATGACCGGCTCGCTACCTTGACCCCAGACGCTGCTGATCCGACCGGATCTCACGACCTGGCCTTGGACTGGTTGCCGGCAGCCGAACAGTTTGCGCCCGCCAGTCATCGTTCGATGTTGCGGGCCGTAATCGACCTGGCCCCGCACCTGACGTGGCTCACACCATACGAATCGGTCGAGGGTTCACCTCAACTGGACCACTTTCGTTCGAACTACACTGCTGCGCCCCTCACCGACGCTTGTCTTCGCAATGTTTCCGCCCCACTGGGCGGCCCCGGAAGCACACAGGTGGCGCTGTTCTTAACGGTGCAGGGGGCTGACGTGGTCTACCCCGCCCACCATCACCCGGCCGTTGAGATCTACGGAATCATCGCCGGAGCCGCAGACTGGTTGAGGGGCGGTGAGGGCTTTCGCCCGCGTCGCCCGGGCGACGTGTTCTTGCACTCCAGCGAGACGGTTCACGCCACCACGACCCGCTCGGAGCCGGTTGTCACCTGGGTCGCCTGGTTGGATCGCTTCGAGACGCCACCTGAGCTCAGTTAAGAACGGGTTCCCCTGAGCGTGGGCCGATCGACATGTACGGGCACCGATTCGCGAACGGGCGCGGCACACTACAGCTGTGCAATCTGTGTCTCGGGGGAATCGCCTTGAGAATCCTGATACCGGCCACATGCGGACCGGCCTAAACGGAGTAGCTCGGTTCGCCACCTACGCGGCCTTGGGCACCGCCGTCGGGGCCCTCGTGGCCGCCGTCGATTGGTTGGTTGTCGAGCAAGTTCTTCACCGAATCGATCATGGACCGCTGTGGCTCATGATGGTTACCCCCGGAGTGGGGTTGCTGCTGGCAACTGTTGCCCTTCGCTTAGGTGGCCGGGACAACGCGTCGACGTCGGATGAGTACGTCAAAACGTTCCATAGCGGCGCCGATCTCGCTCCTCGACGATTGCCGGGAAAGATGCTGGCGGCGATGGCCACTATCGGAACCGGCGGCGCGCTCGGGCTGGAAGGCCCGTCGATCTTTGCCGGCTCCACCCTCGGTCAATGGCTTGGTCGTCGTCGGCTTTCCTACTTGGGCCGTCGAGGCGATCGAATTCTCCTGGTGGCCGGCGCCGCCGCCGGTGTGGCCTCGATCTTCAAAGCTCCGGCGACCGGCGTGCTATTTGCGTTGGAGACGCCGTACAAGCGCGACATTGCCCGGAACCCCCTCATCCCGGCGCTGGTGGCCTCCAGCGCGGCGTATCTGGTCTTTGCTCTGACTATCGGTTCGGGGCGTCTCCTGCCCATCGGAGCGGCGGATCTTGACCTGATCGATGAAGTCGGCGGAGCGGTCGTAATCGGTGTGCTGGGCGGATTGGCGGCCCGGTCGCTGTCGATCCTGTTCACATGGGCCAAGCACCTTCCTGACATTTGGACCGCTTCGCGACGGATTCCGCTGGCCGCCGTCGTGCTGGCCATCACGGTCTACATGTCGATGCGTTTGGTAGACGAGCCAGTGACCTTCGGGCCCGGAGCCGAGTCGGTCATCGGGGTGGTCTTGGACGCTTCGGTTCCGATTGGCGTCATCGCTGTCCTGTTCGTTCTCCGAGCCGTTGCCACCTCAGCCACGTTGGGGGCCGGGGGAGTAGGCGGGGTGTTCATCCCGCTCGTCGTTCAGGGTCTGCTTCTTGGGCGTATTGTGCAGGAGATATTCGGCGCACCGTCCAACGGCCTGTACCCCGTGGTTGGTCTGGCTGCGGTTCTTGGCGCCGCCTACCGAACGCC
>CALJMD010000196.1 GCA_937981915.1 uncultured Acidimicrobiales bacterium
AACTACATCTTCGAGAATCTGGCGCCCGGCGACTACACCGTCACCGAAACCCAACCTGTGCTTTGGGTCGACGGCCTGGCCACTTCGAGCGGCAGCGAAGGCGGCACCTTCGGGTCGACCGAAATCGCCGACATTGCTCTCGGCTCAGGCGTGAACGCCACCGACTATGACTTTGGCGAGTTGACCCCGACCTCGGAGTTGGCTCTCACCAAGACCGCCGCCCCCGATCCTGCCCTGGCTGGCGACCTGATGACCTTCTCGCTCTCCTGGAGCAACGACGGCAACATCGATGTCACCACGGCCACTGTGACTGAAACTGTCCCAGCCGGTACCACGTTCGTGTCGTCAACCGACGCGTGGAGCTGCGCTGACGGAGACCCGGCAGGAACCACCTGTACCTTGTCGGTGGCCGACATGGCCCCCGGTGACACCGGCTCCGCCACCTTCACCGTTCGGATCGCCGATCCGTTGCCCACCGGCAGCCAGGTCAGTGTTCCCAACACCGCTGTTATCAACGGTGAAGCCCAGGACCCCAACGGTGTCTTCCCGGTAGGAACATCGGACTCGGCCGACCCCGTTGTTCAGTCAACACAGATCAGCGGCGTCATCTACCACCAGGTCGACCCGACCGACCCGGCCGACGACGTCGAACTCAGTGGCGCCACCGTCGCCCTGCTCGACGACACCGGCAACCCGGTCCTCAACCCGACAACGGGTGAGCCATGGGTAGTCGAAGTCGGGGCCGACGGCTCCTATCTCTTCGACGGACTAGCACCCGGTGACTACACCGTGGTTGAAACCACCCCCAGCGGCTACGGCGATGCCGACGGTCATACGTCGTCAGTGGACGTAAGCCCCGCCATCGGTGTTTCCGCCACGCAGGACTACTGGCACACCACCTCTTCCATCGCAGGAACCGTCTACGTCGACGAAGACCTTGACGGCGACTTGACCTCCGGCGAACAGCCGCTGGCCGGTGTGACCGTCACCCTGACTGGAACCGACGTCAACGGCGACCCGGTTGAGATGTCAACCACCACCGACGCCAACGGCAACTACACCTTCGACGGTCTGCTGGCCGGAACCTACGTTGTGACCGAGGCGCAACCCACTCTGTGGGCCAACGGCTCGACCGACGCCGGAGACAGCGGTGGTGACACCACCGGCCAAGACGACGTGGTCGACGCCATCACCCTGGCTGCCGGCACCGACGCCGTCGGCTACGACTTCGGCGAGGTCGGCAACCCGGTAGGCGGAACCGTATTCTTCGACGGCTCCGGCGACCCGATCGAAGGCGTCGTGGTGACGCTGACGGGAACCGACGTGTTCGGCAATCCAATAGAGGTGACCACAACCACCGGGCCGGACGGAACCTACCTGTTCGAAAACATGCCGCCCGGCGAGTACACGTTGACCCAGACCCAGCCCAACGCCTACGCCTCAGGCACGGTGGCCGCCACCAACGAGATCCCCATCTCGCTCAGCGGAACCCCGATCATGGACAACGACTTCTCCGAAGACGGCGCCACCATCAGTGGTCGGGTGACCGAATCGGTTGACGGAACCGGAGATCCTACGGTCGCCGACCCCGGTATCGCCGGCGTCACCGTGACCCTGACCGGAACCGACGTTGACGGCAACACGGTGGAGCGAACCACCACTACTGATGCCGACGGCAACTATCGCTTCGGTGACCTTCCGGCCGGCACCTACACAGTGACTGAAACCCAGCCCGACGAGTACAGCAACGTGGCCACCATCGCTGGCAGCAACGGCGGCGAGACCGACGGCAACGACGACGAGATCACCGAGATCGTCATCGGACCGGGCCAGGATGCCACCGGGTACGACTTCAACGAAGCCATCTCCGGTATCTCCGGGGTGGTCGCCATTGAAGGCACCGATACGCCGCTTGCCGGTGTCGAGGTGACCCTGTACGACGACAACGGTGATGTGGTGGCAACCACGGTTACCGATGAGAACGGGGTGTACGTCTTCCCTGACGTGTTGGCCGGAACCTACGACGTCGTGCAGACCCAGCCGGACGAGTACGGAACGGTCACCGAAAACACCCTGCGTGTCGAGCACGGAACCACCGGCACCTCCGACGTCGACTTCGTCGAGAAGGCCGGCACGATTGAAGGTGTGGTCACCGTCGATGGCGTCTGCCCGCCGGCCGATGCCGGAACAGCGTCACTGTGTGTCGGTGGCACCATCTCCGGTGTGACCATCACCCTCACGGGAACCGACGCCAACGGCGCCGTCAACACCACCGCCTCCACCGGCCCCGACGGCACCTACAGCTTTACCGACCTCCTTGCCGGCACCTACACCGTGACCGAAACCCAACCTTCGGGATACGGCGACGGAGGCGAAACCGCCACCGGCTACAACTTCGACGAAACCCAAGGATCGATCTCGGGCGCCGTCACCGATGACAACGGCGACCCCATCGGCGGTGTCACCATCACCCTCACCGGCACCGATACCAACGGAGCGGT
>CALJMD010000197.1 GCA_937981915.1 uncultured Acidimicrobiales bacterium
GGCAGAACGCCAACTCCGAGAACTCGCTGCTCATCTACCCGACTATGAAACAACCGTCGACAGGACTCCAACCAGCGTCGGGCTGACGGCCTGGAATCCTGACAGCGGCAACGGCAGGCAGTTGATCTCCGTCACCGCTCACGACCATAACGAAACCATGGTCATGCGTGTGCCCGGGGGCCAGCGCGGGCCCCAACAACAGCTTCCGATTAGCGGCGATGAGCCCGGTTCGGCAATTTCGGAGGCGTTGCGTTCCCTGGCTGACGATGTCGCTATGGTGCTCGCCCAGTTCGACCAGGAGCGCGACGGCGGGTAGATAGGCAAGGCATGCCAGTCCGACCCGGGCCCCAGCCGACCAGAACGGAATCGACAATGTGACAGCCACAGATATGCCCCGATCACCCCGCTGGCTTCGTCGCATCATCAACGCCCATGAACGAACCATCAGACCGGCCAACTACAGTTTCTCTGCTCGTTATCGACCGTGACGACGTCCCAGCAGTACTCACCGCTCTAGAAAACGGGCATACCGTGCGCGCCAAGATCGTCGTCGGCAACCGACGCGCCGCACCCGCCGTCCTCGACTACCTTGACGACGAGCTCCAACGGCTAGGCGGGCGCTACGTCCACGAACCAGCCAACGACATCAATCCGGGCAATCGTTGGAGAAGAATCGAACCTCCACGAGGAACAGGACGCGATCGCGCCACTACGCAGGCCTGACGACAACCAAACACCGAACCCATTCGGGATCCTGCACCAATCCTCGTCACACGCCATGCTGGACTGGTGAAGAACTGGGCCGGAAACGTCGTATATCAAGCGAAGACGCACCACCTGCCGGAACAGCTGACGGAGTTATCGGAGCTCCTGACCGGCGCTACGCCCGGTCGAGCACTCGGGTCCCGGCATTCGTTCAACACCATCGCCGACGGCTCGGCCATCATCGACACGACAGCCCTGCCGGAGTTTCTCGAGCTGAACACTGATCGAACCGCGGTGCGGGTCAGTGCGTCGGTGACCTACGGTCGGCTGGTCGAGTTGCTGGCGCCACTGCGCTTGGCCGTGCACAACCTGGCGTCACTTCCACATATCTCAATCGCCGGGGCAATCTCCACCGGCACCCACGGCAGCGGTGACCGAAACGGCAATCTGGCGACAGCCGTCGCCGGCATCGACATCCTCACACCGACCGGAGACCTGTTGTCACTTAAGCGGGGCGATCCAGACTTCGCCGGAACCGTCGTGGGCCTCGGGTCGCTCGGTGTTATCACCTCGGTTGTACTCGATGTGGAGCCGGCGTTCTCCGTTTCGCAGCGGGTCTACGACGGCTTGTCGCTCACGGATCTGGCGTCGAACTTCGACGACGTTTTCGCCAGCGGGTACAGCGTGAGTGCGTTCACTCGATGGGAGACCGAGGTTGAGCAGCTGTGGGTGAAGCAGCGGGTCGACACCGACGCGCCGTCAGCTTCGAGTGATCTGCTCAGCGGCTTGATCGAGGCCACCGAGAATCGGCACCCTATTCGCCTGATGCCGGCCGAGGCGTGCACTAAACAACTTGGAGTAGCGGGCGCGTGGTCGGATCGGCTGCCTCACTTCGTCATGGACTTCACCCCCAGCGCCGGGGACGAAATCCAATCCGAGTACTTCGTGGGTCGCCACGACGCTGCGGCTGCCGTGACCGCTCTCTCCACAGTCGGTGACGCCCTTGGCGAGGCGCTGATGATTTCGGAGGTGCGCACCATCGCTGCCGACGACTTGTGGCTGAGTCCGTGTTTTGGGCGCGACTCGGTCGCCTTTCACTTCACCTGGATCCCCGATGCCCAGGCGGCGGCTCGGGCATCAAACGTGGTGGCGGATGCCCTCAAGGCGTTCGCCGTGCGCCCTCATTGGGGCAAAGTCTTCGATCCCGGGCGCCTCGACCTCGGTTCGTACCCGAACGTCGACCGATTTCTCGACTTGGTCAATCGATGCGACCCGAACGCCGTGCTCGGCAACGAATGGTTCCGGCAGGTATTCGACCGCTGACCACCGGGGTCGCCTAGTGCGAGATCACGATGCCGGTTCGCTCGGGTAGGAGTCGTGGCGGTGTAGCCACGCCATGGTCCATGGCAGGTCATCCTCGTCACGACCTTTGGGGGTCAGGTCCATCAGATGGTAAGCGGCGTTGACACCCTCCAGGCCCCGGGCGAAGACCTGGTAGGTGAGGAACGCCCGGTCACCGTCGCGGGCGAACACGCTGGTGCCGGGGGACTCGGGCCCCATCGGCTCGGCGGTACCAAGGTTGTAGAGCTTCTCGCCCGCTTCCAGTTGCTCGGGTCGAGCGCTGACGCCGAGGTCGTAGTTGAACTCGCTACGCCCGCTGGACACCCAGGGGAAATCCCAACCCATCCGTTTCTTGTAGGCGTCGATCTGAGTCATCGAGGCTCGGGAGACAGCGGCGAACGCTATGTCTCGTGCTCCTAGATGAGCGTCGGTTCCGTTGTAGCTGTCGGCCCAAAACGAACAACTCGGGCAGCCTTCGTCGCCCCAGTCGGGACCAAACATGAAGTGGTAGACGATCAGCTGACTCTTGTCGCCGAAGAGTCCGAGCAGGTCGGTCTCGCCGTCTTCGGTGTCGAAGACGTAGTCAGCGGGAACCTCCAACCACGGCAGGTCGCGCCTCGACGCCACCAACGCCGCATGTTGTCGGCTGGCCGCTTTCTCTTTGACCAGGTGGGTGCGGTGGGCCTCAAGCCACGCCGAGCGATCGACCACGGGGCGAGTGTTCGCTGAGAAACTCATTGTCTCTACCTTTCCTATCGAGTCGTGTCAGATCGAGTCGTATCCAACCCGATGTCTACCACTACGTCGAACGAGGCGACCGACTTTGGACAGTCGACCGATAACAATCCGGCCGTTACGCCCTACGGAGATCCCGACCCAGCTCGATGACCAGCCGGGCCAGTCGGCCCGACCATTCACTACGGAACGCGTACACCACTTGCCACCCCATGCGGTGTAGCAACAGTTCTCGCTCAACGTGGTCTGGACCGGGGTGGCAGCACACGGCGATCGGTTCACCCTTGCGCCCTCGGGCGTCGCGCAACACGGCGTCGACGGTGAACCGGCCGACCGGATAGCGCTCAACCACTTCATAGCCGGCGTCGATCAGCACCGACACTACGTCTTCGGTCCATTTTGCCGCCTGGGCGTTGGCGCCGATGCCAGTGCTGGAGCTATCACCGCCTCTGTCATAGGCCAGGCCGTCGAGACCTCGTTCTGCGTAGCGGACGTAGTCGGCGGCCAGACCCGGGGGTTGTGCAACCGAGCTGACAACGACCATTCGCCGTCTGGCCCGGGTGATCATCACGTTGAACAGTGACGGGTCGTTTACGAAGGTCCACGAGCGGCCTGGGGACGTCTCATCCAGCACCCATGAGGCGATCACGGTGTCGAATTCGGCACCCTGGAAAGCGTGAACGGTCCCGACTTCTATGCCCCGTCGCTCAATTTTCGACGGCGGCACGTGTTCGATGATGGCGTCGGTTAACGCATCGGCCTGAGCTCGGAACGGCGACACGATGCCGATGGTCCCACCGTCGGAAATCGGTTCGTTTCGAAGCAGACGGAGGACCTCTTCGATTTCAGTTTGATTGACACCGTCGTCGGTTCGGGTTCCGTCGACCACGTGAACGTCGATTAGGTCGGTGCGGTCGTTGCCCGGGCTGCGGGTGGCCACCGCCAAGTTGTCGTCGTAGAACCGTTGAGCGGAAAAGTCGATGAGATGAGGATCACTTCGGTAGTGCTCCCGTAGCGCCACCAGCTTGCCTGCGCCGACGGCCCGATCGAAGATCGAGTCTCGACCTACGTCGATTGACCCGTCGGCCGATCGTCCCTCCTCCCCCACGAACGAAATGTGGCGCAGCTGCCGCGGGTCGCCGCAAACAATGGCGGTCGCTCCGCGGAGCAACGCTCCGGCGGCCGACGGCTGGTCGATCTGAGACGCCTCGTCAAGGATCACCACATCAAACATGGCAGGCTCACTTGGCAACACGTCGTCGATGTCACCCACCGTGCCCAGCCACAGGGGAACAGCGGCGGCCAGGGCCTCGGCGTCGATCTGCTCCAGCACTTTGCGCCGCTCTGAACGGCTGATTCTTGTGGCGGTGGCGATCTGCTGCATCAACTGTCG